>JANXYQ010000073.1 GCA_025355995.1 Spirochaetaceae bacterium | reverse complement strand
CTGGGGTTCGACCCCGTCCACCGCCGAGAAGACGGCGACCGCGCCGTCGAGGACGCGCAGGGACCGCTCCACCTCGGCTGTGAAGTCCACGTGGCCGGGGGTGTCTATGATGTTGATCTGGTGCTTGCGCCAGTAAGTCGTGGTGGCGGCGCTCGTGATCGTGATGCCGCGCTCCTGCTCCATCCAGTCCATGGTGGCTTCGCCGTCGTCGACCTCGCCGATCTTGTAGGTCTTGCCCGAGTAGAAGAGGATGCGTTCCGTCGTGGTGGTCTTGCCGGCGTCTATGTGGGCCATGATGCCGATGTTGCGGGTCGTGCGGATATCCATAGGTACTGCGATGATAGCCGAAAAATCGAGTCGCTTGCAAGGTTGGTGAGTGCGCGGCCGGCTCGCGCGCGCCTACGAGGCTACTCCAGCATCCGCCGTGCGGCGGCGGAGACGAGGCGAGCGTAGGATGGACGCGCTCGGCATCGCGGTACTCGAGGAGGGGCGAAAGCTCCGTGAAGGGGCCGAACTCGAAACGGTAGGGCTCGTCCTGCATCTCCCAAGCCTCGAGCTCGGCGAGGCTTCCCAAGGCGCCTATGGGGCGGAACGCGAGGACCGCGCCGCCACCCGCCGTCCAGGAGACGAGACCGGCCATCGCCGCGTCATCCGCGGCCCTCTGCCAATCGTCCGAGAGCGAGACGAGCAGGCCGATGTCCTCGGGAATCGACGCGAGGAAGGCGTCCCCGTCGGTGAGGAACAGCGGCTCGCCGAAGGGGGAAAAGATCTTCGTCAGTTCGGTCTCAAGGGCTGCGAGCGGATGGAAGGCCGCTTCCAGGCAGGTTCCCAAGAGCGCTATCCTTCGCCTTACCACGGCAGCGCCCTCCCCTCGTGAGCGAGGTAGCGCGGCTCCGCGTCCTCGAAGACGCCCGGGCGCATGATGTTCGCCCAGGCCATCGCGGCGGCCTCCTCGGGCTCGTAGGACGCCGCCGCCCCGCTTGCGCAGCTAGTGGTGCAGGATCACCGACTCGCGGTTCAGGGCGGCCTTCGACATCGCGTAGCCGTACCACGAATCGCGCGAGCACTCGCCGTTGGAGCCGGCCTCGCTCGAGACGGTCGCCACGCGCGCCGCGCCCGACGCGAGGAGGAGGGGGAGGGGGGCCGTCGATCGGATCCTCGATCTTGCCGAGGACGCCGGCGTTGTTGATGAGCAGGCCGAGGGCATCAGTGCGTTCCGCCGTCGCGGCCGCCGCGACCAGGACACTCTCGTCGGAGGCGACATCCAGGGAAAGGGGAAGGACCTTCCCCGGCAAGACGCGGTAGGCTTCGATCCCCGAGGGCGAATTGCAGCCCGCGAAAACCTCCCAGCCCTTGGAGCAGAGGAGCGCCGCGAGGGCGTAGCCCAGGCCGCGGTCGCATCCGGAAATGAAGGCCCTTTCCAGCATGGCCCCTTCTTCTCGGCGCCAAGTTTAGCACGCCCGAGCCGGGCGCGACGCTCCTCCAGGAGTATGCGCGAAACTGGGACAGCGAGGGCGCGCCCGCGGCCATCAGGGTATTCCCCCGGGAATTCTCTCCGACTCCCGGAGGAGATTATAGGCTGACCGCCCGTTTCGAGTCCTATCCGGGCGAGAGGATCTTCGGCATGGGCCAGTACCAGCAGGATAGCATGGACATGAAGGGCTGCGTCCTCGAGCTCGCGCGGCGTAATTCCCAGGCGAGCGTGCCCTTCGCCCTCTCGAGCCGCGGCTATGGCTTCCTGTGGAACAATCCGGCCATCGGCGAGGTCGTCTTCGGCAACAACCGCACGGAGTGGAAGGCGCCCTCGACCAAGGCCCTGGACTACTGGATAGCCGCGGGCGATTCCCCAGCCGAAATCGAGGAAGCCTACGCGGCCGCCACCGGTACGCCTCCCATGATGCCCGACTACGGCATGGGCTTCTGGCAGTGCAAGCTCCGTTATCGAAGCCAGGACGAGCTGCTCGAGGCGGCGCGCGAGTACAGGCGGCGAGGGGCTATCTCAGGCGCGCCGCGAAGAAGAGCTACTTCGACAAGGGCGTGCGCCTCTTCTGGCTGGACGAAGCCGAGCCCGAGTACTCGGCCTACGATTTCGACGACTACCGCTACCACCTGGGCACCGACCTCCAGGTGGGCAACATCTACCCCGCGCTGCACGCGAAGGCCTTCTACGACGGGATGCTCGCGGCGGGGCAGGAAGCGCCCATGAACCTCGTGCGCTGCGCCTGGGCCGGCAGCCAGCGCTACGGCGCCCTCGTCTGGTCGGGCGACGTCCAATCGAGCTACGCCTCGCTCAAGCGGCAGATCAAGGCGGGGCTCAACATGGCGATCGCCGGCATCCCCTGGTGGACGACCGACATCGGCGGCTTCTTCGGCGGCGACGTGAGGGATCCGGCCTATGCGGAGCTCCTGCTGCGATGGTTCCAGTACGGGGCCTTCTGTCCCGTCTTCCGCCTCCACGGGGATAGGCTGCCCGAGAAGGCGCCTCGCAGCCCGGGGAGCGCGGAGTTCCACAGCGGTGCGGACAACGAGGTCTGGCGCTTCGGCGACGAAGCCTACGGGGTCTTCAAAAAGTACATGCTCATGCGCGAGCGGATACGACCCTACGTCGCCTCGATCATGAGGGCCGCTCACGACAAGGGCACGCCTCCCATGAGGCCCCTCTTCTACGATTTCCCGAAGGACGGGGCGGCCTGGGAGATCGACGACGAATTCTTTTTCGGGCCCGATGTCCTCGTGGCGCCGGTGCTCGAGCCCGGATCGACTGCGACGCGCCGCTCGACTCCATGCCCCTCTTCCTCCGCGAGGGCGCGAGCCTCGACGCGGGCCTCCTTCGCTAGGCCTTCACGGCGATCGCGAGGAGGTGCGAGCTCGCGCCGATGAGGCTCTCCTCCTCCTCGGTCTCGCGGAGCTTCTCGAGGAGGTAGCCGCGATAGCCGTCGTCGCGCATCTTGTACTCGACGCCCTCGACCCAGTGGGCGAAGCCCTCGACCGCAAGGACTTTCCTGACGGCGAGGCCCGCTTCGGCGAGTTCCTCGCGCAGCTCGGCGCCGCGATGGAAGCGGGCCGTCGTGAAATACTTCGGGTTGCCCGAATCGTTGCGGTGGTCGCCGGTCGCGAGGCTTCGGTCGAGGATCTTTCTGAACGCGGGATCGGAGACGAGGTCGTGCTTGTAGCCGTCGAGCATCGCGGCGAAGCGCGAGATGGCGGCTGCGACTACGATGCCGCCCGGCTTCACGAGCCGCCCGGCCTCCCGGATCGCGCGGATCCTATGCTCGCGCTTCGGTAGGTGGTAGAGCGGCCCCATCAGGAGAGCCATCTCGAAGGCTCCCTCGGGGAATTTCAGGTCGAGGGCGTCGCCCTGCTCCATCCGCGCGAGCTTGGCGGCCGCGCCGTCGTTCCTCTTACGGGCCTGCTCCAGGTGCTTCGGCGTGAGGTCCACCAGGGTCACGTCGTAGCCGAGGCCCGCGAGCCAGAAGGAGTAGGCCCCCGCCGCCCCCCCGATGTCGATGATGGCGCTTCCGGCGGCGGGCAGGTACCGCCCGATGATCTCCCGGCTGCGGAGGCGCTCGAGCGAGTGCTCGCCGGACAGGCGGCCAGCTTCGTCGAAGGAGGAATAGTAATCGACGACGACTTTCATGGCCTCGGATTGTAGCCTGGCCCGACGAAGCCGCCAAGCAGCTCCTACAGCTCGGATAGGATCATCGCGGTCGCGCCCCAGACCAGGCGGTCGCCGAAAAGGTAGCAGGGGACGAGAAGCCTTTCGCCCCGGACTAGTATCTCCCGTTCGCTCGCGTTATGCGGATCCAGGAGCGCGGCGAGGGGGAGCCCGATGATGGCCGCGACCTCCCCGGGATTGGGGCGCAGGCGGGCCTCGAACGATAGCTTGTCGTCGAAACGCATCGAGGGTTATCCTAACACGGCTCGTCGATTTATAAAGGAGGCTCCCCATGGCTCGGCGCAACAAGAGCATGATCCTATCTTTCAAGGGACTCCGGAGGTTGATCGGCATCCTCGGCATGGTCCTCCCCCTGGTCTGCTTCCTCGGGGGACTCGCCTTTGGGGGCGAGGCCCTGCAGAGGTCGATAAGCCGCTACTACTACACCAACGTCCGGGATTTCTTCGTCGGCCTCATGATAGCGATGGCCTTCTTCATGATGACCTACAAGGGCCATGAGCTCATCGACACCATGGCCAACCTGGCGGCCGGCCTCGCCGGAGTCTGCGTCGGCCTCTTCCCCTGCCTCGCCCTCGATCCCGACGCGCGGGTCGGCTTCTTCCGGCTGCGCGAGTCCTGCTCGAACGTCGTGCACTTCTCCTGCGCCGCGATCTTCTTCGTCCTCTTGGCCCTGAGCTCGCTCCTCCTCTTCACGAAGACCCGCAAGGACAGGGAGCCGACCGAACGAAAGCGGCGGAGGAACGCCGTCTATATAGCCTGCGGCTGCGTGATGCTAGTCACCCTCGCGGTCCTGGGAGTCCTGCTGCTGGTCCTCGACCCCCAGACCCTCGAGCGGACGAAGGTCGAGTTCTTCGCCGAGACGATATTGCTGGAGGCCTTCGGCATATCCTGGCTGGTCAAGGGCGAGACGATACTGAGGGACCGCTAATCGTCCAATCCCATTCCGTCGAGGATCCTCGGGATAAATTTCTCGATCCTGGACTCGCGGGTCTTGGATTGCTTGGGCTGGGAAAAGTAGAAGAGATACGCCCTTTGGCGTCCAGGAGTCAGGGCATCGAACGCGGCCTTCAAGGGGGGCAGCGCATCCAGCCTGCCCTGGAATTCCTCCGGGACCTCGTAGTCCGCGGTCTTTTTGAGCTCGACCTTCAAGCCGGCCTTTTCGATTTGGATGGCCTCGTTTATATAGGATTTTAGCGTTTTTTCCAGTTTGCCTATCTCTTGGGCGTTCGTGAACCTGATCTGGCGCCCCGACTGAACGTTCTCGGTTTGTCGTATCAGGATGCCCTTGGAGTCCTTAAGCAAGGCGCCCTTCATGAACAGGAGCGCGCAATACTCTTTGAATCCGTGCATCAGCACTACGTTGGCCCCATCGAGCGAATAGCAGGGCTGGCCCCATTTCAGCTCCTCGGTCAGCCGGCAGTCGAGGATGATCTGCCTCAGCTTCTTGAACTCTTCCTGCCACTTCTTCTCCTTGGCCAGGAATGCGTCTACCTTGGGATTCATCCTACCTGCCTCCAAGCCGCCGGCGTCCCGCGTTTCATCGTCGCCGATTATATCCTCCATTCTATGAGGCCCGGACCCCGCGTCAAGGCAGCCCGCCCCCGCTACTCCCGGGCGCTACTACAAATCCATTAAGCCCATTTCGCCCCTTGTAGATGAATGTCTACAGGCAAACCGGGCCATCGGCCTTGAGGCCCCGGAGAAATGGTGGTCTTTATTGATAACTTCCTCCGGTCGGAGGGCAGGACGGGCGCGCGCGAGGCGCGCTCCGAGAATGATTCCATTGCTAAAATGAGAGGAGCTGAACATGTCATCTCATCGCGTATCGCAGGCTGGTTTCCTCAAGGCTTCCAGGACCCTCATCGAGAACGCGGCCGGCGTTCCCGGGATTGCCAAGGCGCTCGGGGCCTACGGCTACGACGCCCAGCGCCTGGGAGAGGGCCGCGCCCTCTGGGCCGAGGCGGACGCCCTGGCTAAGGAGCAGCCCTTGGATCCCGGAGGGCATCGCGGGGCGACGAAGGGCCTCGAGAAGGCCTTCGAGGCCGCGAACGCCGCGTACATGAAGACGCTCAAGATCGCGCGCGTATGCTTCGGCGACGACTCGAGAGCGATCGCCGCCCTCAAGCTCTACGGGCCGCGTAGGCAGAGCCTGGCCGGATGGCTCGAGCAGGCCGAGGCCTTCTACGCGAACCTGGCCGCCGAGAGCGCCGGCGGGCCGCCTTACTCCACGTTGGGCTTCAGGCTCACGCGCTTCGGCTACAGCCTCGCCAAGCTGGGGGAGGAGGCCGCCCTGGTCCAGGCGGTGCGCGCTCTGGCTCGGGCCAAGGCACAGGGCTCGGGCGCCGCCCAGTCCTCCGCCGCGGCGAGGGACGGGAAGATCAGGGAACTGGACGCCTGGGTGAGCGAGCTGCGCTCCGTCGCGCGCGTGGCTCTCTACGAAGAGCCGCATGAGCTCGAGAAGCTGGGAGCGATGGCGCGGTCGGGCTAAAAGAGGGCCACGAGCTCGGCCACCCGCGTCTCGCCCTCGACGGCCCCGCGCCGCTGCCCCCCTTCAGCCACGACCCTATCGCCGCGAAGTCGCTGGGCTCTCCTCGGAGCTCCTTCGACAGGTAGTCGGCGAAGAGGTAGTCCTCCTCGCCGAAGAGCTCGCCCCTGGTCGCGGTGCAGTAGATGCTGAGCAGGCCGGGATCGCGACGCCGCCTCTCTCGCCTATGAGCAGCGCGCCGGGGGCGCTCAGCTTGACCTCCCGAGCTAGGCCTATGTCGTCCATCACGAGGTATTTCGTCGGCCGGGTCGAGGCTACGGATGTCCATGGGGGGCATCGTACGCCGTAGAGGGGGGATTATCCAGAGCCGGCGCCGGGTCCTTCGAGGGCGAATTCCATGATTATTTTCGTCCCCCCGAGCTGCTTGGCTAGGTCCCGCAGGAGGAGGAGGCCGATGTTCCCCATCTGCCCTACGTCGAGGCGGAACTCGGGAAGGTCGATCTCGAGCCTTACCGGCCGCAGGCTCCTTCGCCGACGCCGCCTGCAAGGACAGCAGGCCGATTATGGTGGTCATATTGTTCTTGATCCTATGATGGACTTCCTTGAGGAGCAGCTCCTTCTCCCGGAGCAGGGCTCGGATCTTCGCCATCGCGTTCCTGGGCTCCGTGATACCCATGGAAATGCCGATCACTCCGATTATTTCCCCTTCGGGGCTGCGATGGGGAATCTTGCTCGCGCTCACCCACCTCATGCCTTCGAGGGTCTGCCAGGGCTCATCGATGCCATACCGCGGCATGCCGGCCTCGATTATGGCCAGGTCGTCCTGGTAGTAGTGATCGGCCATTTCCTTGGTGTGTAAATCGCCGAGATTCTTGTTTTCCAATTCGGCCTTTTCCGCCCCATAGCCCTGCGCGAGGTAGCGGTTCACCCGGACGAAATTATTCTTGGTGTCCTTGTAGAACACGGGCCCGGGGATGTTGTCGAGGATCGCGTCGAGTTGCCCCTATAAGTATCTGACCTCCTTGAGGGCCGACTCTTTTTCATCGATAGTCATGGACTTATCGGTGGTTTCCTGCCTGTACCGCCCTTCGGCGGAGAGCCTGCGGGCCGGGATGAGCGCCAGCGCGGCGAAGAACGCGGCGACCAAGGCGGCGAAAACCAAAACGAAAACGATATATCGCCCGACCCACTCGTCGACCACCACGGCGTCGAGTCGTCTTTCCTTCAGCATCTTGAATCCATCGAGGATCGTGGGTATCACGGTCGAGCGAATTCGCGGATCGCTCCGTAAGGCCACCTGCGGGGAACCCGCTCTCTCCACTCCGACAGTCAGTCCCCGGAGGTCGTCCATTTCCGCGATGCCCAGCCTCTTCCCGAAAACGAAGATCCTGAAATTCGAATCGAGGAGGGGGTCGAAAAAATCCAGGACCCGCTGCCGGGCGTCGGTCTTGTTGATCGTGATCAGGGCGTCGGCATCGGGCTGGGCGATCGGTTCGGCCTCGAGATGGAGCGTCGCCATCAAGGCCATGCAAAGCAGCCGTATACGTTCGACGGCGAGCATTTCCATCGCGTCAAAGTCTAGCGCCCGAGCGCTTTTAGTCAATGCTTTGCAAATGTCGCCCTTCGCGCCTATGCATAGGCCTATGGAATTCATCGTATGGCGCGAGGAGTTCTCGGTCGGGATCCAACGGATCGACGAAGCTATGCTGGCCAAGCACGGCTATCCGGCCGCGGCCGAGCACGCTGCCGAGCCCCGGCGAATTGTCGGCGAGCTCACGGCCCTCAAGGCGGACAGGTTCTCCAGCCCGAGCCTCCTCTCGCACGAGACGATGGAGTTTCTCAGGGATTGGCTCGGGACCCACGTCCTCGGCGCGGACAAAGCCTACGCGCCCTTCTTCGAGGCGAAGGGCGAGAAGTAGGGCGGGGCGACGCCCTAGGGCTCGATCCTGTCCAATGCCTTCCCCAACCGCCTTTCTACTAGATTCAGGCCGGGCTCCTCATCGGGGCAGACCAGGGAGATCACCGTGCCCGCCTGTCCCGCCCTGCTCGTCCTGCCCGTGCGATGGACGTAGTCGAGGGCGGCGCGGGGCAGTTCGTAGTTGATCACGCAATCCAGAGCCTCGATGTCCAGGCCACGCGAGGCGAGGTCGGTGGCGACGAGGACCCTGACCTTGCCGCTCCGGAAATCCTCGAGGGCCTTCGTCCGCGCGCCCTGGCTCTTGTCCCCGTGGAGGACCGCGACGCCGACCCCGTCGGCCTCGAGCTTCCGCGCCACGTTGTCGGCCCTGCGTATCGAGCTGGCGAAGACCAAGATCCTGGCCCAGCCGTTCTCGGCCAGGAGGCGGCGAAGGAGGGGACCCTTGTCGTCGCGGGGGAGGAGGTAGACTCCCTCGGACCGATGCGGGGCTCTCGTCGCGCTAGCCTCACTGGCGATGCCGCCCATATCGGCGACCTCCGGATGGCGCAGGTAGGCATCGGCCAGTCGCTGCACGAGGGGATCCCAGGTGGCCGCGAAGAGGAGGGTCTGCCGCTCGTGCGGGAGGAGGGCCAGTATCCTGCCCATCTCGTCGTCGAATCCCAGGTCGAGCATGCGGTCGGCCTCGTCGAGGACGAGCGTCCTCACGCTGCCCAGCTTGACCGCGTTCTTCTCCATCAGGTCGAGGAGGCGCCCGGGGGTCGCCACCAGGATATCGGCGCCTCCGCGCAGGGCGAGCATCTGCGGATTGATCGAGACGCCGCCGAAGACCGCCTGGATCTTGAGCCGCCTGGGCAGGAAGCGGGCGAGCCTCTCGGCGACGGCGCGGACCTGGGCTGCCAGCTCGCGGGTCGGGACCAGGATCAGGGCGGCCGTCGCGTTCGCCCCCGCCCTTCCCTCGGCGCCCAGGCGCTGGAGGAGGGGCGCGACGAAGGCGACGGTCTTCCCCGAGCCGGTGAGCGAGAGCACTACCGCGTCGGCTCCGGTGAGGGCGAGGGGGATGGCCCTCGCCTGGACAGGAAGGGCAGAGGCGTAGCCCTCTGCCTCGAGAGCTTGGAGCAGTCCGGACGCGAGGCCGAGGGAGGAGAAGGGGATCGGGATCGCGTCGGTTTCCATAAGGTTCGTAACACTAGCCCGGAAAGGCGATGGCGGGACAGCGGTCGCCCGCGACCTATCCCAAATCGCTTCCGCCGTGCTATCGTCCAGCCCCGGAGGGTAGCGCAGTGGACCTCGTTTGCCTCGACCTCGAGGGAGTCCTCGTACCGGAAATCTGGATAACTTTCTCCGAGGCGACGGGCATACCCGAGCTCAAGCTGACGACCCGCGACGAGCCCGACTACGACAAGCTCATGCGGTATCGCCTCGACATCCTCGAGAAGCACGGGCTCAGGCTCCCCGACGTCCAGAGGGTCATCGGCGGCATGGACGTCCTCCCCGGGGCGATGGAATTCTCCCAGGCCCTCCGAGCCCGGACGCAGCTGGTCATCTTGTCCGATACCTTCACCCAGTTCGCCCAGCCCTTGATGGCGAAGCTCGGCTATCCCGCGCTCTTCTGCAATAGACTGACCATAGACGCGGCGGGAGCGATCGTCGGCTACGAGATGCGGCAGAAAGAGGGCAAGCGCCATTCCGTCGAGGCCCTGAAATCGCTCAACTTCCGCGTCTTCGCCGCGGGGGACTCCTACAACGACCTGTCGATGATCCGCGCGGCGGACTCGGGCTGCCTCTTCCGCGCGCCGGCCTCGATCAAGACCCAGTGCCCCGACCTCTCCGCCGTAGAGGACTACGCGGGGCTGACGGCGCGGATCGACGCCTTCCTGGAGGGCTAGGGCGCAAGCGCTTTTCTTGACAGGGAGAGTCTCCTCGCCTACGGTTTAGTTGATCGCGGGGGCCTTGCGCCCATGCGGTCCCCGCGAGGCGCCATGGAAAAACTGCGTCATTTCGCGGCGATCGGATCGCTCGGTCCTAAAGCCTCGGGTTTCTGGGCAGCGAGAAGGAGAAGGTCGCCCCCTCTCCCGGCCTGCCCTCGGCCCAGACGCGGCCGCCGTGGCGACCGATTATCCGATGCACCATGGCCAGCCCGACTCCTCGCCCCGGGTACTCGGTCGCCCCGTGCAGGCGCTGGAAAACGCGGAAGAGCTTGTGGGCGAAGGCCATGTCGAAGCCGGCGCCATTGTCGCGGACGGAATAGACGATCTCATCCTCGCTCTCCGAGGCGGCCACCTCGATGACCGCCCTCTCCTTTTTGGAGGAGAATTTCACCGCGTTGGACAGGAGCTCGAGCCAGACCTGGCCGAGTCGCCTGGCGTCGCCATGGGCAGCGGACAGGGGCCCGAGGCGGAAGTCGATCCGCGCCCGATCCTCGCTGCCCGCGGCCTCGAGGAAGGCGGAGCGTGCCAGCGCCTCCATGTCCGCCGCCTCGCGCCGCATGGCGGAGCGGCCGAGCTTCGTGAAGGCGAGGAGGTCGTCGATGAGCCTGCCCATCTCGCCGGCGCCCTCGCCGATCACCGAGCAGATCCGCCTGCCCTCGTCGTCGAGACGGTAGCCGTATTCGTCCGCGAGGATGCGTGCGAAGCCGTCCACCGCACGCAGCGGCGAGCGCAGGTCGTGGGACACCGAGTAGGCGAAGGCCTCGAGCTCCTCGCTGGCGGCCTCGAGCTGGGCTGTGCGCAGGGCGACGCGGCGCTCGAGCTCGGCGGCGAAGCCCTCGGCCTGGGCCCGCAGCTCCTCGGCGGCCCGCTTGTTCTCGGTGATGTCGGCTATGCTGGCCAGCATGCTGGGGCGGCCGTCGAGGTCGACGATCTCGGCCGAGAAGAGGCCCGTGAGGAGCTCGCCCGACTTCCGTCGGAATAGGAACTCCCTGCCGAAGACCCGTCTCCCCGCGGCTAGGTCGCGGACCACCTCTTCGCGGTTATCCGCGGCGGCCCAGAGCCGAAGGTCTACGGCGCTCTCTCCGATGGCCTCGGCGGAGGAGTAGCCGGAGATCTTCTGGAAGGCCTCGTTCGCGTCGAGGAGGCGGCCGTCTTCCATGCGTGAGAGGGTGATGGCGTAGGGCGAGAGGCGGAAGATCGTAGCGAATTTCTCCTCCTCGCTCCGGATCTCGCGGAGGAGGCGGCCGTTGATCATGAGCGTCAGGGCGAAGGTCAGGGCGATGAGGAGGAGCTTGTAACTTAGCAGCACGAGGGTATCGTAGCTCCCCGAGCGGAAGAGATCCTGGCTCGTGGGCGGCTTCGCGACGATGACCCCGACGCGGATCAGGCTCACCAGGCAGAACAGGAAGAAGACCAGGGCGACCGAGCGCGAGCCCCGGCGCGCGCCCGGCGCGAAGCCGCGCGCGACCAGCCAGACGCACTGCGCGCAGATGGCGAGGAGGGTCAGCGAGACATTGAGATTGCGCGCGGCTATGCTCGGACTGGCTACCTCGAAATAGATGTGGACGGCGATGAAAAGCAGGACGAGGGCAACGTTGTGCGCCTGCGGCACCCTCTTCCCCGCGAAGCGGGCGAGGCCGACGTAGCCGAGGAGGGACCCCACTATCACCGCGGCATTGGAGACCGTCATCGAAAGCCAATCCGGAATGACTCCCCGCAGGAGGATGAGGAGGATGGCGGCGGTCTGGAGGGCGAAGTCCAGGAGCCAGTACCCGATGCCCGGGAAGCGGCGTCGGTTCTGGAACCAGAGGAGGGCCATCACCAGGGTGCACAGGGCGTCGGTCATGATCTGAGTCAGGAAGATGGTGCGCATGTCGATGAGGTTCATGCGTCCTTCCTCAGCGTGAAGCTGAATGTCGCCCCGCCGCCCACGCTGCCCTCGGCCCAGATCCTGCCCGCGTGGAGCGCCACGATGCGGTGGGCGATGGCCAGGCCCACACCCGTCCCCTCGAAGTCCTCGACGCGGTGCAGGCGCTGGAATACCTTGAAGAGCTTGTCCGCGTAGCGCGGGTCGAAGCCGGCGCCGTCGTCCTTGACCGAGTACACGAGTTCGGACTCGCTCGTTTCTCCCTCCACCTCGATAACGGCCCGCGGATTCTTGGACGTGAATTTCAAGGCGTTCGAGAGGAGGTTGGCCCAGAGCTGGCGCAGGAGGCCGGGATCGCCGAAGGCTGCCGGAAGTTTGGCGATGCGCAGCGAGATCCGCTCCCGCGCCTTGGTGTTCGTAAGCTGGAGGAAGACCTTCGTGGCCAGCTCGCCCATGTCCACGGCTACGGGCTCCATCCCGCTGCGGCCCACGCGCGAGAAGGAGAGGAGCTTCTCGATGAGGGCGCCCATGCGCCGGGCGCTCTCCACTATCACGGCGCAGATCCTGCGGCCCTCGGCGTCCAGGAGGGGCTCGTAGCCCTCGACGAGGATGCTGGTGTAGCCGTCGATGGCCCGTAGCGGCGCCCGGAGGTCGTGGGAGACCGAGTAGGCGAAGGCCTCGAGCTCGGCGTTGGCCGCCACGAGCTGGGCTGTACGCTCTCGGACGAGCCGCTCCAGGCCCTCGGCGTCGCGCCGCTCCCGCAGCCGCGTCGCCTCTTCCGCCTCCTTCCGCTCCGTGATGTCCTGCACGGTCCCGATGATGCGCGCGAGGCCTCCGCTTCCGTCGTACTCCCCATGGAAGGTCGAGGAATAATAGCCGACCCCGCCGTCCGGCCGGAGGAAGCGCTGCTCGTAGCTTCCCGCCTCGCGGCTCTCGGTCGCCCTCCGGATGAGCTCCCGATCCCGCTGATTGTCGTCTTCCAAGGGCGAGAGGGCCATGATCGATTCGATCCGCGGGACGAAGCTCCCTGGATCGAGGCGGAAGATCCGGTACACTTCCTCGGACCACTCCACCGCCCCCGTGGACACCTCCCAGCGCCAGAAGCCGAGGTGGGCCATCTTTTGCGCCTCGCGGAGGGATTCTTCGGATCGCCTCCTCGCGGTGACGTCGAGGACGAAGGCGGCGATCTGCTCCTCCGGACCGGGCAGCAGCGCGTCCACGATCTGCACGGCGGCCCTGGAGCCGTCGCGGCGCGCGTATTCCTTCTCGTAAGGCGCGCAGGTTCCCCGCTTCCGCAGTTCCCCGATCGCCGCCTCGTCCGCCGGCAGCCACTCGGGCGGGGTGATGGTCCGCCAATCGACGATGCCGGACTCGAATTCCGCTCTCGTAAAACCCACTATCCTCAGAAAATAGTCGTTGGCCTCGACGATCCTGCCGTCCGCCGTGGCGATGGCTACGCCCACGATATTCGAGTCGATCATGCGGCGGAAGCGGGCGTTCGCCAGCCGGTATTCGCGCTCCCGCCGGCATTTTAGGACGAGGCGGAGCATGTCGACCGCGCCCTCGATGAGCTCGCGGTCCGCTTTCGGCAGGAGCTGGGCGCCCTCGATCGAGAGCGAATCCTCCCCCTCGGGGAGGGAGACCCGGAAGCCCGCCGCTCTCCCAGGCCAGATCCTCCCGATCGCCGCTACGAAGAGCGCGATCGCCTCCGCCTCGCTCGGCGCCTCCGAGAGCTCGGGCATGAGGCGGATGAGCTCCAGCGCGGCGCTGGCCGGGCGCGGACGTGACCCTGCTGTATTCATCCCCTTCCCCCTCGGCGAGACGTTTCTAGCGCCACTAAAAGTCTAGCCCTCGCGGTTCCGATGTCAAACCGCGAGCAAATTCCGCGCGAGCTCCTCGCCCTTGCAATTGGATCGGATAGGGCTAGACTTTGTAGGCGAAGTCGCTGCTGCGCCCGAGGAGCGAGGCATGAAAAAAGGAATTGCGATTGTCATCGCGGCGGCCCTGCTGCTCGCAGGTTGCGTCAGGGACGCGCGGAAGGCCGCGGTACGACAGACGCCCGTCAACCTCGCCTGCGTCATGAACCCGGACTTCGGCATTGTCCACGTCGCCCTCGCCCAGGGCTATTTCGAGGCCGAGGGCCTCGCCGTGAACGTCAAGCCCTTCGTCGTCGGCAAGGACGCCCTGGCCGCCCTTATAAGGGGAGAGGCAGACCTCGCCACCGTCCTGGAAACTCCCCTGGTCTTCGCCATCCTCGGCGGCGAGAGGCTGAGCGTCGTCGCGGCCGTCGGGTCCTCCGATAGGAACCTGGCCCTGGTCGCCAACCGGGCTTCCGGGGTTGCGAAGCCAGCCGACCTGGTCGGAAAGGCTATCGGGGTGACGAGGGGCAGCGCCACCGAGTATTTCCTCCATTCCTTCCTGGTAGCGAACAAGATCTCGGATTCGCGGGTCAGGATAATCGATACTCAGCTCGGGGATATCCTTCGCGACCTGAAAAGCGGGAAGATCGCCGCGGCGGTGCTCTGGAATCCCCTCCTCCTCGAGGTCGACGCGGTCCTCGGGGGGAAGGGGACGGTATTCTCCGGGGAGGGCATCTACACGGCGAGCGACCTGGTCGTCGGCGGCCGAGCCTTCGTCGAGAAAAATTCGGCCGCGATGAGGGGCCTGATCCGCGCCCTGATCCGCGGCGAGGAATTCATGAAGCAGAGCCCGGAGAAGGCCCTGTCGATAATCGCCTCGTACACGAGGACCGACGAGAGCAGGCTTAAGCCCCTGCTGGAGCTGTTTCGATTCCAGGTGGGCATCGAGCAATCCCTCCTCCTGGTCCTCGAGGACGAGTCCCGCTGGGCCATGGACCTGCGGCCCGCATCGTACGCGGGGATGCCGAATTACCTCGATACACTGCGGGGGGACGCCCTCCACTCCGTCGCTCCGGAGAGGATGAGGCTTACCCGATGAGGATTCGCTCCCTTCTCGCGCTCACCATGGGCGCCTCCCTGGCGATGATCCTCGTCTCCCTCGGCTCCCTGTGGTACTCCACCGACCGGATCTGGAAGGCGAACAAAGACTTGAGCCTCGCGAACGACATTGGGGACACCGTGCTCGAGAGGATCATGCTGAGAGACGAGTACTATATCCACCGCGAGGAGCGCCCCAAGTCGCAGTGGCTGGCCAAGACCGCGACCCTGGCCGGGCAATTGACCAGGGCGCGCTTGGATTTCCAGGGAGCGAAAGACCAGGAGATCCTCGTGGAAATGAGTGAGGTGGGTGCGAACATCAACTCGCTCTTCGCCAAGCTGATCGAGAATACGAGGGGTATGGACTCCGATCCGATCGCGCGGAGCCTCGCCGCGGAGTACGACCAGACCCTCTTCAGCCAGCTGAACATACGGGCTTCTATCTTGCGCGACGACGCCGCGAGGCTCGTCGAGCTCCGCTTCGGCGAGCTCAGCTTCCTGATGTCGGCATCGAACTGGCTCTTCGGAGCCTGCCTCGCCGTGGTGGTGGCGGTGGTACTGGTCAACGGCTTTCTGATCGGACGGATCCTGAACGCGGGCATAGGGCGCCTGAAGGAAGGCACGACCGTCATAGGTGGCGGGGAGCTTAGCTACCGGCTCGCGACGGATTCCGGGGACGAGATATCGGAGGTGGCCCTAGGGATCAACCGCATGACCGAGTCCCTCGCGGGCCTCCTCACCTCGAAGGCCAACCTCGAGGAGAGCGTCGCCCTGCGCACCGCCGAGCTCCGAACCTCGAACGAAGAGCTCGAGTCCTTCGCCTACTCCGTCGCCCACGATCTCCGGGCCCCCCTGCGATCGATCGATGGCTACTCCCGCCTCCTCGAGGAGGAGCTGGGCCCCGCCCTGAGCGCCGAAGGGGCGCGCATCCTCGCCATCATCCGCGGGGGGGCTGTGAAGATGGACGATCTCATCGGGAGCCTGCTGGAGATCTCGCGCCTCGGCAGGACGGATCTCTGCCTCTCGGCAGTGGACATGCGGTCAACCGCCAGCGACGCTTTCGCCCTGGTCGCCGGCCCCGAGGTCGCGAGCGATTTCGATTTCCGGGTGGGCAACCTGCCCGATGCCTACGTCGACGCGCCCATGATCGAGCGGGTTTGGGCCAACCTGCTCTCCAACGCGCTCAAGTACTCGGTTCCGAGCCCGAGGCATTCGATCGAGGTCGGGGGACGCGCCGAGGACGGCGTGAGCGTCTACTACGTCCGGGATCGCGGCGTAGGCTTCGACCCGCGCTACGCCGACAAGCTCTTCGGCATGTTCAATCGGCTCCACGGCGAGGTCGAATTCCCCGGAAACGGCGTGGGCCTCGCCATGGTCAAGAAGATAGTCGCCCGCCACGGAGGGAAGGTCTGGGCCGAGGGCCGCCTCGGAGAGGGATCTACGTTCTATTTTTCCATACCGAGAAGGAGCTGACGATGTACGAGCAGAAACAGGTGGACATCCTCCTCGTCGAGGACAACCCGAACGACGCCGAGCTGGCGATCCGCGCCCTTCGCAAGAACCGCCTCGCCAACAACGTCCTGCACCTCGGGGACGGGGCGGAGGCCCTCGACTACCTCTTCGCCCGGGGGGCGTATGAGGGCCGGGATGTATCGGATAGGCCACGGCTCATCCTCCTGGACCTGAAGCTGCCCAAGGTCGACGGCCTCGAGGTCCTCAAGGAAGTAAAGGCCGACGAGCGCACGAGGCTGACCCCCGTTGTCGTGCTCACGACCTCCAAGGAGGAGCGGGATCTCATCGAGAGCTACCGGCTGGGCGTGAACAGCTACATCGTCAAGCCCGTCGACTTCGACAAGTTCGTGGACGCCGTGAAGGAGCTCGGCCTGTATTGGCTGCTGCTCAACGAGCAGCCGTGACCCGCCTCCCCGCGCGAGCAGCCGAAAATGATGGAGTCTTGAAGTGATCGAAAAAAAGCCCTTGAGAGTCCTCTTCGTAGAGGATCTTCCCACGGATGCCGAGCTGGCCGAGCGGGTACTGAGGAAGGGCGGGCTCGACCTGGAGCCGATGAGGGTCGATACCAGGGAGTCCTTCCTCGCGGCGCTCGAGGAGTTCCGCCCCGATGTCGTCATATCCGACTATTCGATGCCGGTCTTCGACGGCATGTCGGCCCTGGGCCTCGCCCACGCCCGCGATCCTAATCTGCCCTTCATCATCCTCACCGGCTCCATGCACGAGGATACCGCGGTCGAATGCATGAAGGCGGGGGCGGGCGACTACGTGATCAAGGAGCACATCACGCGCCTCCCCTTCGCGGTCGCCGAGGCCCTCAAGCTCCAGAAGAGCCGCAGGGCGTCGGCGGAGGCCGCGAGCGGCCTGCGCGAGAGCGAGGAGCGCTATCACGCCCTCTTCGAGAACAGCCACGCCGTGATGATCATCATAGATCCCGAGAAAAGGACCATCGTCGAGGCCAACCAGGCCGCCTGCGATTTCTACGGCTGGACGAAGGAGACCCTGCTCGGGCAGAAGATGACGGTGTACAACACGCTGGCGGAGGACGAGATCGAGAGAAATGTCGACCGCGCGATCAGCATGAGGAACCACCACTTCATCCTTAAGCAAAAGCGGTCGGACGGCTCCCTCGTCGACGTGGAGACCCACTCTGGGCCCATCGTCCTCGGGGGCAGGCCCCACCTTTTCTCCATCGTCCACGATATCTCGGAGCGGGTCGCCGCGGAGCGGGCACGGGACGACTTCTCATCGCGGCTCGACCACTACCTCTCCACCAGCCCCACGGTGACCTACTCGATGCGGATCAAGGACGGGGCCGCCCGATGGCAGTGGGCGAGCGAGAACATATGCGGCCTCCTGGGCTACTCCCTCGCAGAGGTGCTGGCGCCGGATTGGTGGCTGCGGAACGTCCATACCGCGGACCGGATGCAGGCCCTGGGCGGTATCTCCAAGCTGACGACGAAGGGCAGTTTCGGCCAGGAGTACCGCTTCCAGCGGAAGGACCGCGGCATCGTCTGGCTGCGCGACGAGATGCGCTTCGTCCAGTCGGAGCACAGCGATGCCGAGATTGTCGGGACCCTAACCGACATCAGCGACCGGAAGAGCGCCGAGTCCGAGCTCTCGCTCAAGAGCCAGGCCCTGGACGCGGCGGCTAACGCCATCGTGATAACCGACCGCGACGGCGCCATCCAGTGGGCCAACCCGGCCTTCGAGGCCCTGACCGGTTATCCGCCGGGCGAGGTCGCGGGAAAGAACCCCCGCCTGCTCAAGTCGGGCGAACAGGGTCCGGAATTCTATCGATCCCTGTGGGACACCATACTCTCGGGCGGGGTTTGGCGGGGCAAGCTGGTCAACAAGAGGAAGGACGGGACCCAATATACTGAGGAGATGACCATCACCCCGGTGGTCGACGAGTCCAGGGCCATCAGGAGCTTCATCGCGATCAAGAGCGATGTGACCGAACGGGAACTGTCCGAAGCGAGGATCAGGGCCTCGCTGGATGAGAACAGTGTCCTGCTCAGGGAGATACACCATCGCATCAACAACAATATGCAGCTGATAATCAGCCTATTGAGCCTGTCCTCGCAGAAGATTGCGGATTCCGGGCTCCAGAAGATCCTCGGCGAGGTCTCGCGCCGGGTGATGTCGATGTCCCTCGTCCACGAGCAGTTCTACAGCTCCCCCGACATGGCGCGCATCGACTTCCTCCTCTACCTCCGTCAACTCGCGGACGGGCTCTCCGGCGAGAGGGGGAAGTCCCGCGACAGGATAGCCATAGCCCCGGGCAGCGATGCCGTACTGCTCACGCTGGAGAAGGCGGTGCCCGCCGGCCTCGTGGCCGCGGAGCTCCTGTCGAACGCCCTGACCCACGCCTATCCCGGCGGCGATTCGGCGCAAGCCTCTGTCCGGATCGCCCTCCGGCGCGTCGGCGCCCGCATCGAGCTCTCGGTGCGGGACGAGGGAGTGGGCCTGCCGAAGGACTACGAGGCCGGGATGGCGGATTCGCTCGGCATGATACTCGTCCATTCGCTTGCGAACCAGCTGCTGGGCACGATGGAATTCCGCGGCGACAAGGGAACCGAGGCGATCCTCCGATTCCCGTCCGAGTGACGGCCCGTGGAGAAGGAAGGAATAATGGCGACAAAAAAGCGCTGCGTAATCCTGGTCGACGACGAGCAGAACATCCTCAACGCCCTCAAGCGGGAGCTCCGCGACTGGTCCATCGAGCGCGGGCTGGAGATACTCGCGGCGATCTCCGGCCGCAAGGGCCTGGAGCTCCTCGCGGAGAGGGAAGGCGACGTCGTCATCGTGGTCTCCGACCTAAAGATGCCCGAGATGAAGGGCTCCGACTTCCTGACGACGGTCGGACAGAAATACCCGGACATCGTCACGATCCTCCTCACCGGCTACTCGGAGACGGAGGAGGTGATCAAGGCCGTGAAGGCGGGCATCTTCAGCTACATGCTCAAGCCCTGGGAATCCGACTACCTCGTGGCCGAGCTGCAGAAGGCCTTCGAGTTCGGCGAGCTCAAGCGCCAGAACGCCCGCTACCTCAAGATCATGGAGGAGGAGCTCAAGTGGGCGGGCGAGATGCAGAAGGCCATCCTCAAGCCGAGCCTCCCGCGCACGGACGGGCTGGAATTCAGGGCCAGCTACAGGCCGGTGCCCGGCCTCTATTGCGGCGGGGACTATTACGACGTGATACTCCTTTCCTCCGACAAGTACCTCCTCCTCATCGGCGACGTCGCCGGGCATGGCGTCCGCGCGGCCCTGGTCACCGGCATCCTCAAGGCCATCATCTACCCCGAGTACGTCCGAGGCGCCATCGGCAAGGATTTTTCGCCGGGCCTCTTCCTCAGCTGGCTCAACGAGCGGCTCAACTTCGAGTTGCGCAGCGCCTCCGGCCTCATCGTCACCTTCTTCGCGGGCGTCCTCGACATGAAGGCGGGGACCCTCCGGTACGCGAACGCGGGCCAGACCCACCCCGTGATCCTGCGGCTGGGGAAGGCCATCGAGCTCCCGATCTCCGGTTCGGGCCTGGGCTTCGCGGATTCGATCGCCTACGCCGAGCAGTCCGTCGCGATTAAGTCCGAGGACGTGATCAGCCTCTTCACCGACGGCCTCACGGAGCCGGGCGCCTGCGAAGGCTGCGAGCCGATCAAGCCTGTAGCCCTCTTCGAACGAGTAGAGTATTCCTCCGACTATCACCGCAAGCTCCTCGAGGCCGCGTTGGCCGAGTCCGGCAGGGCGGACTTCGACGACGACGTCACGATCGTCACGGCCCGGGTGCTGTAGTCCCAATGGCCCTCGACGAGCTCCTCCGGGAATACAACGAGGGCCATCCCGCAGGCCTCGTGGGCTCGAGGCGCTCTGAATGCGGCGACGTCGTGCTCGAGCTCTCGGGGGAGCTGGAGATGAAGGCCGCCACGGACATCGCGCCCCTCCTCTCGGCCGTCCTCCACGAATGCCCTGCGCGGGGCAGGCTCGTGCTCGACCTCCGCGGCGTGGGCTACATATCGTCTACTGGCGTGGGGCTGCTCTCGACCGTCATGATCGCCGCCGAAAGGCGGTCGGTGAGGCTCGTGCTCCTCGACATGCCCGCGCGGATCAGGAAGATCATGGACACGCTCGGACTCCTCTCCTTCTTCTGCCTCGAGGAATCCGATGAGTGAGGATCCGTCCCGGGCTATCGACTCCCTCGAAGCGACGATGGAGCTCTGCCGGCACTTCGCCCAGGACGA
This sequence comes from Spirochaetaceae bacterium, assembly GCA_025355995.1. Taxonomy (GTDB): domain Bacteria; phylum Spirochaetota; class Spirochaetia; order Treponematales; family Rectinemataceae; genus UBA1306. Next base: position 13,168 of record JANXYQ010000073.1, on the reverse strand, counting down.
CTCGGAGAAGGCCAACATCGCGGCTGTGGACGTCCTCAAGCGCCGTTTCGGGGCCGAGGCGGCCGCGCTCTTCTACGTGAGCGGACGCCGGGAACACCGCTTCTGCCTCGCGGGCACCGAGTTCCCAATCGGCCTTGGCGAGGCGCGGTGGAGGGAGAGCGTGAGCCGCGCCCAGGGCGGTCCCGAGACCGCGCGCTTCGGCCCCTGGGCTCTCCCCGTATTCGGCGGGTCGCTGGAGTTCTGGATCTCCTCGAAGCTGTATTCCTCCGAGAGCGACGTGGGCTACCTCTTCCTCGGCAGGTCCTCGCGGCCTTGGGACGACCAGGAGGAACTCGCCCTCGCGTCGATCGCCTCGACGATCGCTCCCATCGTCGGCATACGCATCAACCGGGAGAGGGAGGAGAGCGTCAGGCGCCAGGCCGAGCTCCTCCTCTCGGAGAAGGAGAAGAGGCTCCGCTCCTTCTTCGAGGACTCGCGCGACATGATCTATACTGCCAACTCGGAGGACATCCTCACCACGGTCAACGCGGCCGGCCTCGACCTGACGGGCCGGGCTGAAAAGGGCGAGGTCCTCGGACGTCCCTTCTCGGCCCTAGCCCTCAACGCCGGCGACAGGGAGTTCTTCCTGCGCCGCATCCGCGAGGAGGGCTTCATCGAGGACTACGAGATAGTCCTGCTGCGCAAGGACGGGAGCACGGTCTTTTGCCTGGAGACCGCCCACACCCTCAAGGGGGAGAAGGGCGAGATCATCGAGGTCCAGGGCATCGTCAAGGACATCAGCGAGCGTATCAAGAACGAGGGCGAGCTCTGGAAGGCCAATCTCGAGCTCGCCGAGGCGAACATCAAGCTCCAGCAGACCCAGGTCATCATGGTCCAGCAGGAGAAGCTCACGTCGATCGGCCAGCTCGCCGCTGGGATCGCCCACGAGATCAACAACCCCGTGGGATTCCTGAAGAGCAATCACGTCATCCTCGAGAGATACACCGCGAAGCTGCGGGAGGCCTGGGCCGAGGCGCGCTCCGCGGCCGGCCAGGCCATCGGGGCGATCGAGGCCAAGTTCGACCTGCCCTTCGTCTTCTCGGAATTCGACACCATCTTTTCGGAGTCGGCCGACGGCTTCTCCAGGATCATGCGGATCATAGGCAACCTGAAGAATTTCGCGCGCATAGACCAGGGCAGCGAGTTCGAGCTCTACGACGTGAACGGGGGGATCGAGAGCAGCCTCGTCGTCGCGCGCAACGAGATCAAGTACGTGGCCGATACGAAGAAGAGCTTGGGCGAGCTGCCCCAGGTCAAGGCGCGGGGAGGGGAGATCAACCAGGTCATCCTCAATATCCTCGTCAACGCGGCCCAGGCCATCGAAGCGCAGAAGCGGCCCGGGAAGGGGCTCATCGAAATAGAGACCGCCTTGAGGGGAGACCGCGTGCGGATCATCATCCGCGACGACGGCCCCGGCGTACCCCAGGCGATCCGCACCCGAATCTTCGATCCCTTCTTCACGACCAAGGAGCCCGGGAAGGGCACGGGACTAGGCCTGAGCATCTCCTACGACATCATCGTGACCAAGCACGGGGGCAGCCTGGCCGTCGAGTCCGAGCCGGGCGAGGGCACGACCTTCGTCATTGAGCTGCCGGTCGCGGGACCCTCGCCACAGTAGTGGCGTCGCGACGGCTTCGCCGTCGCGAGAGTCTTTGCAAAATATTAGAATTCTGATATCCTTCATTGTATGCCTACAGTTGAGCTCTTAGCCCCCGCGGGCAACCCCGAAGCACTCGACGCGGCCCTCGGCGAGGGGGCGGACGCCGTATACCTCGGCGCCCGCAACTTCAACGCGCGCCTGCGCTCCTCCAATTTCGCCTTCAACCAGCTCGAGGCCGCGGTAGATATCTGCCACAAGCACTCCAAGAAGATCTACGTCACCGTCAACACGGTGTTCGAGCAGCGCGAGGCCGACCGCATGTGGCAGTTCCTCCAGTACCTGGAGCGAGTCGGCCCGGACGGCATCATCGTGCAGGACCTCGGCGTCGCCAAGATGGCGCACGAGCACTTCCCCAAGCTCGACCTCCACGCGAGCACGCAGATGAACGTCGCCTCGGCCAAGGGCGTGAACCTCCTGTCGCGCCGCGGCTTCAAGCGCGCCGTCCTGGCTCGCGAGCTCAGCCTGGAGGAGGTCAAGGCCGTGCGCCTCGCGACCAACCTGGAGCTGGAGATCTTCGTCCACGGCTCGCTCTGCGTCAGCGAGTCGGGCCTCTGCCTCTTCTCGAGCTACCTGGGAGGCAAGAGCGCCAACCGCGGGGCCTGCGCCCAGGCCTGCCGGCGCCTCTACACGAACGACACCGAGTCGGGCTACTACTTCTCGCCCGACGACCTCCAGCTCATCGAGTACGTCCCCGACCTCATGGAGGCGGGAGTCGAGTCCTTCAAGATCGAGGGGCGCATGAAGAGCGCCGAGTACGTCGGCTCGGTGGTGGCCGCCTACCGGCACATGATCGACAACTGGAAGCTCGACCGCGATAAGGCCCTGGCCAAGGCCCAGTCCATGCTCCTGTCCGACTTCGCCCGCCGCAAGACGCGCTTCTTCTTCGCGGGCAGGGTCGACCCCGAGTTCATCAAGCCCAAGCAGTCCGGCGGCACGGGCATCTTCCTCGGCAAGGTGCGCGACATCCGCGTCTTCGACGAGGGCCGCTCCGCCCTCCTCAATACCTACGAGGGCCTCGCCGAGGGCGACTCCCTGCGCTTCCACCGGCCCGACGATTCCGAGCGCCTCACGGCCAAGGTTCGCGAGGTGAACTACGCCACGAACGGCATGTTCGTCCGGGCCGACGCGGACTTCCGCCAGAGCGACCTCGTGTACCTCGTGCAGACCCAGACGACCGGGAGGCGCTACAAGTCCGTCCTGCCCCGCGACATCGCGCGCTACCGCAAGTTCCCGAGCCGCGAGGCCGCGCCCGAGCCCGAGCGCGTGAACGTGCCCAAGGCCGACCTCGCCCCCCTGCCCGACGGCATCTACGCCCTCGTGGCCAAGACGGGCGACCTCCACATCCTGAACTCCACGCGGCCCAAGAAGGCCATGCTCCTCTTCAACCGCAAGAATGCCGAGGTCATGCGCAAGGAGGAGAAGGAACTGCCCTTCAAGCGCGAGAACCTCGTCATCTGGCTGGACCCCTTCTTCCCCGAGTCCGACGCCGAGTGGCTCTCGGGCGAGATCGAGTACTGGATCGGCAGGGAGCAGCGCCTCTTCGTCGCGAACAATGTCGGCCACCTAGCCCTCCTGCGGGGCAAGGGGCTCACCATCGTCGCCGGGCCCTATCTCTACGCGTTCAACCGCTGGGCCGCCTCCTTCCTCCTGGAGGAGGGAGCGCGCTTCGTCGTGCCCCCCCTCGAGATATCCAAGCAGGATTACCAGAAGGTCGCGGAGGTGGCGCCCGCAGGATCCTGGATGCCGATCGTTTTCTCCTACCCGGCCCTCTTCCGCATCCGCGCCGACCTCGCCGCGACCTACGACTTCACCGCCTTCTCCGACCGGGACGGCTCGGTCTACGAGCTCTCCTCCTCGGGCGAGGGCTCGGTCGTCACGCCGATGAAGCCCTTCTCGATAATCGACCGCATGCCCTTCCTCCAGAAGGACGGCGTCGGCAAGTTCATCCTCGACTTCTCGAGCATCAAGCTCACCAAGCCGCTGTACAAACAGGTGATGCGCGCCGCCATCGAGGGCAAGATCCTTCCCGACACCGGACGCTTCAACTGGAAAGAGGGATTCTGGCAGCCCGAGGAGACGAACGGCCCCGCCGATCGCGGCCGCGAGGGTTGATCGATGAAGAAGGTCAATTGCCTGATGCTCGACATGGGCGGCGTGCTCACCCAGGACCACCGCCTCGAGAAGGTCGACGAGATAATGGCGAGGCTGGGCCTCAGCTGCCCGCGCGCGACCTTCCTCGAGGCCTATTACGCCGAACGCTTCGATTACGACCGCGGCGTCGCGGAGGGCGTAGACTACTGGGCTAGGGTGGCTCGCGCGCTCGGCGTCCCCTTCGCTCCCTCCGCCTTCCCGGACCTGGTGCGCCTGGATCTCGAGAGCTGGTTCAACATGCGCCCCTCCATGATCGACTTCCTCGGGCAGGCGCGGGGCAGAGTGGGGCGTCTCGTCCTCCTCTCGAACATCCACATCGACGGGGCGCGCTATCTCCGCGAGGGCGCCGGCAGGGCCTGGGCCGCGCACTTCGACGAGCTCGTCCTCTCCTGCGAACACCTCCTCCTCAAGCCCGAGCGCGAGATCTACGAGCTGGCCCTCGACATGGCCGGGGTACTGCCCTCCAAGGCGCTCTTCATCGACGACAATCCCGACAATGTCGAGGGCGCCCTCAGCGCCGGCCTGTCGAGCTTCCGCTTCGTCGATGAAATCGACTTCCAGGCGACCCTCGCCCGAGACTATGAACTGTTACCTTGAGTAGAAACGCTATATACTGAAAAGACTTGACTAGCATTTCGATGGATGATTTAATCATCCTAGGCTGCGAAACAACGTTTCATTTTGTGAACCGCGGCAAAGCGGGGATACATGAGCGAATCTGCTGGAAAGGCGCTAGATCTTCTCTTTTACCTGGCGCGCACCGGCACGGCCGTCACCCTCGCCCGCCTTTCCCGCGAAACCGGCATGAACAAGGCCACCGCCCTTCGCTATTTATCCGTCCTCGAGTCGCGCGGCGTGGCAGAACGGTCCCTCGCGGGCTGGTCGCTGGGCCTCGCCCTCTTCGAGCTCGGCTCCCACGTCCCCGTTCGCTCCATCGTGGTCGAGCGGGTGCGTCCCTTCCTGGAGAGGCTGGCCCGGGAAACCGGCGAGAGCGCCAACCTGGCCTGCCTCGCGGGCTCGAGCGCGATCTACCTGGACAGGGCCGAGGCTGACAGGAGCCTGCGCATGCGCTCCGTCCCGGGCGATCGCCTTCCCCTCTATTGCACGGGCGTGGGCAAGGCCATCCTCTCCCTCCTGCCCGAGGAGCGAGCTCGGGCCATCCTCGGCGTGGGTCCCCTGCCGAAGATCAACGAGAGGACCCTCACCGATCCGGAGGACGTCATCAGGGAGGCGATCCAGGCGAGGGAGTCCGGCTACGGCCTCGATCGAGAGGAATACGAGGTCGGCCTCACATGCATCGCCAAGCCACTGCGCCTGCCGGGCTCGGATTTCGCGGGCGCGATAAGCGTGTCCGGCCCGACCGCGCGCATGCGCGAGGTCGCGACGAGGGACCGCTTCCTCGACTGCCTCTCCCGCGCCGCCGCCGAGGCTCAGGCCGCCCTGGAGGCGGCCGCCAGCGTAGAGGCCGTCGTCGCGCCGGCGGCCCAGACCCCTGCCTAGGTTTCGTGGCGCGCACAGCAATATCCCCGTGCCAAATCGGCAAGCGATTGTAAAAGAAATAAATAGTATATTGTTGTCCCCCGAATGTTAGCCCAGGCTTATATTTATTCACAACGGGGGCTACATGAAATTCACTATCGGTAGAAAATTATTCATAGGCTTCGGGTCGGTTCTCGCCCTGATCGTCCTCTATAGCGCGCTCATGGTAATCCAGCTGGGCGGCCTGAATCGCGCCTTCCTGGCCATGAGCGGCCGGACCTCCGACGAGGCGAAGATAATCCTCTCGAGCAGGCTCGGGCCGGTGGCATACCAGGTCATCGCCGACGCGGTGATAAACCGGGGGGATATCGGCGAGATGAAGCGGGGCTGGGCGGACATGAAGAAGTCCGCGACGGCGGAGCTCATCGGCTTGCGCGCGGTGGTCGATACGCCCGAGGAGAAGGCCGACCTCGCGGAGGCCGAGACCGCGTTCGCTTCGATCGTCTCGCTGTTCGAGGGCAAGACCATTCCTCAGCTGGAGCGCGGTGCGGCCGCAAATCTCGCCCTCCTCTCCGAGATCGACGGCGAGATCGACATCCCGATGAAATCGATCGCGGGTTCCCTCGCCAAGGTCAGGGACTCGCTCGCCAAGGACCAGGACCTGGCCCAGGCGGCCTTCGAGAGGACGCTCGGGACGATGCAGACCCTGAGCGTCGTCATAGCCCTGGTCCTCCTCGCCCTCGGGTCGGTCATCGGCATCGTGCTGGCGAGGGGCATCACGCGGCCGCTCCGGACCGCCGTCCAGCTCGCGGGCTCCGTCGCCGAGGGCGACCTCACGCGGACCCTCGAGGACGCCCTGGTCGGGCGCAGCGACGAGATTGGCGAGCTAGCGCTCGCGCTCAACGCCATGGTCGGGGCGATGAAGGGGGCCGTGAACTCCATCAAGACCATAGCCTCCGACGTCTCGGGCGGCTCCGGCGCCCTCAGCGATTCCGTCCAACAGATGTCGAAGGGCGTACAGGACCTCTCGAACTCGGCCCAGGCCCTGTCGCAGGGCGCCACCGAGCAGGCGGCCTCGGGGGAGGAGGTCTCCTCGTCCATGGAGGAGATGGGAGCCAACGTCCGCCAGAACGCCGAGGCCTCGTCGCAGACCGAGAAGATCGCCGACAAGTCGGCGAAGGACGCGAAGGAAGGAGGGGAAGCGGTCGCCCAGACGGTCGAGGCGATGCGGCTCATCTGCTCGAAGATAGACGTCATCGAGGAGATCGCCCGCATGACCAACCTCCTGGCCCTCAACGCGGCCATCGAGGCGGCGCGCGCCGGCGACGCAGGCAAGGGTTTTGCGGTCGTGGCCAGCGAGGTGCGCAAGCTCGCGGAGCGGAGCCAGATCGCCGCCTCCGACATCAACAAGACCGCGATGAGCAGCGTCGCGGCCGCGGAGAAGGCGGGGAACCTCATCGGCGGCGTCCTCGACACGATCATCCGGACGGCCGACCTCGTGCGCGAGATCAGCGCCGCGTCCCGCGAGCAGAACAGCGGCGTCGAGCAGATCAACAAGGCTATCATCCAACTCGACGAGGTGATCCAGAGCAACGCGTCGACCTCGGAGGAGCTATCGTCGCTCTCTGAGGAGCTCGCGGGCCAATCGGAGGAGATAGCGGCCACTGCTGAGCAGCTCAACGGCCGCGCGATGGGCCTGAACGAGGCCGTCTCCTTCTTCCACGTCGCCGAGGCCGGCGGGGCGGAATCGGCCGGTGAGCCTCGGCCCACCGCCAAGCCCGGCTCCCCGAGGCGGAGCGCCCCGCCGGTCGCGAGGCCCGCCGCGTCGAGGCCGAGGATCTCGCAAGCGGCGCCCCGGGCGATGGCCATTAGGGCCGCTGAGGGCGACGCCAGCGATCCTGATTTCGAGGAGTTCTAGTCAGGCCGGGAAGACTATCGAAGTCCTCATGCCCTTCGAGGCGGCGAACTGGAGGTCGCCGCCGATCTGCTTGGCGAGCAGGGCGACGAGATTCAGGCCGAAGCCCTTCGATGTCTTGATATCGAAATCCGCAGGGAGGCCTATGCCGTCGTCGGAGACCTCGAGCCTGAGCATCCCGAGCGAGCGCTCGAGCTTTATCGCGACCCGGCCCCGGGGGGCCCGGGGGGAAGGCATACTTCAGGCTGTCCGTGACGAGCTCGTTTACGATGAGGCCGAGGGAGACGGCCCGCTTCAGGTCGATCTTGCAGGGCTCGATTTCGCGATCGAATTCTATGCCCCTTGCGTCGGCGCCCATGCCCGCGGCCGCGGAATCCACGACGCGCGCGAGGTAGTCCGAGAGCTCGACCCGCTCGATGACGCCGGTATGGTACAGGGCTTTGTAGAGCGAGGCCAGGGCGAGGATCCTCGTCTCGAGCTTCGAGAGGGTCTCTACGGTCTCCGGGGCCTTGGCCCTCCTAGACTCGAGGCTGACGATGCTCGAGATGAGGCTCATGCTGTTCATCACCCGGTGCTGGAGCTCTTTCAGGAGGGTCGCCTTCTCGCTCGCCTCCGCCTTTTCGCGCTGGACCAGGAAGGAGCCTTTCAGGGCGCTGCTGAGCTGCCAGCGCAAGGCTTCGCAGACGGAGGCGTCATCGGGCCCCCTCAGGTCGAAGAGGACGAATCCGATGTTCTCGGAGCGGAAAAAGAGCGCGAGCAATAGGCGGACGGATTGGCGATCGACGACGCGGTATCCGGCGGGAGCGAGCTGCGGCGAGGGGAAGAAGACCCCGTCGGGGGGCAGCGGGAGCTGTCCGCGCTCGTCGCAGGCCAAGATGAGCCGAGCCTCCCCGGTCGGCGTTTCGGGATGAACGTAGACGGAGATCCAGCAGCCGAGGATCCCGAGCCGCGGAAGCTCGCGGGCGATGATGTCCATCAGCGCCTGCGCGTCGAAGGTAGCGATGAGCGTTTCGCTGATCGAGAGTACCGCGGACCGTCGCGATTCGATGAGGAAGCCCCTCCTTATCTCGATTCGGCGCGCCACGTCGACGACCAGGCGGTGGCCGTCGAGCCAGAGACCGTCCGCGCGCCGCCGCGCCTCGACGGACAGGCCGTCGATCCAGTCCGAGGAGAGCAGCCTCAGGCCCCCGAGGACCGCGAGCCAGACGCCGACATCGCCGTCGGCCGCCGCGACCCGGGTCAGCAGTTCGTCGAGGATCGATAGGAATCCGCGCTCGTCGTCCTTTACCTCCGCGACGAAGGCGGCCCAGATCCGGCTCAGGCTTTCCCCGTCCGCTCCCGGCCCGGCGGCGCCCAGAGCTCGAAGGACATCGCCGGCGGCCGGCTCGGCCGCGGGATGGCCGGGGCCGCGCGCGGCGCGCGGCTCGAACGGGACGCGGCGCGCCCCTCCTCGCTCGAGGGAATCCCGGATGACGCGGGGAGGGCAGCCGCAGGACTCGCGGATCTCCAGGCGGACGGGCAGGGTCTGGAGCTCCGGTACCGGGCGGCCCTCGATCTGGTCTACGAGCAGCTCGACCGCCCGCCTGCCCATTTCGAAGAACTGCGGGTCCGCCGTCGTCAGGGGAGGTGTGAGGGTAGTCCCCTCGGGGAGGTTGTCGAAGCCGGCGACGCAAAGGTCCTCCGGAATGCGCATACCGCCGGACTCGAGGATCGGCAGCGCCCCGATAAGCATGGACTCGCTCGACGCGATCAGCGCGTCGAAATCCGCGCCGCATCTCTCGAGTACGCTGCCGGCCATCGCGGCCCCGTCCCAGTCGGGGTTCGTCGCGGGGACGAGATCGGGATCCGGAGACAAGCCATGCTCCGCGAGGGCGTCGACGAAGGCCTTATAGCGGAGTACGGATCCTTCATGGGTCGCGGCTCCTCGGAGGAAAGCGATACGCCTGCACCCATGCGCTTCGATGATGTGCGAGACGACGTCCTTCATCCCCTGATAGTCGTCCAGCAGCAGGCTCGGCACCCCGGGGAAGGCCATCTCTAGGCTCACGCGCGGGATGGCCTTGTAGCGCTCCAGGAAATCGGCCATCTCTCGCCTCGGCTTGTTCCAACCGATCCCGGTGGACCATATGGCCAAGCCGTCGAGCTCCCCGACGTCGGCCAGGTCGTACAGCACATTGGCCTGGCCATCGAAGGCTGTCGACCCCAGCACGCCGCCGACGTACGCGACGAGGTCGGTTCCGCGCTCTAGAGCGCCGTTGTATATGCCTTGCCATTGCCTAAGCGTCCAAGGTTTCATCGTAAACGGTATGAATAGGCCGATCCTGTATCGCGGCATTGCGGTAAGCATAATGCTTGCGCGCCCCTAGTCAAGGCGGTTCGAGGAGTCTTTCCGCCGCCGCGGCGGCGGGGCGCGGCGATGCTCCGCCGCGTTCCTCCGCCGCGCTTCCTAAAACACGGCCGCGACCGCCTCCTCGGCCGGCTCCTCGCCCTCGGCTCCCTCCGGGACCGGGGCCGGCTGCTTGATCGGCTTGAACTCCACGTGCTCCGCGACGATCAGGACTCGCGAGCGCGCCTTGCCTTCGGGATCCTGCCATCTGTCCTGCTTCAGCCTGCCGACGACGCGCACGCCGCGGCCCTTCTTGAGATTCTGGCTGCAGGCTAGGCCGAGCCGCGCCCAGGCCTCCACGTCGAAGTAGGAGACCTCCTTCTCGGTGCTCTCGTTCTGCCGGTAGAAGCGGTCGCTGGCTATGCTGAAGTTGCAGACCTGGGTGCCGGTCGCCAGGGTCTTGCTCTCTGGATCCCTCGTAAGGTTGCCCTCGAGCAGGATGGAATTGAGACTATTCGTAAGCGCCTCCTTGCACGCGCCTTCCGCATGCATGAGCGCTACGCGCGCGGAACGAGCCGGCGATTGAAGGGAAGAGCTGCTATCGGCTATAGTCCCTCATGGCCTTACGGAGCTCTAGGGGCGCGGGCATCGCGGCGGTGGTCGCCTCGAGCGCGCTGTTCGCGGGAATGGCGGCCCTGGTCAAGCTGCTGTCCGCGGAGTACGACGGCATCTTCGTCTCGCTCGGCCGCTTCGTCGTCGGGGCGCTCATCGCCTCGACGACGATCGTGATAAGGCGGGAAGGCTTCGCGATCCGCGACCCGAAGGATGTCGTCTGGCGCGGGATCTACGGCTCCATCGGCATGATCCTATACTTCATGTCGATCGAGCTCTCGGGCGCGGGCAGGGGCTCGGTGTTCAACACTACCTACCCGCTCTTCTCGATTCTCCTCGGGGCGCTGTTCTTCGGCGAGAGGATGAACCGGCGCAGCAAGGCGGGGGCCTTCGTCTGCTTCGCCGGCGTCGCCCTCATCTTCTGGGACTCCTCGTCGCCGAGCCTGCTCGGCGACGCCCTCGGGCTGCTGTCGGGCCTCGTCGCCGGCGTATCGATCCAATACATGAAGAAGGCGAGGGCGAACAACTCATCCGAGATCGTATACCTGGCCGTCTGCCTGTCGGGGATCATCGCCTGCATTTGGACGGCGCCGAGGGCCCTGAGCCTCGACCTGCGATCGGGGCTCGTACTCGTCGCCTCCGCGGTGCTCGGCTACGGGGGGCAGATCAGCCTGACCTGGGCGGTGAAGTTCATGCCAGCCTCGGAGGCCGGCATCATCTCCTTCCTGAAGATACCCCTCGCGATAGCCCTGGGCCTCCTCCTCGGGGAGGGCCTCTCGCTGCGCTTCGTCGCCGGTACCCTGGTGGTCATTGTCGGCCTTGCCGTCGCTGAGCTCTCGCTGGACAAGAGGGCCCCGGCGCCCTAGTCCGCGCGCCTCAGGCCGTAGGCGGCCCTGACGAAGGCGAGGCCGTCCCCGTCGTGGCGGCGGCCGATCTCGTCGCGGGTCCCCTCCCCGAAGTCCTCGCTCTCGGCGGCGGCCTCGCCGCCGGCGCCCGAGCGGGCGTAGCCGTAGAACTCGCCGTCGAGGGAATAATACACCAGGGTGAAGGACAGCGAGGGGAACTGGGGCGCGATCGCGGCGACCTCGTCCTCCGGCAGGCCGTCGACGCTCTCGAAGCGCAGGTCGAGGGAGGAGGCGCGCTCCTCCCTCGAGGCCGATTCCTCGTCGACCGTCTCGACAGCGAGGATGAGCGAGGCGGCCGCCCCGCGCTCGGCCTCGGTTCCGCCTCGGATCTCGATCTCGTTCATGCAGGTGAAGCCCATGCTTTTCTCCTCATCCCGCCGCGAAGTCGGCGCCTTGCAGGCAGGTCGCGCGGTAAAGCGTCGGCGACATGCCGGATACGCGCCGGAAGGCGCGCGCGAAGCTGAACTGGTTCTCGTAGCCGAGCTTGTCGGCAATCTCCCCGACGCGCAGGTTGGTGCTCGAGAGCATCGCGCGCGCGGCCTCGATCTTGAGGCGGGAATAATAGCGCATCGGCGGCATGCCCATGCGCTCGGTGAAGACGCGCACGAAATGCTCGCGCGAAAGCTCGATCCGATCGCAGAGCGCGCCTAGGTCGAGGTTCCGCTCGATCGCGCCCTGCATGATGGCGAGGGCCTTCTCGACGTGGGCGTTGTCCGCCGTGCCCCGGGACGCGACCTGGCCGCCGGCGAGGCCGTAGAGGAAGGACAGGAGGCCGTGGTAGGCCGCCTGTTCGAGCTCCCGCCTCCCCGAGGCGCCCTTCTCGAGCAGGTCCGCGAAGAAGAAGCGCTGCGATGGGCCGATGGAGAAAGCGCCCCGCTTGGCCATGAGCAGCTCGAGGAGGCCGAGGACTTCGGCGTCTCCCTCGGCGTCGACCAGGAGGGCGTAGTAGGTCATCGGCCTCTTGGCGTTCGTCGCCGCGATCTGGTGGGCCGCGCCGGGGGGCGTCAGGTAGAGGCTGCCCGGCTGGATCGCGAAGACCCTGTCGCCGTCGCGGAAGGAGCCCTCTCCCGAGATGAAGTAGTGCAGCTCGAAGAGGCCCCCCGGGTGGCTGTGCAGCCGCCCGTGCCAGGCGATCTGGGCCTCGTCCCTGAGGTGATAGACGAAGACGAAGTCCTCGAAGCGCATGCCTCATCATATCAATCCTGGATATATAACGTCAAAGGGCGAGATTGCAATATCGGCCTTCCGGGCATATATACTTGAAAGAGATTCCCAGACCGGAGGTATTCCATGAGCGACCTATTCCCGAGCATCCCGAAGATCCCCTTCGAAGGCCCTAAATCCGACAATCCCCTCGCGTTCAAGCATTACGAGTCGGCGAAGTCCAAGGATTCCCTGCGCTTCGCGATGGCCTTCTGGCACACGATGACCGGCGGCGGCCGCGATCCCTTCGGCGACCCGACCGCCGAGCGGCCCTGGAACTCGGTCTCCGATCCCATGGAAGCCGCGAAGATGCGGATGCGCGGGGTATTCGAGCTCACCGAGAAGCTCTCCATGCCCTATTTCTGCTTCCACGACCGCGACATAGCACCCGAGGGCGCGACGCTGCGCGAGTCCAACAAGAAGCTCGACGAGATCGTCGCCCTCGCCAAGGACCTGATGAAGTCGAGCCCGACCAGGCTCCTCTGGGGCACGGCCAACCTCTTCGGCAACCCCCGCTTCATGCACGGTGCCGCGACGAGCCCCGAGCCCAAGGTCTTCGCCTACGCCGCTGCCCAGGTCAAGAAGGCTCTCGAGGTCACCAAAGAGCTCGGCGGGCAGAATTACGTCTTCTGGGGCGGCCGCGAGGGCTACGAGACCCTGCTCAATACCGACATGAAGCTCGAGCTCGAGAACATGGCCCGATTCCTGCATATGGCCGTCGATTACGCGAAGGAGATCGGCTTCAAGGGGCAGTTCCTCATCGAGCCCAAGCCCTTGGAGCCCACCAAGCACCAGTACGACTCCGACGCGGCGGCTTGCTACGCCTTCCTCAAGGAGTTCGACCTACTGCCCTACTTCAAGCTCAACATCGAGACCAA
>JANXYQ010000048.1 GCA_025355995.1 Spirochaetaceae bacterium | reverse complement strand
CGAACTTGCCCAGCGCATCGATGGATTTCTTCAAGCCCTTCTCGAAGGGGCCAGGGTTGTAGCCGAAGGTGATGTCGTCTTTTCCCGGCATTTAGTCGGCCTCCGCGCCGGACGCCCGGGCGTTGCGCTTGTTGTGGATCGTGAGGAGGTGGTAGAGCAGCTCGATGGGCATGGCTCGAAGACCTTCGTAGTTGAAGGCACCGTTCGAGGCCTGGCCGATGTTGTACGCGCTCTCCACGATCATCTTCTCGTTAATCTCCATGTCCTGCATCGCCTGGCCGATGCGCAGGATAAGCGGGTTTACCGGCTTTCGGACGATCCCAGGGCGGAAGCGAAAAAACCGGATCCGGACACCTCTGCGTCCCACTTCTTCCCGCAGCTATTGCACGCCTTCGGGAGCCGCATCGCGAGGCCCCTCGACCGGATCCACTTGCCGATCTTGTTGAGGTCCGCCCGATCCATGTCAGCGAAGAGCATGGGCCCATAGGTCGACCGCCAGCGCTCGTCCCGCTCCTCGCCGTCGGTCTCGAGGAGGGCGAAGGAATAGGCCGAGAACTGGAAGCGGAGCTGGTCCACGGTCCCGACGCGGCCGAAGGCCTTCAGGTAGTCCTCGACCGTCGGGTGCCGCATGATGAAAGAGCGGACCTGCAGAACGCTCTCCTGGTCCTTCTTCCGGCTCTGGATGTCGACGGGCTGGGATAGGTCCAGCGAGAAGCGCTCGTCCGCCTCTCCCTCGCCGATGTCCATGTCCTCGATCAGGTCGGCCGTCTCGCCCTCGCAGACGAGGCTCTTCCCGCACAGGGGGCACTCATAAACGCCCTCGATAAACTCGTTCCCGTCGATCGAGCCCATGGCCAGGAGGGCGGCCGTCTCGGAGTTGACCGAGGGCATCTCGCGGATGATGCTCCGGAGCTGGCCCTTGTCGCTGACGCTGTCCCCTGCGTCCGTGGTCATGGTCTCGGTGACGCCGACGAGATAGGCGAGGACCGCGCCGAAGTAGTTGCCCTTGTCGGCCTCGGCCTTCGTGTCGGCCATGACGCCGCCTCGGACCCGGCCGGTCTCGATGTCCGTGAAGAGGCGGTTCCCCCAGGTAAAGGGGACGGGGAGCTTCATCGCTCAGCCCTCCGCCGGGAGCGGGGTGACCTCCCAGGGCAGGACCTCGACGGTGATCTTGGCGTAGCCCGGGCGCTCGAGGTCGACCTCGGGGTCGGTCATCTTCGAGCACTCGCAGTCGCGCGCCATGATACGGCCGAACTCGGAGTTCGTCGCGTCCACCCTGACCCGGATCAGGGTATGGCATTCGTGGTTGAGGAAGAAGCTCTGGAAGAAGGCGAGGGCCCTCGAGTTCTTCTGGACCGAGTAGACCAGGGTGACCGGCGGGAAGCCGATCGTCCCGTCGGCCATGCGGCGCTTGCGCCTGAGCTCGGGCACCTCGACGACGCCCTGCTCGTAGACGATCTCCGAGCAGCTGACGAGGCCGGGGATCTCCTCCCCGTCCCAGGTCGCCCGGATCTTCTCAATGAGGTCGTTGCGCTGGGCCATGTCAGTTCCCCTCCGTGGCCTTGTAGGCCGGGACGGCCGCCAGGCCCGCGGCGAGGCCCGAGTCGGTGTCGATGGCGACGGCTACCGTCAGGGGGTAGCCGAGATCCAGGAACGCGTTCGCCGCGCGCAGGTAGTCGAGGCCCGAGGAGAATCCGGGCTCGAGGCCCGAGCTCCCCCTAAGCGAGGCCTCGGCCTTGTACAGGAGCTCCCGTATCGAGTGGTTCATCCATGCCTCCCTTAGCTGGCCTTCATGTAGATGCCCACGCCGATGCGGATCGACTGCGCCGGCGCGGGATAGGTGAAGTAGACGTCCAGGTTCCGGTTTCCGGCCTGGAGGCTCGTGAGCGGGTTGTTGATGGCGTCGGCCTTGACGTCGACGTGGTCGGCGAACTTCGTGGCCGAGCCGTCGGCGTTCATCCACTGGCCGAAGGTCTCACCCTCGGGGACCGAGCCCGTCGAGCCCTGGCTCCACAGCCGCTGGAGGAAGGTGAGGATCGCCATCTTGTCCTCGCGGATGCGGTTCAGGGACTGCGGGCTGTTCTCGGAGCTCTGGAGGCTCTGGACCGCCGAGTTCTTGATGTAGTCCCGCATCATGAGGCCGTTGAAGAAGGCGAACTCGAGGCTCGTCGAGGGCGTGACCGAGTTCCGGGGGATGATGCCCATGCCGGGGATGTTGTGGATGACGTTGATCCCCGCGTTCAGGAGGTCCGTCCGGTCGGTGTCGGCCAGGGTCGGGTCGCCCGTCGAGGGCACGTAGACGTCGAGCGCGCCGTAGAGGGGCTGGCTCTTCTGGCAGGGCGCGACGTGGATCCCCATGAGGTTGATGATCCGCACGATGTAGCCCATGAGGTGGCCGACGTTCGGGACGTAGCGGGGCGGGACGTTGGCGCTGCGGGCGAATGGGTCGATGATCGCGAGCCACTTGTCCCAGCCCACCGCGAGGACGTCGTCCGATCGCTGCATGGACTGGCCCAGGGCGAGGAGCTGCGCCTTCGACTGCTGGGCCGGGTAGTTCATGATGACCTTCGGGTTGTCTGAGCGGGCCTTGCAGTAGGCCTCCATCGCCTGGTGGACCCCGTTCGCCGAGGCGCCGAAGTTGTGCGTGACCTCGGGGTTGCAGATCCAGCGGATCGGCAGGCCATTGAAGAGCTGAAGGTCGGCCGCGAACTCCGTGGCCAGGGTCGCGTTCTGCGTGCCGTCGGAGCCCAGGGTCCCGCCCGTCGCGACGGCGGGGTACTGGATCGTCGCGATCGCCGCGGGATAGTCCTTCTCCGGGCTGGCCGGGGTCGTGGCGTTGCGCACGACGTTCAGCCACTTCGACTGGCTGAAGACGTTGACGATATAGAAGTCCTGGACCGCGCTCGAGAGCGAGCAGTAGATGCGCCCGAGGTCGGGATCCATCTCGGAGACGATGCCGGTGACGTCCTGCCGCCAGACGTGGAGCTGGACGCCGTAGACCTGGACCGTATTGCCCGCGCTCACCGCCGAGCCCAGGGTGGTGGTGAAGGTGATCTTCCCGGCCGTCATGTCGATCGCCTGGACGATCTTGCCCGCGGAGATGCTCTGGATCGCGACGACGTCGCCGACGCGGAAGGCGCCGGGGTTAGAGACGATGACAAAGCTGTCGGTCGTGAGCTGCGCGTTGACGGCAGTCGTCGAGACCCGGTATCCGGGGACGACGGTGATCCCCGTCCGGTTGCCGTTGAGGCCGTAGGCCTGGACGCCCTGATAGCCGTCGGTCAGGGTCAGGATCGTCGGCGTTCCCGTATCCTGGTTCTTCACGGCGTTCACCGCCGAGATAGGCGTGACTGTGTTGACGTGGGAAACGAGGATGAGCTTCGCCGGGACACCGGCGACGTTGGCGAAGAAGCCGTTCGCCGCGTCCCAGCCATAGGCGGCGGAGCCCGCGTTCGCCTGGATGCCGAAGATGTCCGCGATCTCGTTCGGGCTCTGGACGGTCCAGGCCTTGAGGAACTTGCGCTCGAAGAAGGCGACCATGCCGCCGATCGTATAGTCGGCCGGCGTCACGGCCTTCGTGGACTTCGTGGGGAGGTTGGCGCCGAAGACGCCGGCGGTCCTGCTGAAGGTGGCCATTTTTTACTTGCCCTCCTGCTTGGGCAGAGGCAGGACGGAGAACTGCTCCGCCTGGCTCTGGAAGAACTCGCTCATGTACTCGGCCTCGGTGAGGTCGACGAAGCCGTAGGGCTCCACGTTGACGCTGCGCCCGGGAAGGTGCAGCCAGGTCGAGCGGTTGAACTGGAAGCTCGCCCGGTACCGCGGGACCTCGGCGGTCGGCGCCGCCTGAACGGCGGGGAATCCCTGGCTGGCCTGGTCGATGTCGTCTTTCGCCATCGTTCTCTCCTCCTAAATCTGGACGCCGGGCTTGGCCTGGTGCATGGTGATGGACCCCGCGCCCGCGCCGGGGACAACTTGTGAAGCTCCGAAGCTTTCGCGGACCTCGAGCTTGAGGGTCCACTGGGTCTTGGCGATCATCTGGGTCGGGTCCTCGGGCTCGATCTCGATGGGGATCTCCTCGAAGACGAAGTTGTGGCGGCGGGCGTTGATCCAGACCCCGCCGGACAGGAGGAACTCGCGGACGACCCGGTTCATCCTCGCCATGAGTTCCGCGTGCCGGGCCTCGACGTCGATGAGGATCGTGTAGCGGAGGATGGCGGGGTCCATGACCTCGCGGAAGCTCCCGTCCTCGCGGAGGCTGTCGTAGACCTTCGAGACGTTGCCGCGGCGCAGGATTGGCTCAGGCGCCATGGCCCCGAAGGCGATCCCGGGGATCGCGTAGTCGATCTCGGCCGTGGGCTCCACGATCTGGACGGGGAACTGGAGCGCGACCGGCACGGCCGCCTGCGCTCCCAGGACGGCCTTCCCGCCCCAGGAGGAGAAGAAGGTCGCGATGCCGGTCGCCTCGTCGTACTCGTCCACGAGGTGCGTCTCCCCGCCGAAACTGAGGAGGGCGTAACGGTCGACGAAGCTCGGGACCCCCGAGAGCTTAACGGAGGCGTCGCCCGCCTGGGCGGTCACGGTGGCCCCGGTATCGATGCCCGCGGGGTACAGCCGTGCCGCCTGGGCCTGGAGTCCGGACTGGATGCCCGTGAGGACGTCCAGAGGGTATTCGTCGAGGATGGCGTACAGGCCCGAGACGATGATCCAGTCCTCCTGGTCGGTGAGGACCTTGATCGCGACCTGTGTCACCGCGGCCGCGGGCAGGGCGAAGGAGATGTCCTGGAAGCCGGGCCAGACGGGCAAGTAGGTGAAGGCGGTCCCGCTCAGGGAGAAGGCGTATGGGTACTTGTCAGGGGTGCCGAAGTCGGAGCCTGAGAGGTTCCGCGACCAGAGGGAGAGGACGGCCTCGGGGTAGCCCGTGGCGTCGATCGCGACGGACTTGGAGATGACCTTCCCCGAGCTCCCCGGCGGGATGTAGAAGACGATGGAGGCGCCGAGCCCGTCCGCGACGAAGTCCGGTACCTGGTTCACCGAGGCGGTGAAGCCGGGGGGAAGAGTCCAGCCCGCGGCGGAGACGAAGAGCTCAATCGGCAGCTTCATGCTCTGCCTTCTGGCGGATGCGGTCGAGGGCCGCCCGCTGGCCGCGGCCAACGAAGAGGCGACAGGCCTGCTGGATATCCGGGTCCGCCTTCTCGCGCTCACGCATGAGGCGGTTGTAGGCGTACCTTCGGGCGGGTCTCGGCTCCAGGCGAATGAGAATGCCTCGGCCGAAACCGTTGGAGATCGTGACGCCGTACTCGTGAGCCTCGAAGAGGACCCGGAGCTTGACGGGCTTTCTGGTCGAATCCGCTCCCTGGTAGTGATTCTTGTTCTTCACCTGGACAACGAAGCTCTTCGACTTCTCCACGACTTCCAGGGCGTTGGCAAGGATCATTTGGTCCTCGGCGCCAGAGGCATAAAGGGGAGTCTCGGGGCTCGGATATCGGGCGTTCCGTTTGGCCTTGATCGTCGCGTCTTTGAGCGGCTTCAAGCGGAGCTGCCGATCCTTGATCCCGTCATGGTAGTACTTCACGAGTTTCTTGGCGTCGCGCTTGCACTTCGCCTTCATGACGGGGCCCAGGAGCTCGGGCAGGCGCTCCATCCGGCGCCGGACGTTCTCGATGGCGGGGGAGTATTCCATCATGCCCTCCCCAGCCCGAAGACCGCGACGCCAGCGAGGTCGGCGATGTGGGTGTCGTGGGACCGCTCGCGGAACTTCCACTGCTGTCCGTCCGCCGAGAGCGTCATGCGGGTGATGTCGAGCTGATCGAGGTCGGGGTAGCCGTTGTCGATGAAGTCCTGCATCGGAAGCTTGACGATGAGGTCGTTCGACTCGCGGAGGCCGGCCTTCTCGAGCTGGCGCTTGGACGGGGAGTCGATGAAGGGGTTGGCGTAGGTGATGAAAGAGGAGGCCGCCGCCTTCTTTACGGAGCCGTAGAGGTCGCGGGTGACCTGGGACTCGATGCGGATGTTGATCTGTACCTGCCTTCCGATCTCCCGCGCGGCGGCCTGCTGGTCGAGCATCGCTGCCCGGCCCTCGAAGGTCATGCCCACACGGGAGATCGGCTGCCGCATCGAGTCCATGGCCTGTTACCTGATCTGCCCGATGATTCTGACGTTCAGGGTCGAGCCGGTGCCGTTGGCGTTTCCCGCGACCTGGAGTCCCTTGCCCGCGGTGCCGCCGGTCCCGGCCAGGATGGCCGCGCCGAGCGTGATGCCCGCGGCGCCCATGATGAGGACCGCGTTCGCCGTGAGGCCGGCGACGGGGATCGTGGCGTGGGTGATCGTGGCCGCGGTGTCCTGGAGGAAGACGTTCGCGACCGTCGCCCACAGAGTGCCGCCGCTCACCTGGACCATGATCTCCGAGACGTAGACCTTCTGCGTGGGCAGGAGGTAGCTGTCCGGGATCAGGATGACCGGCGTCGCGGCGGCCGCCGAGGTGAGCTGCACGTTGATGTCGAAGGGCTGCCCGACGCCGAGGGCAGCGGCGATCAGGGCGCCGAGGTTGGCGTTCTGGCTCGCGGGGTCCTTCGCGCTCAGTGCCTGGATGAGGTCGTTGGAAACGTTGACGTTGACCTGGGGTACCATGCTGTTCTCCTTTTACGATCCGGCGCCCGAGGCGTAGTTCCTCAGGAGCGCGTAGGCGCGGTGGACGAGCGAGCTGCGGAGGTCCGTATATCGGCCGTTCTTCCCGAAGTCGCGGCTGTAGCCCTGGGCCGAGAGGTTGCCGCCGCCCGTGAAGTTCGCGACCTGCGTCAAGGCGAGGGACGCGAGGATGTACTTGATCGCCTGGGAGACGTCGTCAGGGCACGTCGCCCATCCGTAGGAGTAGGTGACGCGGAGGTTCTTCTGGCCCTTCCAGAAGACGGGGCTGTAGGTCGACTCGTTGAAGTTCGCCTTCGCCTTCAGGACGCCCTCGTCGGCTATGACCTGCATGGCCATGGGGCTCAGGTAGTAGAGCGTCGAGTCGACGTTGGTGTAGCTGAGATTGAGCAGGGCCACGATCGGGCGCCGGCGCAGGGACAGGACCGAGGAGCCCGTGCCGTCGTAGTACTCGGTGACGGTCTGGATCCCGTTGAAGCTCTGGCGCGTCATGCGGTTGACGATGGGGATGATTTCCTTGTTGAGGACGTCCGTGTACCAGTCGTCGCCAAGGACCGAGTAATAGGTGATGGTCAGGGTCGGAGATCCGGCGGCCGTGGCCGGCGCGTTGAGGGTGATCTGGCCGTTCGTCGGGTCGACGATGTCCACGCTCGCGATCTGGGTGTTCTTCTGGATCCCCGTGCCGGCGACGTACATCCAGGGCCGCAGGCCCGTCGTGTCGAGGCCGGTCACGATCGCGCTGCCGACGGCGGTCGTCCCCTGGAGCGTCAGCGTCGACTTCAGGTCGAGGCCGTAGTTCTGGAGGAAGGCGCGGACATCGGCGGGCGCGGGGAATCCCATCTTACTTGGCCTCCGTCTTGTACAGGCGGTAGCCGATCCCGAGGAGGTAGGCCTTGACCTCGAGATCCTCGGTGACGACGAAGCCCTCCTTCAGCTCGAAGGGGGCGAGGTCCTTGCCCTTGACGGTCATGGTCACGGTCCCGTCGGTGCTGGGCCCGTTTCCGTCGTGGTCGGGATGCTCAAGGGTCCAGCGGCCCGCGTTCGGCATCTCGTCGACGGGAACGAGGGGCTTCGCGAAGGACTTCGCCACGGAGACGGGCGGATCGGGGGGGGCGGGGTCCTTCTGGACCGGAATCTCGGGGATCGGCTCGGCGGTGACGGGGTTCACGGCCTCCATCTCGCGCTCGAAGCCCGCGGCCGCGAGGGAGCGGCGCAGGGTCTCGACCTTTTCCCCCGTGAGCTTCTCGGGGAAGCGATAGGCGCCCCCGTGGAGCTCGATGGTCAGGGACTTGGCCATGCCGTCGTCGTCGACGCCGTGGTTGATGCCCGTGACGCAGTCCTCCTTGATGCGGGGATGCCGCCAGATCTCGCGCAGGGCGTGGGCCAGGGCCTTTGGCTTGGCCTTCCTGGTCTTGGTCTTGGCCTTGACGGCCTGCTTCTTCTTGCTCGCAACGACGCCCATCGTCCGCCTCCGGGGAAAGGTTTGGAAACAGGGCGGGCCTGTTGGGCCCGCCCCGATAACCCTTTTTTTACCTAGAGGCCGTTAGGCCACTTTCGCTCCGCGGTACTGGTAGCAGGTGCCGTCGTAGGCGTCCTGCAGGGTGCCGTAGGTCTTGAGGAGGAAGGGAAGGTTGTCGTCCGTCTTGGCCAGCGGCTCGATGGTCGCGAGGCCCTTGAACCTCGAACCCTCCGTGTTGGTGTAGGCGAAGCGCCCCATGCCCTGGATCTCGTCGAGGTCCCAGAAGAAGATCTGCTCCATCGGTGCCGCGAGGGTGCCGGTGAGCGGGACGTCGTTCTTCTGAGCGTTTCCGACGCTGGTCGTGATGGTCGGGACGATGCCGCCCAGGGTTGCCGCGCTGCCGACGTTGACGCCGTTCATCTGCACGATGGTCGGGTTCGCCGTGAGGTTGGAGATCTGGACGGAGATGACCTGGTCCTGCGGGCTGCCATTGCCGTCGTAGAGCTGGTAGGGCACCTCGAGGACGAGCTTCTCGCCCGTGGTCGCGCTGCCATAGTAGATCTTGTACTTGAAGGCGCCCGCGACCGCTCCGGAGGCGGACCAGGAGATCGTCACCTTGTCGTAGGTGCCGACCGCGAGGTTGACTTCGGGGGAGGCGAGGGTCTCGCCGTCCCAGGTGACCGCGCTGGCCATGAAGTACATGGTGCCCACGCCGCCGAGGCCCGAGCCGCCGCCGGCACCGGCGAGGGTGATGGCGCCCATCTGCGACTGCGGCCGGCAGAGCCTGGACTCGATGATCGGGACGTTGCGGTAGGCCTGGAGGCGCCAGCCGCCGTTGATCTCGATCGAGGAGAGGCCATTCCCCGCCTGGTTCTGGACCATGCGGACGTTGGAGAGGATCCTCGAGAAGAGGGACAGCATCTCCGGCGACATGAGGAAGGTCTTTCTGTGCCTCGCGCCCTGCTTGCGGGTGTTGTTGTCGATCATCGCGTCGAGGATCGCGAGGGTGGCCGGGACCGCGCCGCCATAGGCGGTGTTGACGCGGTTCTGAGCGATCGCGCCGCCCGCGGCGCCGATGAGGCTGTCGAGGCCGGTCCACTGGTTCCCGTCGCAGTTCTCGTTGCCGAAGTAGAGCAGGGTGTTGAAGTCGAAGACGTGGGACTGGAGCTGGTTCTCCTGCTCCTGGGCCACGACGTCGATGTAGTCCCGGCTCGCGTCCTGCAGGAACTGGGTCACCACGCCCTTGCGCCGGAGCACCTTGAGGTTGCGGCCGGTGCGGACGTAGGACGCCTGCGTGACGGGGGTGGTCGCCGCGTCGCCCATGACGCCGTTGGCGCCGGGGAGGGCGGTGATGCGGTTGAACTCGGAATACTTGCCCGAGACGAGCTTGGGCGTGATCATGGCGATCTCGGGGGCGAGGCCGACCATGACGTTGGTGATGAGCCGCTCGAGGATCTGGGGGGCGAGCGGTCCGCCCGAAGCCGAAGCCCCGGTCAGCGCCTTGGACACGAGGTTCTTGGCGAACTGCGGGTTCTGGCTGTATTTGCGAAGCAGTTCCATTTTTCAGCGCTCCTTTACGCGCCCCACTCGTTGACCGCCGCCTGGCGGAGAGTGGTGACGAAGTCGCAGAGGTTCTTGTGGACCTGCTCGACCGGCTTCTCGCCTACGGCTACCTGCGCGCTGCCGCCGGCGGCGGCTACGATGGCGTTCAGGAACTCCTTGGCGACGGCGGACGAATCGAGCGACCCGACGGGCTTCTGGGGAGCGGCGGGGGGAGCGTATCCCTCGAGCTCCTTGGCTACGCCAAGCCCTTCGAGAATGTCCTTGAGGACGATGTCCTGGGATTTCATGCGCTCGGCGAAGGAGCTGAGCGCCTTGGTGACCTGGAGGAGGAGATGGTCGGTCGAGCTCGCGGGCTCGGGGCCGACGGGCACGAGGGACCGCTGGAAGGAGGCCGCGGGGGCCTGGCGCTGGACGCCGGCGGGCACCGCGGCGCGGGAGAAGAGGGCGAGGAGGCCCTTGGTGATCTCGTCGAGGTTCTGGTCGTCCCACTCGGGGAGGTCGCCCTGGCGCTCCTCGGCGGAGGAGATGCCCGTGGAGGCGTCGGGGCTGCCGGTGATGAGGGCCTTCTCGCAGCCGAGGGCCTTCGCGGCGGACTTCTTCATCCGCACGACGTGGTCGCTGCCGTCGGGGGCCTTCATCTGGTAGTCGCCCTCTTCGTCGACGGACTGCGTGTGGTTCGGGGGCGCGGTCTCGCTGCGGTAGCCCTCGGCGCCGGGGCCCGATCCGGGCTGCTCGACGCCGGCGCCCATCTGGGCCTGGCCAGGGGCGGGCGCGCCCGCGGGGGCGGAGGAGCCCGCGCTGCCGATCTCGGCATTGAGCTCCTGGACGAGAGACATGATGTTCTGGAGGAGGGACGACGCCTGTCCGGCGAGCTCGTCCTTGGAGATGCCGGGAGCCGCCTGCGCGCCGACCCTAGTCTGCGGCTGCGCCCCCTGCTGGTTCGTTCTGCTCATGGTTGTCCCCTTGTGCCTTCACCGTTTGGATGAGCTGCGAGAGCTCGTCCTGAGCCGTGGTGAGCCGGGTGAGCAGGTCCTGCTTCCGGTCTTCCGTGGACTCGTAAATGGTGGAGGGGGCGGCGGCGCCGGGGGACCCTTCCATGATTCCGTCCGCGAATACGGACGGGTTCTTCGTGATAAGTTCTATCATCATCGAGGCGTGTTCGTCAAAAATCGCGCGGAGACGGTCCTCCTTGTCGGGCTCGGAATCGGTCATGATCTGCTTCACGAGATCGTCAAGTGCATTGCTTAGCGTGAAATACGAATCGTAATAGTCGTTAAGTTCTTCCCGGCGCGCGGTGGCCTGGGCGAGGTGGTCGCCGAGCAGCGCGCGGCGAATTTCATTGCGCGTCGGGATGCCCAGGGCCTTGTATACGGCCTGGACGATGGAGCTCCGGTACGCGGGCCGGCGGACGAGGACCACCCCCGCCAGCTCGACGTCGTCCATGGTCCGGCGTCCGAGGGTGTCGACGTACTTGATCCCGCCCTCGGGAATGTCCCCCTCGATCGAGAAGCCGTAGGGCTTCGGCTTCGAGTAGGGGGCCAGGCCGTTGACCTGGCGCCAAGTCTTGTCGGCATCCTGGAGAGCCTTTGAGAGAGGATTAAAACCGTCCGACTCGTCGAAGAGCCGATACCCCGTTATCCAGTCTCCATTCCCATCGATGCGCGAATCGGCGAGGATTCCGAGATCGTCCACGAAGTTGACGTCGTGCTTCCCCGCGTACATGAGGATATCGCCGCTCATTGCTTGGCGATGGAAACTCTCGATGCAGTTCGAGGTCATCCGCTCGCCGTGCCCGTCGACCTGCTCGCCCGAGGAGATGCCATAGAGCCAGCGGTGCTTCACCCCGCCCGCGTCGTCCTTCTCGACGGCGTACTGCTTCGCGTCGGAGAGGGGGCTGAAGTCGAAGCGGATCTTGGTGGTCTTCTTCACGGCAACGGCGGAATCGCTCATTTTGATTTACTCCCAGCCATTTCGGCTTTCACGACGATCAGGTAATCGCATTCACAATGGCAACTCGCTATTTCGGAAATAGGCGCAGAAGGATCACAGGGATGATTCATTGGGACGGGGGGCTCTACTCGAGCCCATCGCGGATGTCCTGTTTTAGGCCCGGTCTTCACGGTGCCGATGCGCTTGTAGACGGGGACCATGAAGGGCGCGGAGATAAGGACAGTCTTCTCGTTCATGCGCTCATGCCCTGGCCTGAGCTCCTTCGAGCGTTCGGGGTGATGCTTCCAGCGCTTGCGGATCTCGATGCCATCGGGATTGCGCTCGGCGAGGCGCTCCATGTAGCCGTACTTGATCTCGTTCACGGCGCCCATGATCTCGGTCGTGGCGATCGTGCGGATGTTCGCCGGCACGCCGCCCTCGCCGCGCCGGCTGTAGTCCTGGAAGGTCGAGCGGATCGTCTTCTCGAAGGAGTCGATGAGCTGGGGCTTGATCCGGCCTCGGGCCTCGCCCCGCTGGTACTGCATCGTGGGCTGGCCCTCGGCCATGTACTGGGAGACCGCGTTGCGCAGGTTCTTCGACAGCTCGATGCGAAGCCGGTCGTTGAGCATCTTCCCGCGCTCGGCCGCCTTGCGGATGTGGACCGACTTCGCGGGCAGCACCTCGGAGAGGTCGGGCACCTGAAGGCTCCGGCCGGTGAACTTGAGGGCGCGCTCGGCATGCTGGTCAAGCTTCCGCTTCTGAACCTGACCAAGTCGGTTCGAGATCATCTCGCTCTGGCGGGCGAGGATGTTCCCCATGAGGTCGTCATACCTGGAGCCGGAGAGGCCGGTCTCGCCGTAGTAGAGCCGCAGGCGGTCGAGGTAGGCGGGCATCAGACCTCCATCCAGTCCTCGGCCAGCATGTCTGTCTGGGAGGCGAGCCAGCCGGGTACGATCATGCCCTGCGCGTCGCGCATGGCGATGTAGGCCCGAACCTTCACATGGTCGCCTTCGTTGAGGCCGAGCGCGTGGCGCGTCGCCGTGTTGGCCGGGATTCCGAGGGGATATCCGTCCATCAGGAAGATGAACATGCCCTTCCCGTTCCATCCCTCGCGGGCGACTTTCTTGCCAGCTTTCATGGCTTCGAGCGCTTGTCCGAAGTTCATTTCTTCTTCTCCTGCGCCCAATGGGCGCTGATCCACTTCTTGTATTCGGGATTGTCCACCCCGCCGTCTTTCGACCATTTCGCCTTCAAGTCTTTCGGTATCGGGTTCTTTTTGATCTTCTCTGGGTCAAGGGCGATGTTCCCTGAGCCGGATGAGAAGCGGCCGCCTTCGTCGCGGGACTGGTCTTTGAAGACGCCGAAGTATTCGCTGACAGCCCTTCGGACTTGCGCATAGATCCTCGCCTCGCGCTGGACCTTTGCGAGCTGGTAGGCGAGGGAATAGGCGACGAGGACCTTCGCAACGGTCGAGGGAGACAGGGCGACGGTGCTCATCAGACCTTCTCCTCCGCGACCATCGCGCCTGAGTAGTAGTAGGCCCGCCGGCCCGAGGCCTGCGCGACCTCGCCGGAGAGCAGGGACAGCAGGATGTCCCGGTTGAACTGCGGCGGCGGGACGAAGAACGCGCAGCTCTTCGGCAGCATCATCGCCCGGGCGACCTCGTTCACGGAGCCCTCAACCATGGCCGCCTGCCTTCGGCTCACCTATCCCGCGCTTCTTTCGCTCGGCCATCATCGCGTCGGCCATCGCGGCGGCGGAGAGGGCGAAGGACTGCGGAGGCGGCGCCTTGCCGCGATCGTAGGCGAGGCGCTGCAGCTGGGGGAGGGCGGCGAGCGCATACTGGTCCCAGACCGTGAGCTTGTCCATCAGGCCTCCTCCTGGTATTCGGTGATCGCCTGGGTGACCGACGTAATCGCCTGCGTCGGGCTCTGGCCGGACTCGACCGCGCGGAGAAAGCCGCGGATTGCCTGCTCCTCCATGACACGGAAGAGCGCCTCGAGGTCGATCTCAAGGGGCCGCTGCAGGTCGGCGAGCATCTTCTGGTCCGCGAGGCCGTTGCGGATGACGAGGGGGCGGCTAGACACGGGAAAAGCCTCCAGCCGTTGAGGCGCCGGAGTTTAGAAAGCCGAGTGCGGCCAGGAGAGTGCCCTGGTAGCCCTGCGCCTCCCGCCCGCTCCGCGCGAAGCGGTATCCCTCGAAGATCTCGAATACGCGGGCGTTGACCTGGGCGTCGCGCTCGATCTCCGCCTCCTCCGCCCGGAGCTTGCGCTCGTCCTCGTCGCATACCTGGAGCTGCTGGTCAAAAAGGGCCGCGAGGAGATCGAGCTCGGGGGCTTTGAGGACGCGCTTCCCCGCGCGCTCGATCTTGGCCCGCCTCCGCCCGAGCTCCCCCCGCTTCCGGTCGACCTCGTCGTGGCGCTGCTCGCGCTCGGCGGCGACGGCCTGCTTCATGCGCTCGATCGCCGCCGGGATGTCGTCGGCCTCGCGCTCGACGAGGAGCTCCATGCAGATCTGGAAGAAGAGCGCTCGGGCCTGGTCCTCGATAGGATCGGTCCCGTCGTCCTCGTCCCCCGTCCGGTCGTAGTTCTCGCGGCGCCGGGTGTCGGACAGGATGTCGTGGGCCCGTACCAGGGCGCCGAACTTCTCGGCCGCCTGGGTGTCGCCCGGGTGGGTGTCGGGGTGGCAGTCCTTCGCCTTCCGCCGGTAGGCCTTCTTGATCTCGCCAGGAGAGGCTGCCTTCTCGACGTCGAGGGTCTCATAGAGGTCGGCCATCAGCGGATACCACCCGTGCAGATGTCATAGATGAGGCCGGAGGCCACGTTCTTCAGCACTGTTTCTTGATCCTCCAAGGAAAGCGGCCCGAGAATTCTCTCCAACGCATCTTCCAGAGGGCTCTTATCGATCGGTGTGTTGACGAGTTTGCCGTTGACCATCTCGCGGCGGAACGATTGGCTTTGGATCATCGCCCCATCCTCACGGAGAGCGGGTTCATCTCAGATCCGTCAGGCGGCTGCGCGGCCGCGCCAGCGCTCGGCGGACGGTCGTATTCGGGCTCCGGCCAGGGCTCGCGTCCGCCGTCCGTGCGGACCTCGTTCGTGGCGTAGGCGCCCGAAGCCATCTTGAGCCGCTCGAGCTCGAGCTGGTCCTTCTCCGAAGCGCCCTTGTCGGACTCGACCTCATAGCCGGAGCCCCAGCGCTGCGGTAGGACGTCGGTATTGAATCGGTCCTCGTACAGCGCGGCAAGCGGAGCCCACCCCTTCTGCTGCTCGATGTCGGCCTGCGTCTCGGAGGTCTCGCGGCCGGAGGTGTTCTCCGAGCCCGTGAGGTTGACCTCGATGTTGGACATGTTGAAGACGATCGCGATCTCGCGCAGGACCTTGTCCTGGCGGTTCGACTGCGCCTCGAAGGTGTCGGCGCGCGAGAGGTCGACGACCTGGGGCTGGCCCTGCCCCCCGCCGTAGCCGGTGAGGAGGCGGATAGCGTTCGGCCGGGGCTCGTTGATGAGCGTCTCGATCTTCGCCTGCTCGGAGGCGGGGAGGGCGACGGGCAGGTCCTTCCCTTCGTCGCCATCGCCGAAGGGGAACATGTCGTTCATGATGACGAGCTTCTCCGGCGCGCTCGTCCCGTCGGCCTTCATGGCCGCCTGCTCGTCGAAGAGAAGGGACTCGGCGATCTTGTTGACGAGGGCCTCGAGCGGGACCGAGCCGTAGGATAGGGACGACATGGGGGCGTAGGGGATGTAGCTGATCTCGTCCTTGCCGTAGATCATCGGCGGGACGCCATTGAGGATCTGCGCATAGAGGGAGACAGGGGAAACGAACTTAGTCCGGAAGGGCAAGACTGTTCCCCCGGGCAGGTTGTAGATGTTTTCGATGAAGCCCGTCGCGAGGTTGCGCTCCTTGTACCAGGCGATCGCTCCGTGGACATGGAGATCGACGACGCCCTCGAAGACGAATTCCGACCAGGTTCGCTGGCCGTTGATCTGGTGCATCCAGTCCTCGATCTCGTTCGTCTTGTCCTCGGCGGCCAGCTTGTTCCGCTGTCGCCAGCGCAAGAGCGAGGCCTGGACGTTGGAGAGGTCGAACTTAACGTCGGGCAGATAGCGCCGGATGTATTTCCAGGCCTGGACCCGGATCACCGCGTCGGCCACGCTGTGTGGATCGGCGTGCTCGCGGTACATCTCGGCGGCCTGCTTGATGTAGGTGGCGATCCTGTCCTCGTCGCGGGACAGCTTCTTCACGCGCCAGTCCAGGTTCGCGATGCGGCGGGCCCGGCCCGTGACGACGCCGTAGACCGGGCCGCACTTCCGGTACACCTGGACCCGCTCGTCGAGGGAGAGCGTGAAGAGGTTCTGCTGGATCTGCCCGTTGACGATCTCCCCGCCCTTGGTCGTGCCGGAGATGGAGAGCAGGTCGGAAAGCGTGTAGATGTTGGCGCCGCGCTTCTGGCGGTCACCCGCCCTCATGACGGTCGTGCCTATGAAGTCCTCAACCGTGGCGTAGACGGTCCCCTGGGATATGTCCGACACCGGCAGCCCCCTCGGCCGGCTTCATACTGTCGATTTATTTTTTCCACAAGGGCTATTTCCGGACCTGGGTGGACGGATTGGAGTGAGGAGGGTAGCGGCGCTTCGCCTCGTCAGCTTTCTGGCGGGCGATTTCAGCGTCAATAAGCTCATTTAGTTTTTGCAGCCCCTTTAGGCTAATCCTGCGTTTATTTGGTTTCATTTTCGTAACACCATCCTTCTTGCTAAACACATATAAGCGAGCGCATGAAAATAATGATCAGCTCCCCCTCCCACCCACACATAGGCCCCTTCGCCCCCGTTCGCATTCTTCTCGTAAGCCCGAGTGAGCTCCGTGAGCTGCGGGTAGAATCCTTCAAGGTTCCGGGCGTTGCGGGGGAACTCCATTGTCCCGAGGACTACCTGCTCATTCACCGCGTCGAGGCTCGAGGTCCGGTCGACTGAGACGATCTTCGAGCGCGGATCGGGGATATCCCGCTTTCCCGCCGCATAGCGGCACATCCACCAGTTCCGGTGCTTGTACGCCAGACGCCGAGATAAGCGGCGTTCCGGCAACTCGTCGATGACCCCGCAGCGGACGTTGAAGCGCCGGAGGACAAGATCGAGTTCCTCGAGGTCGGTCTCGCAGGCGACCGTCCCGATGTAGACCAGGCGCGTCCGCTGGCG
This sequence comes from Spirochaetaceae bacterium, assembly GCA_025355995.1. GTDB lineage: Bacteria > Spirochaetota > Spirochaetia > Treponematales > Rectinemataceae > UBA1306. Next base: position 40,499 of record JANXYQ010000048.1, on the reverse strand, counting down.
GTCGACCATCTCGCCGATGACGACGTGCAGGACGTTCCCCACGTCGATTCCCGCGAAGCAGGGCTGCGTCGAGCCCTGGGGCAGGTTGTACTCCTGGATGAGCTTGTCGAGGTCCTCCTCCTGGAGCTTCGCTCCGGGAGCCGTGTAGTCCTCGCCCATGTCGCCGTTCCAGAAGCGCGCCGCGACGGTCGGGTCCGCGAGGCCATCGTCGAAGCGCTTGACCATCTCGTTCATGCTCATCTTCGTCGAGACGAGCTTCCCGAGGTGATAGCCGGAGACGATGCTCCGGGCGTTCTCCTGTACCCATTCCCCTGGCGAGAACCGATCCTCGGGCCGCCCGCAGTGGTTGCAGATCAGGCGGGCGTCGGCCCCCATGTAGCCGTCCCAGTCCGGATCGATGATCTCGTACTCGTTGTCTCCCGTCTTCCTGACGACGTTGCCGACCCACGTCGGCCGGATCCACTTCCCGCAATGCTCGCAGCGGAGGTACCAGCGCTTCTGGTCCGAATCGGCGTAGATCTTCGAGATCCCGACGCCCTGGATCGTCGGCTGCGAGATGTCGAGCTCGATGCGGTAGTCCGAGTTCGAGAGGCGCTCCTGGGCCATGGGCAGGTTAGCCATCTCGCAGTTGTTGTACTCGTCGATCACCTTCACGTCGGCCGGGAACTCGCCGAAGCCCGCGATCGCGTGCGAGCCGATGATGGAGATCACGCCCTTCGACCAGTGCTTGAGGTTGACGCTGAAACTGTTCCGGATCCCGAACTGCCGCGTCTCCTCGCTTTTGAGCCTCTGCCGATAGTAGGGCGTATGCGCGATGGACTGGTCGAAGCGGTTGCGCACGAAGCGGCTCTTGATGTTCTCGTCCGGCAGGACGTGGATGATCTTGAGGCCGCGGTCCATCCAGGCGAACTCCTTGCACAGGCACACCTCCGTCGCCGCGCCCTGGGTCGACTTCTTCAAGACGATGTGCTGCGCCTTGTCCATGAGCATCGCGCGCGTGTACTCGTAGTGATGAAAGCCGAAGCGCTTGTTCTCGTGCGTTCGGTGGTGGTAGAGCGCGAGGTAGAGGGCAGGGTACTCGGCGGCGATCGCGCGGCGGTACGCCTCGGCTTCGCTAGCCCTTGCGGTTTTTACCGGCATTGGCCTTCTTGACCTCTTCGGCGGTGAGCGGCTTCCCCAGGCCCGCGAGCTCCGCGCGGATCCTCGCCACCTCGGGCGGCTCGTCTCCGGGCTCCTCGGGCAGCTCGAAGGCGAAGTCCTGGCGATCGCGCCACTTGTCCTTGCGCCGGTTCTTGAGCCAGAAGATGCAGGCCGTGACGTCGGGAGGGCTGTGCTCGGTGATGGAGACGCGCTCGATATGCGAGCCCTTGTCCTTCCCGTCGCTCACGGCCATGATCTTCTCGGAGGGGAAGCTGTAGCCGGTGGCGCGCTCGTAGAGGCTACGCTCGACCTTGTCGTCCGGCGTCTGCTTCCCGCGCGTTAGGGCGTCCAGGAACTCCGGGTGCTGGTTCTTCCAGTTGGCGATCGTGGTAACGGAGACATCGAGGCGTTGAGCTATCTCCTCCTCGGTCGCTCCTCCCCAGGCATAGGCTTCCGCCAGCTTCGGGTGCAGATCGGGGTTATACTTCGGAGGTCGCCCTCCCGCGTGTTTCTCTGTCTTCGCCTTCGGTGCCATAATGCTCCCTCTTCGTGCCGGAAAATACTGCCGCTCGCCTGAGTTCCGCTAGCCCGCGTCCTCGAATCCCGGTTCCTGCGACTTCGCCCAGACGACGAAGCCCTCGTCCCAGATGTACCAGTCCCCGCACTCGACGCAGCGCGCAGTCCCCTCGTGCCGATCGGCCTGGATCCTCCCCCCGCAGCTGCATGCGGGGGGCTCGGGGTAGCGGAGGTACCGAGAGGCAGCCTCCTTCCGCTCCTGCTCCCGCCAGTCCGCCTGGACGTCCGGCTCCCGCATGATCCTCTTCGCGTATGCCGAGGGCCGATCGGCCTTCGAGGCCTTCGCCCTCGCGAGGCAGAAGGCGACGAGGCGGGCCTCCTCCTCCGGCGTCTTCGGCGAGTTATCCACAAGCTCAGCGCCGCTGCTAGCAGCTCTTATATCTTCCTCTGCTCTGCTCTGCTCTGCTTTATGTACTTTTACCGAGGGAGAACCGGGGTTTTCTCCGGTGGTAACTGGGGTTTTCTCCGGGGATAACCCATCAGTACCGGGGTTTTCCCCTTCGGACTTCTTGCGCCACTTCTCCCGCTCATCCTCGACGGTCTTGAGTTGGGCCCGAATCCGGTCCGAGGTCAGGCGATTTTCGGTCTCCCAGGGTTCGCGGTCGAAGAGGCCGAAGCGGACTGCGTCGGCGATGATAAGGCCGAACTTCTCGGCGGTGACGTTGCACTTTTTGGCGATGGAAAGGCGCTGGACGTCGTCGGCCAGAGTGAGCTTTCCAAAGCTCTTGTAAATACGCTCGAGGAGCTTGTTGTAAACCGCGTAGCCGTCGTTCCCATGGACCGCCTCGAGAGCTTCGAGCTTCTCGTCGGCGCTCATGTTCACATCGTGCTGGTAGTAATTCAGTCCATCCTTGAGAGGTCGCGCCATTTTCTCTACCCTATCCCTATTCCTAGGGTCTCTCTTCGAGCCCTGGCTGTACCGCCCTTGCGTCCCTCAAGGCATCGGCATATCTTTTCTCAAGGTCGGGCCGCTTCGTGGGCGGGATCTCGTATTTCTTCATGAGGTCGAAGGCGAGTTGCTTCATTAAAGCGTTCTGCGGCCGCGAGCCGCCGGTGTGCTTGTAGAGGACGTAGAGAACGACCTCTTTCACCTCCTCGTCGTCGAGGGTGAAGCTGATGCGCTTCGTCTGGAGGAGCTTCTGGATCTCGGGGTTGGTCATGATGGATTCGCCTCCTTGACGTTGGTCGTGTCGCCGAATAATCCGAGGTCGATACCCTTCATCCATAAGACCTCCGTCCGATGCGCGGCCCCGTCGGCAAGGGAAGCCCGCTCTCGCCGCGTCCAGCCCGCATAGAGGTCCTCGTAAAAGGGCGAAGGGTATCCAGAGACGATGACCGCGCCTTTCAGGCCCCGAAGGAACCGGGCAAGATCCTCGTGATCCTGGTCGGTCATCTCGTATCGATAGGACTGCTTCCCTCCCTTCCAAGTCCGTGTGCTTGCGAGGTAGGGAGGATCAACGTAGTGCAGGGTTTGGGGGGTATCGTGATAGGCCATCACGTCAAGAGCCGGCCGGTTTTCAATCACGACTCCTCGAAGCCGCTCGATCACCTGCGGGAGATCCCGAACCTTGTTCGCCCAGTCTTTGGCAGGGTGCGTCCCCATTCTCATGGCGGATCCGCGAAACCCGGTCTTTCCATTGGTATTCATGGCGGTCGAACCGTAGCCCATTCCGGCCCGGACCATGGTTCTCCTCGCCTGCTCAAGCGGATCCTCGCTTTCCTCGTAGGAGAGGTCGAACTCTTCTCGCGCGTAAGGAGTCAGAAGAACCGCCTTGAGCAGCGCTTCCCCGTGATCGCGGGCTACCTTAAACAAGTTGACGATCTCGTTGTCGAGGTCGTTGTAGATTTCTGCATAGCTGCGGCCCTTTCGCAGGAGGACGCTCGCCCCGCCTCCGTATGGCTCGACATAGATCCGGTGCGGCGGGAAGTAGGAGATAATCCAGGGTGCGAGCCTCCACTTTCCGCCGTGGTAGCGGACGATCGGGCGTGAGACTACCATCTTCTCAGCCCTCCTCGAACAGCTCGCCGGGATACGTCGGCCGACGGCAGTCTTTCACCTCGGCGATCTCCCGGTACTCGAACCAGTTGAGTTTCCCGGGGCAGGCGACGAACGGGATCTCCATCGTCTCCGCGAGCACGAAGCCGTAGGGGCCGAAGAACCAGGCGCTGTCGGATCGCTGAATGCAATCGACCACCTTGGCCGCGCCGACGATCCCGCCTCGCGAGAGGCTGTCGAACTCGGGGAAGGCGAAGCTCTCGCCCAGGACGTAGAGCGCGAGCGCGCGGGCCTCGTCGTACTCGGCGTGCGTCATGCTCTTCCCTGCGTGGATGAGGAAGTTGCCTCGGTAGGTGGTCGCCCAGGTGCGGTTCTCGATCGGCTTGTAGCCGTGGACGATGAGCCAGGCCCAGGGTTGGCGGATGCTAAGTGCGAGCATCGGAGCCCTCCTTCCCGAGCGCGTCGAGGGCGAGTACGATCGGCAATAAGTTCGACCCACCGGGGTAATTTTGGTTCATTACGTCTCTCCCTCCTTAGTCCTGGATGGAGCCAACGGCCGCGATTGCGACCAGGAAGGGCAGAAAGTACCATCCCCAGCCGACTCCTTTCTGGAGCATAAGCGCCGAGGCCCCTGCGCTAGCCAGGACCGAGATTCCTACGGCGAGGCCGCGGCCGGGACCCGTGCGCCTAAACACCTCCTTAATCTTCACAATCTCGCGGAAACCATTTTTTAGCTCTTGGTAGCGCTCCATTGGCATGGTGACAGTCGTCCCTGTCTCGTCGAGCTGGATATCTTCCTTTTTCCCTTCCATGGAGTTACTCCTTCCCGAGCGCGTTGCGGGCGATGTCGAACATTTGGCGAGCGTGCGTATAATCAAGGAGCCGTCCTTGCCCTATCGTGACAATCTTATCTAGCGCCTCCCTCCCCTTCTCCTCGTGCTCGCGGAGGGCGGCGAGCTCTTTTTCGACACGTACTTTGGACTCGCGCTCCTGGTTGGTAATCTCAATCTGTGATCGCAAGCCCATCTCTAGTGCTGTTACGTAACGTGCCATATGGTATCCACAGCGAACCGACGCGCGCTCATCGATTAGAGGTAGCCCAAAATGCCTACGACACTCGTTGCACCCATTGTCGCCTATTCGAGGAGCATCCTCCCCGCTCGCGTCGGGCTCCTGCGATGACGATCTTCTTTGGGTTTCAAGCTTAATTTTATTCGGCCATGCCTTTACCACTTGCCGTGCGTCCGATAACCATCCTTGTACACTTTGTTCGCTATCTATTTTGTATAGCTCATATAGTAAAGGATCATCATTCCAGCTACTCTTGGCGAGCTCCTTGAATCCCGTTTTGAGATGGGTATCCATCGGCGCGGGAATATGTGGCGCTAAGCCCTGCGACTGGGGGGAGGATAGGGCGGCGGACTGTCGAAGGTTATTCCCGCAATCGGGGCAATAATTCGGAATTGAAAATAATCGTTTATGACATCGTGCACATTCGTAATGATCGATATGCGGCGTTTTACAAACCGTACACATTATTTCTGATATGCCCTCCCGCTCCTCCATCCCCTGAGCTTCCACACGGGGCACGGTCGCGCTTCCCATCTCAGCGCATACGTCGCAGTAGGCTTTATGTCCAACACAGCCAAGAGGGTCACCGCAGATTGCGCAGACAAGAGCTTCCACGCGGGGATGGGCGGAGAGGGCCATGTCGTGGGTGACGCGGCGGACTGGCTCCGCGGCTTCCTCCGCCAGGAGCTCATCGAGGCAGGACCCGCAGAGATAGGTTCCCTCCCAGTCAGCTTGATAGCGGTCGGCCGGTATTTCTTTCTCTGCGTCCTCGGCGAGGATCGGCTGCATGCAGTTCTCGCAGAGAGCGATGAACTCGCGGTTGTCGATGGCCTCGATCCTCGCGCCCTTCGGCAGGTCTCCGAGCTTTTCGCACTCTCCGCGCTTCGTGATCGTGTACTCGATCTTCATGCCGCCTCTCCTTCCGCCTTCGCGCCCTCAGGCTTCGGCCCGAGGCTGGTCACGTCCAGGACGCTCGCCGCCATCGCCGCGAGCTCCGAGGACTGCGTGATGAGGACCGTCTGGTAGCGATCGCTCTCCTTGTGGGCCGCCTCGAGCATGTGGAAGTAGTCCTGCTTCCGCGCCGGGTGCAGCGCGCCGTCCGTCTCGTCGAGCATGGCCGTCGTGAAGCGGATGCCCGCGTTCTTGGCCCTGATGACGGCGAAGGCGTCGTAGAGCGCCTTGCGCTGCCAGACCATCTCCCCGCCGGAGCAGGTGCCGATGTCCTGGCGCTCCCCGTCCTCCGCCGCATAGAAGATGAGGAAGTCCTCGATCTGCTTCGCCTTCTTGGCGGAGCCGGAGGATATCCGCGTCGTCTCGATCTCGATGCGCCCGGGCTCGCCGGCCGAGTTGAGGAGCCGCGTCGCGATTTCGGCGATCGAGGGGGCGAGGGCATCGAGCTCCAGGTCCCGGACGCCTTCGATCGCGCGCTCCAGGGCCCGCCAGTCGGCAAGGCCTGCGGCCGTCTCGTCGCGCTTCATCTTGGCGAGGCATCGATCGGCCTTCCGCTTCTCCGCCTCAGCGATGCTCCGGCTGGCGGCCTCGGCCGTCGCTAGGGCGGCCGCCTTGGCTGCGGTCGCCTCGGTGAGGAGGAGGCTGGCCTGGGCGAGCTGCTCGTCGAGCTGGGCGAGGGCCTCGCGGGAGCGGTCCTCGGGCCGGGCGTCCATCATGGTGACCTCGCCTTCCGCGATCGCCTTTCGCTTCTGGCCCTCGACGAGGCGCTTCGTCCCCTCCTCAATTCTGATCGCAGCTTCCTTGGCCTTGGCGACGGTCTCGGTCGCGCCCGCCGAGTCGGCGAAGGCGAAGTCGCCGGAGAGCTTGGCGAGCCCGGCCTGGCCCTCGAACTCGACTGGCTCGGGCTTCCGGCGCTCGCTGAATTCTCGCACGTTCTCCTCTCGGGCCAGCTCTGCCTTCGCCTTGGCGGTCTCGGTAGCTTCCTCGGCGATCTCCAGCCGCGCGAGCGCGTCCGTGGCCTCCTCGTGAGCATGCCGGAGGGATTGGAGCCTATCGGCGGGGAGGCTCTGCCCGCAGGTGGGGCAGGTGTCGGCGATGGGCGCCGTGAGCTTTGCGCGGGCGACGGCCGCCTCCTGGACCGCCTCGGCGTGAGCCTTGCGCGCCGCGTCGAGTTCGCGCTGGAGGGTCTGCCCGTGCAGGCGCGATCCCTCGGTCTCGGTCTGGAAGTCCTCGAGCTCCGTGCGGTAGGCCTGGTCGTGCTCGGCCTTCTTGGTCTGGAGCTCGTGGATCCTCAATACGAGGCCGTCGAGCCGAGCGAGCTCCGCTTCCGCCGCGGCCCTCCCGTCCGCGGCCTGGGTAAAACCCCCGATCTCCTTTGCGATGGCGTCGAGGCTGGCCTCGGCCGCATGGATCTCCGTGACGAGCTGCGCTCGCCGGGCGATCTGACGGTCGAGCTCGGCCACGCGGGCCGCAACCTCCTGGCGGTCCAGCCTGAGCTTCTCCTGGTTGCCCTGTGCCGTCTCGGCGTCGGCCTCCGCATTTCTGGCCTTCTCCTCCGCCTCGGACTTCTCGCTCTGGAGCCGGGCGAGGACCTCGTCCACGTCGGCGCCCGCGGTGATCGCCGCGTCCAGCGGGACGAGGGCCCGCTCGAGGGTGTCGCCGTGGGCCTTGGCCGTCGCCTGGTAGGGAGCGTAGTCCTTCCCGGCGAGCTCGGCGATGAGGGCCTTCTTCTCCTCCTGTGTCGCATCGGCGATGTCCGGGAAGTCCTTCGTCGCCCGTTGCGCGACGTAAGCCGTCCTCATGTAGATGTCCATTGAGCCGAAGATGGCGTCGATGGCCTCGAAGAACTGGTCCTGCTTCCCGGTCACACCCTCGACGGGCTTCTCGCCCGTGCCGTCGTCCCGGAAGAGGAAGTGCTCGGCGCCGCCCGACTTCGTCGCGCCGTCGATGTTGATAAGGACTCGGTAGCGGAAGCCGGAGAGCTCCTCGAGGTAGACGTTCTCGATCGCCGAGTCCCGGAGGCGGAAATGCTTGGAGAGGGTCTTCGGGCGCCGCGAGGTCGGGGCCGGCCAGGGCTTCGAGAAGTCGAAGCTGGTCGTCTTGCCGTTGCCATTTGGCCCGATGTAGGCCACGACGCCTTCGCCGAGATCCTGCCAGTCGATGAAGACCTCGTCCTTCCGCTGGCGCCGCCAAAAGCCCTTCGAGCCGCGGAGGCGGGTCGAGAGGTTGCGGAAGCGGCGGGGATGGCCCGCGCGGTCCTGGAGAGAACCGACCTCGCGCTCGAGCTCGTCGGCCTTGGAGAGGACGGTCAGGGGGAGGGTGAGATCGGAGGCCTTCGCCCAGACCTCGGCCTTGTCGCGCAGCGCCGTCTTGTTGACGATCTCTGCGGCGCGGACGGTTTCGGTGGGGAGGACGCTGAGGGTGACCTGGGAGCCTTCGAGGGCGCCGCCCGCTCGAAGCGCCGCGAGGGTGCCTTCCGTGACTATCTTTTCGGCTTCCTCCTTCGTGCAAGTCAGCTCGAGCCAGAGGAGCTTTCCCTTGTAATCGCTCGACTTGTCCTGATAGGGCACCGTCGATTCGATCTTGATCCGCTCAGGGTGGGGGAAGGAGAGGCGCTCGACCTGGGCCACGAAGCCGTTCGGGGCATTGGGGAAGGCGGGGTCTAGCGGCCCGAGGTCGCTGAGCGTGGCGATGTTGCAGCCCGGCACGTAGCCGCGCTCGCCCCAGTCGCCCGTGTAGAGCTTCCCGGGGTAGTAGGCGGGCAGACCCTTCACTTGCTGGGGCAGGTGGATGTGGCCGAAGGCCCCGTAGTCGAAGCCGATCGCCGCGAGGTCGTCGCGGGCGACGGCCAGCTCGGTTCCCGCCTCGGTGGAGTGGCCGGTCGCGGTCGTGGCGCCGTACACGTCGCCGTGATAGAGTAGGACGCAGGGAAGGTCCGAGTGCTGTCTCCGAATAGCCGCCAAGCCGAGGAGATGCGCCCGCAAGAGGTCCCGGACCACCTGGTCCGAATCGTCCTTCCCCATGGCTCCCGACGCGCCCGTCAGGAGCCATTCTTTTGTCGGCTCGGGGATGCCGAAGAGGAGGGCCTTGTCGGATGCGGTGGTGAGCCGATCGAGGTTCTTGGTTATCCCTCCCCCCTCAACGAGATAGTAAGCCCTTCCCGGCCGCAGGATGCGGATCGGGTAGAGCGACGACAGCCGCTCGAAGACTTCTAGGCTCCCCCGCACGTCGTGCCGGTAGCCATAGACGATCGCGACCGGCGCGATCTCGGCGAAGGCCTGGAGCTCGGCGGCGAGGCCGTCGAGGACGTCCCGCTCCGAGTCCTGCATGGCCCCGTGGGCGAGATCCCCCGGGAAGACGAAGAGGTCGCAGCCGTTCGCAGCCGCGTGGTTCCTCATGACGTGGAGGGAGGCCTGGGCCTCCTTCCAGAACTGCGGCCGGACGTGCCAGTCGGCGGAATGGTAGATGCGCAGGCTCATGATGCCCTCCTCTTCTCGATCCGCTGCTTCTCCTGGGCCTTGCAGAGGTCCAGGTAGTAGCGGAGGCCGCCGTCCCCGTCGAGCGGGGTGTCGGGATTCTCGACGACGCCTTGAATGACCTTGATCTGGGCTTGGTTAAGGACATCCGAGTTGAGGTAGTCCTGGAGAGCTATGATCGCCTTCTCCTGCTCGGTCGGCGGGGTCGTGTCGATCGGGGGATAGCCGAAGTCGATATCTTCGGAGGCGGCCGCGGCCGGAGGGGTGGTGGATTCCTCGGGCTCTTCGTGGCCGGGACCGACGGGGCGCGCGGAGGTGGCGGGATCGTCTTCCCTGGCCTCGGGCTGTGCCGCCGTGAGGGCCTGGATCGGCTGGACTGCCTCGGGGGCGGGGGAGCCGAATAGCTTCGCGGCGCTGGGGGCGATGAGGTCGATCGCGGCCGCGCGCATGGAGGGGTCGGCGAGGAGCTTGTTCGTATCGGTCGTGACCCGGGGGAAGGCGAGGGGCTTCGCGAGCTCGTCCTTCGTGTAGGTCGACTTGAGGGCGAGGAAGGAGCGGATGACGCGGTCCTTGGCGCCGGTGAGGGCGAGCTCGTCCTTGAACTTGCGCTTCTGCTTGATGCCCTCCCGGACCTTGTTCTCGATCCATTCCTTCCGCTCGGCCTCGCTCTTCCAGGGCTCCTTCACGGGCATGTCCTTGCCGGACCGCTCGTTGTATTCCCACTTCACGATCCGGCCGCCCTCGGAGTCTTTCGTGGCCTTCTCGCGGAGGTCGTCCTCCTCGACGTCGAGGTCGATGGTCTTCTCCTCGGTCTGGGTGATGATCTCGCCGTTGGGCTTGCGCATGACGCCGACGGCCTTCGCCCGGCTCTTGCGCGCGGTGCTCTCGACGATGCCGGTGTATCGGGGGTCCCACTGGAGAGTGAGCGCCGAGGCGATCGCCTGGAGCGAGGACTTGGAGAGGGCAAAGCCCTTGCCCTTCCCGTTGGGCTCGTAGGCGTCCCGGACGTCGGACGGATTGATGCGGACGGTCTCGATCGTGATCTTGTCGAACTGACCGAGGACTGCGCCGAAGGTCTCGGTGGGCATGATGAGGTTGACGTTCGCCAGGGCGAGGCCCTGCGACTCGGCGGCCTTCGATATGACCGCGGGGAGATTCTTGGAATCGACCATGTAGTCCTCCTGTAGGAAAGAAAGCCGGGCGGGGCGCCGAGGCTCGGCGTTCGCCCCCCGCCCGGCAGGGTGCAGGAGGGTCACCCGGGAACCGGCGACTGGTTCCCGTGCGGCCCTCTTCTCCTAGGCCGCCGCCGCCGCGTCGGCCAGCTTGAGGCCCTTCTCGACGCAGATGGCCTTGTACTCGTCGATCGCCATCCGGGCCGCCTTCGCGGACTCCTCGGGGGTGCCGTACTCGACGGTGATGTCCATCTGCACCAGGCCCTTCGCGTTCATGCCGAAGTTCATCCTGGTCCGGTTCGACTTCTCGGGGTTCTGGTCCATGGTCCTTCCTTCGCGGCCGAAGCCGCTATCGTCACGGGCCCTTCGGGTCCGCATTGGCGCAGGGGTAGACGTCGCAGACGTCGCCGCAGCTGTCGCAGGGGCCCGTCCGGAGCGCGAAATGGGTGTCGCAGGCGGAATCTTCCCGCCGGGCATCGTTGAGCGATTCCGTGCAGAAGAAGCCGACGCCGAGGTAGCGGCGAAACTTGGTCGGCTTAATGTTGCAGCACTCGCCGCAGGGGCGGGCGGGAGCCGGGGCGAGGACCGCGCCAAGCTCGGCGAAGAGGTCGCGCTGATCACTCACGATCGCGCCTCCAGGACGACGATCGCCGTCCGCACTCCCGTCCCCTGGGCCGCGAAGGTTCCCTCGGGCAGGGGCTCGTAGAGCTCGGCCTCCGCGAAGGCCTCGCGCTGCCTGGGGCCGTCGGCGCAGATCGCGACGAGGCGGCCGCCGGGGGCGAGGAGCTCACGGGCGTGCTCTATGTGCTTGATGTCCGAGCCGTGGTCGAAGGGCGGGTTCATGACGACGCGGTCGAAGCGGAGGCCTTCGTCGTACTCGAGAAAGTTCTGGCAGAGGACGCGGCGCTCGAGGCGTCGGAGCCTGTCGGCCAGGCTTAAGACGATCTCGACAGCCGTCACCGCGCAGCCCTTGGGGACGGCATCGAGAAGCGCACCGGTCCCAGCCGAAGGCTCGAGGACGGTCATGCCCGGTTCGATGTCAGCCAGCTCGACCACGTAGCGGGCCACGCCCGGCGGAGTCGGAAAGAGGCAGGGGGCCGAGACGGACTCGACCTTCTGCCCACGGAGCCCCTGCGCCCGGGCGAGGGCAGCGTCCGCGCGCGCCTGGCGGTCGGTCATGCCTGGGCCGCCTTCGCTTCGGGGAGCTTGTGCTCCTTGGCGTCCATGAGGAACACAGGGACCAGGTGGCCGCCGGAGAGCATGACCCGGTAGCGGTAGGTCGTCGTGGCCCTGGTCCCGCGGTAGTCGCTCGGCCGCTTCATGTACTCGGCCTTCGTGATCTCATGGGAACCCTCGCCGCGGATGTTGAGGAGGGGCAGCGCCGCCTTGGCGCTCTTCATCGGCTTCTGCTTCTCCGGCTCCTTGTACCCGGAGGCGGCGAGCATCGCGCGCTCGTAGGCGAGGCGGTTGTCGTAGTGGGCGATCCAGCGGCGAGCTGCGGCGATCGAGCGATCGTGAGCCTTGAGGGCCCGCTCGCGTGCCGCGGCCGGTTCGATCTTCCCCTTGTCGAGCAGGTCCCAGAGGTTGGACCAGTCGGTCGAGCCCTCATCACGGATGCTGATGTGGTCGTGGTTGGCGATGGCGGTCGCGCGCTCGAAGGTGATCTCCTCGGTCTTCTTCCAGAGGGCGCCGAACTTCTCGGCCTCGGCGATGGTCCGCTCCGAGCGGCGCTTGTTGGCCTCGACGGTCTTGATCCGGTTGCAGCGGACGCGAGGGAGCTCCTTGTACTTGGCCAAGGCGATCGCGCCCTCGGCGCGCTCGAGCCAGTAGGCGGAGGTCTCCCACATCTTGGCGGCCTTGCGCATCCCGTTCTCGATCTTCTCGGCGTCGCGACGCGCGTGTCGCTCCGAATGGTGGCCGACGAGGATGGGCTGGCCAAGGGGGATTCCGTCGGCGATCGCGGCGGCGGATCGCTCGGCGCTCTCGGCGTCGGCCTGGCGGTGCCCCGCGTAGCCGTCGAAACGGTCGGCCCGGGCCTCCGCGCGCTCGGCAAGGCTCGTGTCCTCGTCGCCGATCTCACCGGCCAGCTCGAGGGCCAGGTCCTCGCGGGCCGGAGTCCACATCGGGGCGACGAAGAGCTCCTGGCGGGGTGCCCAGGAGAAGCCAGCGGCCTTGACGCGGGCGTAGGTCTCGGAGTCGAGACGGCTCGAGGCGTAGAGGCGGAGCTTGTTGTCCTCGGGGGAATAGGTCGCGGTGAAGGTCATGCCGCCTCCCCGCTCACAGGGGCCAGTTCAGCGATGACGACGAGGTCGACGACCTTGAGGATATCCTCGTAGCGGACGAGGTTGCAGAGCCAGCAGACCTTTTGCGCGATGACGGCCTCGTAGCTGTAGCCGAAGCAGGCCATGATCCGCCGGATCTCGCGCCTACCCTCATCGGTGGCGAGGTAGGCGCGGACGGCGGCGACGTGCGCGGCGATGATGGACTCGGGCATATCTTCAACCTCCTGCGAATATCTTAATATATAAGATAATATCCCCATTTATAGGGGGCGTCAATGGGCATACGATAATATCTTGACTGTTAGGGTAATCGCGTATATCTTGACGGCATGGCGATTAAGGACGAAAAGGTGGCCGAGGCCCCGAAGCCGAAGCAGGAAAAAATTACGTTCCAGCCCGACAAGGGCTACAAGGCCATCATCGCGAAGATCCGCGAGGACCGGCACATGGGCCCGAAGGCCTCCGAGGCCGACGTGATCAACGAGTACCTGCGCCAGGGCTTCGAGCGCGACGGCTACCTGCCGAAGTCGAAGAAGTAGCCTCCTCACGCCGGCACCTTTCCCCTCTTCCTCTCCGCCCAGTACTTCGTAATCCCTTCCCTCTGTCGACTCTTCGCCGAGGCGACGTACATGCTGGCGTCGTCCAGGATGACGTAGACGAAGCGGCCCTTCCTCTCGCAGGGGATTCGTTCCAGCGAGCAGGCATGGGAGAGCGTGGCCAGCGTGACGCCAAGGCGGGCGGCGGCATCGGACAGCGAATGCTTGCCCGGCGGGGGAATGATGTTCATGGACGGCGTGGGCACCGGCGCGGGCTTGGGCGGCTTCTCGCGCGGCGGGAAGCCCTTGGCCTTGTTCTGCCGGCTAAGCTCCTCGCGCATGGCCTTCTCGGTCGCCTCCTGGACCCGGCGGGCCTCCCGCTTGGCCTCCAGCGCCTGGGACTTTTTCCCCTCCCGTGCCTTCCTCGCCTTTTTCTGGGCGTTCTTCGCGGCGACCTTCTTCACCGCGCCGGGGCCGCGGGCTGCGGCGGCCTCCATCCGCCAGAGATCGCGCTCCTGGGGCGTGATGAGGTAGCCATATTGGAGGATGAGCCAGTCAGGGGCATATCCGCCAAGCTTGGCTCGCGCCGGGGGCTCGGGCATCGTCCAGTAGCAGTCGTGGCAGACGAAGGTCCGGCCGGGCGCCGTCGGGTCCGAGGGGAACATGAGCCCACGGCCGATGGGCCGGCGGCATTTCGGACACCGCTCGACGCTCATTCGATCTCCATGTCGAGGCGCTTGTTGAAGATCCAGCGAGTGAGCTTCATCTGCCGCCTGAACATGCGCGCCCGCTCCTCGTCAATCGCTGGCTCCAGGCCTCGGCCGGCCGCCTCCTTCTCGCGTCTGCGGCGGGGCTCGTATACCTGCCAGGGCTCGTAGTCGAGGATCGTGACGATCCGGTCGGTCTCGCGGCTGTAGAAGAACCAGGCCACCTTCCCCTCGAGCTCCGTCTTGAACCAGGCTCCCGGCCCGGGCCCTTCCTGGACGGGGCGGAGGGCGCGCGCCTTGATCTGGAGGATGAGCTCGTGGGCGATGTGGCGGTTGAACTTGATGTCGAGGCGCTCGCGGGCCCGGCGATTAGCGTGGCGCTGCTGGTAGGAGCGCAGCTCGGTCATGGTGGGCGTCATAGCTTCGGCTCCGGCGCGTCGACGATCCGACCGGCATAGGCCTGGGTCGAGCTCGGGACGTTCGTCACGCGGCCGCAGTTGTAGAACCACAGCGCCCGCTCCCAGGTGCCGAACTGGCGATGCAGCGCCGCGAGATACCCGAGGCCAACGACGGCAGAGTCGATAGGATCGTCCCAGGCCCAGGTCGCCGATGGATGCGGAAAATACTTGCCGACGAGGTACGCCTGCCAACGCGTCGATATTTGATAGAGCCCGCGGCTTCGCCATCCGTCGGTGCCGGGGTGGCTAATAGCAGAGCTGTCGCCCCAAGCTCCCGTGCCCGGATCGCCCGCTTCCTCGATCTGGAGTCGGTCAGCGACGGAGCGCGGGACGCGGAGGCTATCGGCAATCAACATGATGATCGCGTGATCGCCTCGGGAGAGCGGAGCCGAGAGAAGCGGGAGGGGAGCCCAGAGGATGAGAGCGAGGAGAAGGCGCATCATGGCTTTCTCTCCGCGATCTCCTTCCGGAGCGCTTCCTCTCGGGCTTGGTCCTCTTTCTTCCCGAGCTTCGCGAGACCGATCCAGAAGACAACAAAAAGCACTGCAAAAATCCCGCCGATAATCAATGCGGTCTTCACGAGTCTTCCTCCTCTTCCTTCGCTTTCGTCACGCGCCGATTTCCAATGAAGGGCTTCGCGCTCACGACCTCGGCGCTCATGCCCTTCACGAGGTAATGCCCGACATTCCTATCCACGCCTTCAGCTACAAAGAGGCAGGGGCCGTTCGCGACTTTGTATCGAGCCACTTTCCGTGCGGCTTCTGCGTCTCCCGTATCGAGGTCGACGTAGCAGGTCAGCTTCAATTCGACTTCGTACTGCATAAAGTCCGGAGAGGGCGTTGACCCCTCATCTCGACGAGTGGTCCCTACCACCATGCAACGTCGATGTCCTTCAACCCTTGGACGACCCGGACAAGAACCGCGGCCCGCCCTTCGACGGGCCGCGGTTGGTTGATCTGAAACGAAAGACGCTAGGCCGTCCCGCCGGTGGCGGAGCACGGCTTCTTCTCGAAGACGCTCGCGACCTGGACGATCTGCGCCCGGACCGCGCCGACGAGGACGAAGAAGGGCTTGAAAGCCCGGGCGTCCCGGACGAGGGCGAGGATCGAGAGGAAGATGTCGCGGAGGTCCGCGAGGGCGAGGTAGATGAAGATGGTGATCGACCGCATTGAAATCACCTCCTTTCCGTTTCCGGTAAAGCTGCGAGAACGAAGGCTAGGCCTTCGGAGATTCCGGGGGTGACGCCTTGGGCTTCTTCACCCTCGGCTTGTGGTCGACGATCGCGAGGAGCATGTCGTAGTCCTCGAGGCGGGTGAGCGCCTGCTTCCGCGCGATCTTGATGAGGGCCGGGTCGTAGGTGTCGCCCGAGATTCCGAGCTTCTCGGCGATAGCCTTGGCCTTCGCGGCCTGCTTGGCGGTCAGCTTCTTCGGCGCCGCGGGTTTCTTCGGGGCGGCCATTTCAGCTTCCTTCCGCCGGCGCCGTGGCGTCGCCCTTGGCGTCCTGTGCGGGCTCCGCCGGGGCGGGCTCGGGCGCGGCCTCGGTGGCCTCGGGCTGTGCCGCCTGCGCGCCCGTCTCGGGCATCGCATCCGGATTGGCGGGGAGGGGCTGCGGCGAGGTCTTGAGGGTGATCTGCACGAATCCCTGCCCGTCCGCTCCGATGTGCCCGGAACTCTCCATGTGGACCCCGAGCCGCTCGAGGTCCCGGCCGCCGGCCACGAAGGCTTCGCCGATCTTCTCGATGAGGTCGTGCTCGGCCTTGGCGAGGTTCGCCTCCGCGACGAGGGCGTGGTGGTAGGCGCGGGTGTACCCCGCCTCCACGTCGCCCTCGAGGGAGGCGAGCACCTTCTTCGTCTCATCCTCGAAGCGAACCGCTTCCGCCTTGGTATTCGCGATGACGTCCCGGGCCTTCCCTATGAAATTCCTTCCCCAGCTCATGGGTACCTCCGATCTATTCGCTGTCCTCACCAGGCGAGGGCTGTTCGACGGGTTCGGGAGCGGAGGCCTCTTCGCTCTCCTCCATGGTCTTCTTGAGGTCCGCCTCGGCCTCAACCAGGCGCTGCTCCTCGAGGGTGGGGGCAGCCTGAACGGCCGGGCTCAGGTGGAAGAGTCGGCAGAGGAAGGCGCGGTAGCCGCTGGCCTTGGGCGGCTTGTTGGTCGGGGTAGGGGCCATCGCCGGAATCGGAGCGGCGGCTGGGGCCGCCTGCTGGGGCGAGGGCAGGATGCCCGCTTTCTGCGCGGCGGCGAACCACATCTTCTGGAACGCCTCGTTCTCGGGAAGCCCCATTGGGAGCGGCCAGCGCTGGAGGAGGTAGGCCTCGTGTGCGACCTCAAGCGAGATCGTGAGCGAGTACAGGTCGTAGAGCTTGGCCGCGACTCCCGCGATGGGGTGGTCGAGCATCTTGAGCTTGAGGCCCTCGTAGAGCTCGACCTGCTGGCGCAGGCTTGTGATGATGGACGGGATCTGGAGGATCTGCATCACCTCGATGCTCGAGGCCAGGGCCTCCATGCTCTTCTCGCGATTCGACTGGTCCATAGTCACCTCGTACCGATGGATGCCCCCGCTAGGCGGAGGCGCGAACGACTAGCTGACGGCGGCGAGCTCCGGCTGCGCCTCGTCCTTTTTCTTGTCCTCGAAGTCGAGCTGCGCCTGGGAGCGCTTCCCGTCGACGTAGGCGAGCGTCTCCCTCTCGAGGAGGTCGAGGTCCTCTCCGACTTAGGGGAGACGCGAATCCTTCCGCTCATGCCGCGCCCGCCCCCACTCGCCTTCGTTGAGGAACGCGGCCATCCTTCTTGTCATGGCAGTCCTCGCAGAGGAGCTGGATGCCGAGGTCCTGCGGGTAGCCCTGCTTCTTGAGCCAGAGGAGGAAGTTCCAACCGCCGGGCGAGGAGTGGCCGTAGCCGAAGATCGCGTCGCGATGCTCGTTGCCACCGCCGTTCGCGTGGTCGAACTCCAGATGATCCGGGTTGCGATCCGGGCATCTCATGCACTTCCCGCCATAGGCTTCGATCGCCTCGCGGCGGATTCGAAGCCGATATTGCTTGTTAAGCTCTGCGGCCGCGGCTGGGTGGGCGTGGCGCCAGGCCGCCTTCGAGGCCGCGCTCAAGAGCGGGCCTCCTTGAAGAGAGCCTTCACATCGGACTGGAAGCCGCAACGCGGCGAGTAGAGCGCGTCGTAGTGAGGCGCGTTGTCATACCAGGGGTAGGCTTTGCAAACCCGCGGGGACTCCTTATGGATCGAACACCGATTCCCGATGAGGAGCTTGCAACGCCAAAAGGAAGAACCGCGGAGCTCGCCCCAATGGGTCAAGTGTCCGTTGACCTGATAGGCCTCGATCTGGCTGATCTCCTCCCAGTTGACGAGGATGAAGACGGGGTCTCCCGTTATGCCCTCCTGGACTCGATGCTCGAGCTCGTCCCTCGTGAAAGGCAGGACGATCGCGCGACAGCACATGCCGCACTTCTTGCAACCGCTCAAGCTCCCGCCTCCGCTTTCTTCTCAGAACGGAAGGCCGTGAATGTCGTCGTCCTCTGCGCGAGGATCCATCCATCGTAGTCCTCGCGGAGAAGGAAGATCGTATTGCCGATGTGCATGTGCGGCAGGCCCTGGACTAGGAATCGTCGAAGGACCTTCACGGTGATCGAGGTTTCCGGATAGTCCGCCTCGATCGCGGCGGCGAGCTGCTTGAGCGTCAGGGGGATAGGGCGGGCGACGGCATCGCTCATGGGCGGGCCCCCGTCTCTTGCCAGAGCGTGATCGCCGAGACCATGGCCTTGCGGCTCAGCTCTCCGCGACGGTAGCGCCGCATGTATGGAAGGAGGTCGCGGAGGGTGATCACTGGAGGACCTCGCGGATGGGCAGGTCCCGGCCGAAGTGGTTGACGCGGCGGCGCCAGGGGCGGCGGCGGGCGCTCATCCGCGGCCCCGCTTCTTCAGCTCGGCCCGCCGGGCCAGTCCCAGCCGGACCAGGTGGCGCGCCTCCTTGGTGAAGTCTAGGGCGAGCTTCATGCCGGCTCCCCGCGAGCCACTTCGAGCTCCTGATCAACCGAAACTCCCGGGGGTGCCATGATCAGGAGCTTCCCAAGCCTCCAGAGCCCTATCTCTTTACCCTTCCTAAGCTTTGCGTCTTCGAGATAAACGGCCGGGACGGCCACCGAAGATCCCCGGTTTCCAGACTTCCGAAGCTTGTAGGAACCAATTCTTACAGCCGCCATTGTGACCTCCGGGTTACTTATCAATATAAATTACACCCTTCGGGTCACATTGTCAACTTATAAAGTTGCTTGGAGGTCACTTTTTATTACGATATTGTAGGTATGGATTTTTTTGAGCGGGTGAAGGGTGCCGCAAAGTCGCAAGGAACGACCATCGAATATCTCGCAAATAAGGCCGGATTAACCCGTGGAGCTTGGAATACTTATCGCCGGCGGGGTTTGTTTCCCCGAGCGGATGAAGCAGTCACGATTGCGAAAGCTCTTCATACAACCGTTGAGTATCTTGTTCGTGGCGAGGAAGCCGCCGGCATGAATGTGCCACCAAGGATCGCATCTATCGTTGACGACTTGCTTGTCCTGGATGATAATCAACTCGAATCGGCGATAATTTTCATTCACCCAGCCGCAGAGCTGAAGCGATCCGAGTTGGCCCGTGCCGGCGGCGGCTAAATCGGGCGTTGCCCGAAAAGTAAAATAATAAAGTTCAGAATAAGGCAACCATAAATAAAACAAGACAATTGAATGGAGGAACTGATTGAAAAAGCTCTGTGTATTACTTTTAATATTCGTAGCGCTCGAGGTATTTGGCCAGCAAGAAGCTAAAACTGCTGATGGTCAAAAAGTAATCCTCTCCTCCGATGGCACATGGATTTATGATGGCCAAGTTGAATCACAAACATTCACAGTCCTCAATGAAGGAGCGGGGCCAATTATTATTCAGTCGAATGAAGAAAATCGCGCAGCTATTGAAGTTTTTGCAAGAATAAAAAACAATTCCGATAAGACTTTTCATAGGGTTTATATTTCCACTGTGCTCTATGATGCAGAAGGTAGAATAATTTTCTCATCGCTTAGTGATATGTTTTCTAGTATTGAAAACTTTTTACCAAAAACAATACGCACTTTCAATGAATTGATTAATCCAATTCCTATAAATCAGCCCCGCAAGATTGAAATATCTATTGATCATACTGAGTGAGGCCGTGAAGACGGGCGCCCCCTGATCGCCTCCATCGCCTGCGCCATTGTTTCCGTGCTGATATGGTCCGAGTACCGGGCGAGCATGGCCAGGGTCTTATGCCGTGTGAACCTCTGGGCGATGCGCGGGTCGATTCCCGCCTCGACGAGCTTCGTGGCGAAGCGGTGCCGGGTCCCATGGGGGACGAGGTTGCGCCGCTTCCGCTCGTCCTCGGAGATCCCGATCATGCGCAAAGAGCGGTCCCAGCCCCGGCGCAGGGTCTTCTCGCTCGCAGGTTTAGCGGTGTCCCTCGGGTTGAAGAGCACGTAGTCGTCCGGGCTGTCGAGGCCGAGGGCCTTCGCGAACTCTTTCAGCTCCCAGAGAACCACCTCGAGCTCGGGGGCGATGGGGATGATCCCGAAGCTGTCGGCCTTCGGCCGCTTGTCGCCGTCGCCCCGCACATAATTATTCTCGACCTTGACCAGGCCGGACTTCAGGTCTACCGACCGCCAGCGAAGCCCGCGCTCCTCGCCGCGGCGGAAGCCAAGGTAGGGCCCCATAAGGACGAAGGCCTTCATCCTGATGTCGACCGGCTCCGAGCCCTTCTCGACCTTCTCCCCGCCGGCCCGCCGCGGCCGCGGCTTCACGTCGGCCCGGAGCTTATTCTCGCCCGAGGCCTCCCGCCAGAGCTGCTGGACGGGGAGGGCGAGGAGCCGATGGATCTCGTCGTCGGAGATGATGCCCCGCTCCCGCTCGACCCGCTCCGGCAGGACGATGCCCTTGAAGTCGATTTTCTTGCAGAGCCCCCGGGCCGCGGCCCAGTTGAGGGGGCCACGAATGACGTTGCGGATGGCCTCGAACATGTCCCGGGACAGAGGGGTTCCGGGCTCGCTGGTGCGGCCGCGCTTCCGCGCCCAGCGGAAGAAGCCGTCGACGAGGAGAAAGGAGGCCTGGCGCAGGGGGATTGTGGTGAAGGCGGGGTAGGGAAGGACATAGGCCTCGAGATAGTGGTGGTTGACCCGAAGGTAGTCCGACGCGAGGGCGCGGGAGGTCTCCCGGCGGTCCTTCACGTAGAGCCCTTCTTCAGACCAGTACCAGCGGAAGAAGGCGGCGAGGGTCAGGTCGCCCAGGCCCGTGTCGTAGGCGGCGGCGTGGGCTTTCCTTGCGGTGCGGGCGGCCGCGAGCTCGGCGAAGTCGAGCTCCGCGAGGAGCCGGCTGATCTCAAAGGAGGCCGCCTTTGCCTCGGTGCAGCCGGTGGAGCGCGTCGCAATGACGGCTCCGGCCTCGTCGAAGAAGCGGACATAGATGATGCGCTCGCCCGCAGCATTCGCGCGTCGGAACGGCTCAAAAGAAACCACCGGCCTATGTATCATCGGTACCCTCAACGTAACAGGGTTGACGTAACACGGGCCGGTGGTCGCCGGTTTTCTTCGCTAAATCCTTATGGAGAATGGGGGATTCGAACCCCCGACCTATAGATTGCGAACCTATCGCTCTACCAACTGAGCTAATTCCCCAAGATATCGCAGGCGCGATGTGCCACTATAGACAAAGAATCCGGGGGAAATCAAGAGGGGGCGGGGGATTCCGCCTTGGGCGCAGTACCTTCTATGGTCTGGAGGCGGTATGAATCGAAGGTTTTCCGGCGTCTTGGCGTTTTTTGCCCTCGTCCTCTTTACTGTGCCGCTCTCGGCCCTCGGAGGGCTCAAATCCGGGAATGCTACCTGCTATGTGCTGGTAGAGGAGGGGTCTTCGTCGGAGGGGAATAAGCTCTACCTCGACAAGATGCTTGTAGGCGGGGAGGTTTTGAGCCGGCTGGCGCCCACTAGTTTTGATACGCGCGCGAAGAATTTCCTGACCCGGGGGAGCGCGAATTTCTCCTACGAGGCCGGGACGCCGGTGCCGGTGGAGCGCTCGGGGTCCTGGGTACTGTATTCGGTCGACCTTAAGTACAAGGCGGGGCCCTATCCTAAGGTCTACAAGACGATCACGGTCGACATCACGATAGCCGATCTCAAGGTCGGCAAGGAGCTTCTCCAGCCGGCCACGAAGGCGATAGAACTCGCCGCCGCGAAGGCGGGACTCAGCTCGGGCACCGCCTGGATAGTGGGGATGAGCATGCCCTCGCGCGCGGTGATACGGGTCAAGGTATCGCTTTCTAAATAGGATCGGGCCCGCAGCAGTCGTCGTAGGCGCTCGTCGAAGCGCTCGCGCTGACGGCCGAGATCGCGCTTGCCGGGAGCTCCGGAAGGGCGCCAGTCGCGGGCGGCAACAATGCCCGTTTGAGGAAGTCGACGGCCCTCGGCCAGCCCAGGGTCGCTGCATTGAGGTTGGCCCCCGCCATACCGCCCTGCTGGCGCATGAAGGCGTGTCCGGCTCCGGGGTAAATCTCTGATTCGAAGCGCTTGCCTAGGCGCTTCATCTCGGCCGCCGTCGGGGCCTGGGTCGAGGTGACGCGAGCGTCGCTGCCTCCGTAGAGGGCGAGGACGGGAGAGCGAATGCGGGCGAGGGCCTCGGACTGGGGCGGGGTGCCGTAGAACGAGACGGCAGCTTTCAGGTCGGCGCGCGTCGTCGCGTAATTGAAGGAGATGCCGCCTCCCCAGCAGAAGCCGACTATCCCCAGGCTCTTCGAGGCGGCGTTTAAGCTCAAGGCATAGGCGGCGGCCGCGTCCAGGCGCCGCGTGACCTCGGCTTGATCGAGCTTTCCGATTAGCGCGCGCGCTCCGTCGGCGTCCACGGAGCTGGAGCCGGCGCCGTCGGGACCCTTGCCGCTCAAGAGGTCGGGGGCGACGGCTATGAAGCCCTCGGCCGCGAGCTGGTCGGCCACGGAGCGGACCCAATCGCTGAGGCCGAAGATCTCGTGGACCACGAGGACGACGGGGGCTGGATCGGGGCGCTCGGGATAGACGACCCAGGCCGAAACCTTGTCGAGGGCCGCGGTTCCGGCTCCGGCCTCGAAACTGATCCACTCTCCGTGGCGGGGAGAGCCGTTGAGCCTGGCCCTCGCGCCCTCCTCGGGCGGGGGCAGGGCTTGGGCCCGCGCGAGGGAGGGAAGGGCCGTTAGTGCGACGAGCAGTGCAAGCGCGTGGACGCGATGTGAACGAAGGGAATGAGCCATGGCAGCCTCCATGGCAGTAATATAATGAAAAACATATATTAGTGGAAAAAAAAGTCGCCGCGCTAGGCGCCGACGCCCGACATCATCAGGCCGATTTCTTGGACGGAGGCGCTGTCGCGCTCGACTATGCCCACGATGACGCCCTCGTAGATGACGGCAATGCGGTCGGAGAGGGCGCGGATCTCGTCGAGGTCCTCGGAGATCAGGAGGACTCCGGTGCCCGCCTCGCGCTGCTGGAGGAGGCACTGGTGGATGTACCAGGTCGAGCCGACGTCCACGCCGCGCGTCGGCTGGGCCGCGACGATCAGGGCGGGGCTGCGGGAGAGCTCGCGGGCGAGGATGAGCTTCTGGATGTTGCCGCCCGAGAGGGTCTTTAGCGGCGTGTCGAGGCTCGGCGTCTTCACGGAGAATTCGCGCACGAGCTCCGCGGCGTGCTCGTTCATGGCGCGGGCCTTCATGAATATGCCGCGGCGGAAGCGGCGGGCGGCGTGGTCGTGGAGGAAGACATTCTCCTTCACGCTGAACTCGCCTATGGCGCCGTCGCGCATGCGCTCCTCGGGCACGTAGGCCATGCCTGCGTCGACGCGCTCGTTCAGGCTCGCCGCGCCGATGTCGCGGCCGTTCAGGCAGACCGTGCCAGCGCTCGCCGCGCGCATGCCCGCCAGGCACTCGGCGAGCTCCCTCTGGCCGTTGCCCGAGACGCCGGCGATGCCGACGATCTCGCCCGAGCGAACCTCGAGGTCGATCCCGCACAAGGCCTCGGTTCCCCGGTCGCCCAACGCACGCAGGCCCTGGATCCTCAGCCTCGATGCGCCGGCCTCGAGAGCGCGCGGCTCGAGCTGCTTGATCTCCCTGCCCACCATCATATGGACGAGCTCGTCGCGGTTGGTCTCGGAGATCATCCTGCTGCCGACGGCTTGGCCGTCCCTGAGGACGGTGACGCGGTCGGCGATGGCCATCACCTCGCCGAGCTTGTGCGAGATGAAGATTAGCGAGTGCCCCTCGGCCACCATGCGGCGGAAGGTGACGAAGAGGTCGTCGACCTCCTGGGGAGTGAGGACGGCAGTCGGCTCGTCCAGGATAATCAGGCCCGCGCCTTTGTACAGCGCCTTCACTATCTCGACGCGCTGCTGCTCGCCCACCGAGAGCTGCCAAACGTAGGCGTCGAGGTCAACGGCCAGCCCGTACTCCTCGGCGAGGTCGCGGACCCTCGCGACTACCCGCTTGGTGTCGGCGAGGGGCCAGCGGCCGGACCGCTCGCCCAGGGCGATGTTCTGGGCGACGGTCAGGGTGGGCACGAGCATGAAGTGCTGGTGGATCATGCCGATCCCGGCGCGGATCGCGTCGGCCGGCGAGCGGAAGGAGCGGGGCAGTCCGTCTATCAGGATCTCGCCCTCGTCGGGTTGGTACATGCCGTACAGCTGCCGCATGAGGGTGCTTTTACCCGCTCCGTTCTCGCCGAGGAGGGCGTGGACCTCCCCCGGCGAGACGTCGAAGCAGACCTGGGAATTGGCGCGGACGCCGGGGAAGCACTTTACGATATCGCGCATCTCGACGCGCCCCGGCTTCGCCGGCGCGGCTTTCGATGCAGCAGCCTTCGTTTCCATGCTTCCCCTCCAGAAATCAAGCAGTCGCTCGCGTTATCGCGTTAGGCGAGCGACTGCAAAACCAATCGCCGCAGGCGATTGGTTAGGGATTTACCTTGATCGTGCCCTTGGAGATTCCGCTGATAGCGGCGTCCCCGGCGGCCTTGACCGCGGCGGCGAGCTTGTAGGCCGGGTTGTAGGCGACCTTGAGCCCGGCGTTGTCGAGGGTGAGGGTGTAGGCCACTCCGCCCAGCTTGCCGGCCTTGCGCTTGGCGAGGATGTCCTTCAGCATGCCGGTCCAGTCGTAGACCTGGCTGGCGACGACGAGCTCGGGGGCGAGGCCCGCCTGGTCGGCCTGGGTGCCGAACCAGAGCACGCCGCCCTTGCCCTTCGCGGCGCCGATGGAGCCGACGACGGACTGGGAGGAGCCGGTGAGGGCGTCGGCGCCCGAGGCGATGTGGGTCTGGGCGGCGGCGGTCATGAGGGCCACGTCCGAGAAGGAGCCGGTCCAGGTCTTGGAGATCACGATGGTCTTGTCGACGGACTGGACGCCCTGGACGAAGCCGTCGATGTAGGTCTTGGCGTCGCCGACCTCGATGGGTCCGGTCACGCCGATCTTCTTGGACTTGGAGAGCTTGGCGGCGAGGACGCCGTTGACGTAGCCGCCCTGCTCGGCCGCGGCCGTGTAGGCGTAGACGTTGGGCAGGCCGTAGGTGTTCACGTCGGTGCCCCAGGCGAAGGTGACCTTGGGGAAGTCCTTCGCGATCTCCTGGATCGAGGAGCCATACTGGGAGCCGTGGGCTATGACGATGTCGAAGCCCGAGCTGGCGTAGTCGCGGATGGCGGCGGCGGCGTCGGGAACGTTCCACATGTTCTCGGTGTACTTGAGGGAGATCGCGGCCTCGCCGCCGAGCTCCTTCTGCACGGAGAGGAGGGCTCCCCACATGGACTGGCTGAAGGCCGCGTCCGTGGTGGCGCTGGGCATGATGACCGCGATCTTGACGGGCGCGGCGGCCGCTCCCGTGGCGACGAGGGCCGCCAGGACTAGGCCGATGAGCTTGGACTTTCCTTTCATACTGCTCTCCTTGATGGGTCCGAAATAAGGCCGCGGCCGAAAAGCCGCCGCCGTGTAGAAACCACGTTGCTCGATTCTCCCGGCAGGCGCATCACGATTCCCCGCGCTCGAAGGGCTTGTTCAACGCCGCGGGCTGCCTCGCGCGGTTGGCAGTCACCGTGAGCGCGAGGATGGTCAGGACGTAGGGAAGCATGACGGCCAGGCTCGAGGGCACCTTGACGCCGAGAACCTGTACCCAGAGCTGGAAGCTGTTGGCGACGCTGAAGAGGAGGGCTCCGGCTAGGACGCCGACCGGCCTCCAGCCGCCGAAGTAGACGAGGGCGACGGCTATGAAGCCCTGGCCCGCTGTGAGGTTGTCCTGGAAGAGGTTGAGCTGGGCTATCGAGAGGGAGGCTCCCGCCGCGCCCGCGAGGACGGCTCCCATGCAGACGGCGAGGTAGCGGACCCGGCTCACGCTTATGCCCACGGAGTCGGCCGCCGCGGGGTTCTGCCCGACCGCCTTGAGCTTGAGGCCCAGGTTGGTCTTCTCGAGCAGCCACCAGCTCGCGGGCACGAGGAGGAAGGCGCAGTAGGTGAGGATGTTGGCGCGGAAGAGTATGGGGCCGACGAAGGGCAGGTTCGAGAGCAGGGGGATGGCTATGGGCTTGAAGCCGTCCACGGTCTTCACCGTACCGATGAGGACCTTGAAGAGGAGGCTGGACATGCCCAGGCCGAACATGTACAGGCCTATGCCGCTCACGCCCTGCTCGGCCTTGAGGGTCACGCTGACGAAGGACATGAGAAGCCCCATCGCCAAGCCCACGAGGAGGGCGGCGAGGAGGCCGAGTGCCAGGCTGCCCGAGCTCAGGGTCACGTAGAAGGCGGCGAAGGCCGAGAGGAGCATGATGCCGTCGACGCCGAGGTTGACGACTCCGGCGGTCTGGGCGAAGGTCTCGCCGAGGGCCGCGAACAGGAAAGGCGTCGCGAGGCCGATCATCGTATTGAGTATGCCCGACAGGACGTTCCAGGATAGGAGGCCCTTCACGCTCCTCCTCCCAGCCGCTGGCGCGCCAGGCGCTTGGCCGACCAGCGCCGCGACCAGAGGGCGGCCCCGGATACGAAGAGGACGATGATGCCCAGGATGGCGGTGACCAGGGATGAGGGCACTTGCACGGCCCGCTGCATCTTGTCGGCGCCCACGAGGAGGCCGCCGAAGACGACGGAGGCGGGAATCAGGCCCAGGGGGTGGAGGCCCCCGAGGAGGGCGGCGACGATGCCCGTGAAGCCGTAGCCCGAGGTGAGTCCGTCCATGAGGCGATGCTGCACGCCGATGACCTCGATGGCGCCGGCTAGTCCCGAGAAGCCGCCCGCAAGGGTGAGGGAGAGGGCCTCGTAGAAGGGGACCCTGATGCCGGAGTAGCGCGAGGCGCTCGGGTTGAGGCCGACCGCCCGGATGCTGTAGCCGATGGTCGTCTTCCACAGGAGGATATAGGCCAGGAGGGCCAGGACGACGGCTATGATCGCTCCCGAATGGAGGAGGGTGGGGGGCAGGAGCCTCGCGAGCCAGGCCTGCTTGGGCAGCTGGGCGGATTGGGCGAGGAAGGTGCCCCGGGCTATGCCCTCGGGGTCCATGAGGGGACCTTGAAGGAGGAGGTTCATCAGCT
Organism: Spirochaetaceae bacterium; assembly: GCA_025355995.1. Classification (GTDB taxonomy): domain Bacteria; phylum Spirochaetota; class Spirochaetia; order Treponematales; family Rectinemataceae; genus UBA1306. The sequence goes on along the minus strand of JANXYQ010000048.1, from coordinate 13,542 downwards.
GGAGCGCGATCGCGTTCATCATGATCGTGCTCAGGATCTCGTTGACGCGCAGGCGAGCCTTGAGGATGCCGGGTATGAAGCCCCAGGCCGCTCCGGCGAGGAAGCCCATGACGCAGGTGGCCGGTATGAGGGCCCAGCCGGGCCAATAATGGAAGGTCAGGGGGACCCAGGCGCCCATGAGGGCGCCGACGATGATCTGGCCCTCTCCGCCGATGTTGATGACGTTGGCCCGGAAGGCGATGCAGATGCCCGAGCCGACGAGGAGGAGCGGGGTAGCCTTGACGAGGGTCTGCGTTAGGCCGAAGGTGGAGCCCATCGCCCCGTTGAATAGGGCGGAGTAGGCGGTTATCGGGTTGACCTTGAGGGCGAGGAGCATGACCGCCCCGACGCAGAGAGCTGCGATCACCCCCGCGACGGGCAACAGTACGTTGAGGGCGATCTTCCCCCAATCGAGCTCCGGCCTCTTCATCCGTATCCCTATAGCACAGAGCTGGGCTTTAGGAAAGGGCCGAAACGGCCGCGTAAAAAATACCCGGCCGTAGGATCGCCCTTTCGGGCCCTCACCTGGTCATCTTCCTGAATATCTCGACCAGGTGGGAAGGCAGGGAGGATACCCGGTCGAGGTAGATCAGGGAGTCGCCGAAGACCCTCGAGAGGGGCTGGACGCTCCGCTCGTCGAGGGTCACGCAGAAAAGCCTGACTCCCCCGAGCCTCGCCTCCTCGGCGACCTTGGCGAGGTCGGCGTAGGCGTAGGACTCGGAGGCGGTCGTCATGGACCTGACCCGCACGGGATACTCGCACTGGACCTCGCGCCCGTCGACGTAGTAGGTCGTCGAGCTCTTCCCCTCGTCGCGGATGGCGTCGAGGTATACGGGCTGGCCGTCGGTCACGAGGAACACGATCTTCGCGCGGGCCTCCCGCTCTTCCATCTTGGCGAGGATGTGGCGCAGTCCGGGCGCGATGCGCGAAAAGCCCCTCTCCGCGCAGCGCAGGGAGGCCAGGGCGTCGACGACGGCCTCGTCGTAGGGGGCGTCGAACTCCTTGATCAGGTGGAAGATGGTGGCTCGGGCCCCGAAATCGTAGTAGGAGAATATCCCGAAGTCGTCGCCGACGGCGGCCATGGCCTCGGCCATGAGGTAGGCCGCGCTCAGCTCGTGCTCGTAGATGGCGCGGCCCTCGACGGCCAACGAGGTCGAGGGCGACAGGTCCAGGACGAGGGCGCAGAGGAGGTCCCTGGCCTTCCGGCTGCGGCGCAGGTAGAAGTCCATGTCCACCCGGCCGCCCGAGGCGAAGTCCGTGAAGCAATCCACCGCGCGGTCGAAGTCGATGTCCTCCCCGTCCTCGGCGCCGCGTTCCAGGACCTCGAGATTCTCCTTGATCGAGGCGAAGGCGCGGCGGACGGCCTCCGCGGCCTGGGACTCCCGCGCGCGCAGGCCCCCGCTCCCGCCGGTGGCGGGAGACCCGCTCGGCGAGAGAGCTCGGCGCGGGGTCGCCTCGGGGAAGGCCGCGTCTATGAATTCGGGCGGGAATTCGGCTAGGAGGCAGGCTTCGCGATCGTAGGCGAGCTTCCAATCTACCCACTCGGGGTAGACGAAGAGCCGCCTCCCCGCGAGGGGCTCCGGCAGCTCGACCTGGCCGTAGTCGCGCAGTGCCTCGCCGAAGGCGGCATTCCGCTCCTCGGCGATGGCGGCGGACTCGCCTCCCACTTCGGGGTCGGAGCGGATATCTTCGAGCTCGAACTCGAGGAGGCCGTTGCGCTCGCAGGCCCGCGCTCCGAGGAAGGCGAGGCTGACGTCGAGCCGATTGGCCGCCGCCCGCATCTTGGCCAGGGCCTTGGGATAGCGCGCTCCCAGGAAGCCGACGATGAAACGCAGGGCGTCCGCTGCCGTGGCGGCCGAGTCGAAGGCGTCCGCCGCGAAGGGATCGTCACGCTCGGTCATCCGCGCGAGCTCGGCCGCCGCAGCCGCGTCGGGCCCGGCGAGCTCGCCCTTTACCCTGCCGAGGAGGACGAGCTCGAGGAAGGCCTGGATGAAGCGCGCGGCCTCGGGGAACTCGTCGAGGCCAGGCAGGTCGCCGAAATCCATCTCGTCAACCCGCGCCTTCTCGGCCGCGTAGCCGGGGTATTTCGCGTACAGGCGCGCGTCGACCCTCCGGTCCTCGACGATGTTGACGAGGTCGCGGTAGAGCAGGGGGAAGTCGGTCATGAAGTACAGCCTGGACATCGGCGGCAGGTCGTCCGGCGACGCGAAGCGCGCGGTCTTGACGCGATAGCCCAGCTCGAGGAGGGCCTTGGCGACGCGCGCCCTGTAGCTCTTCGCGACCGCGACGTTGCGCCCCCAGGCGCCGGGGAAGAGCCTCGCGAGATGGGCGGCCGCCGACCGATAGCGGGCCTCGTCGCGCGAGAAGGAGCCGAACTCGATGTGGGCGCACTCGTGGGCGGCGCCGTGGCGGAGCATGAGGTAATTGCTCTCGCGGTCCTTGACGTACATCGCGTAGGCCGGCACGTAGATCGTCTCGCCGTCCGTCATGAATAAGTGGCCCCTGCCCGCGGGGCTCTTGGCGAGCGCCACGCTCCTCTCGGCGAGGGCGGCGACGAAGGGCCGGAGGCGTGGCGCCGCCTTCTCGAAGGGGATGCCCACGTCGATGGCCTCCCAGACCTTGAGGCTCGCCTCCGAGCTCCGGTCGAAGAAGGCGCGGGCCTCGGCCGAGCCTGCGCCGGCGACGAAGACCAATCGCGCGCCCTCTCCGACCCACTCGCCGAGCTCTAGATAGGGATGCTCGAGGAAGGTCTTGAGGATGATCCCCACGTACCTCTCGTCGGTGGAGCGGCTCAGGCGCACGAAGTCCTTGGCGAGGCGGAGCACCTTCGCGAAGGCGGCCGTCCTGTCGGGGTGGAGGAGGAGGGCGCAGCTGCGGATGAAGGAGAGCAGGCGCTCGATCGCCCGCGCGGAGTAGCGGTCGTCGACCAGGAAGTCGGAGACGGCGAGGGCCGCCTCCCGGTGCGAGAAGCCGTTCCTGGGATTTGCATCGCGGATGATGGCCGCCGCGAAGGCGATATCGACGCCCCGGCGCTCGGCGAGGAAGAGGGCCAGGGAGCGGAACAGGTCCGCGAACCAGAGCTCCTCGGGCTCGAAGGCCCTGGCCTCGACGGCGAGGGCCGCGGCCGCGAAGGGAACGCCCTTGGAGCCCACGAGGGCCGCGGCGTAGCGGCGGAATACCGCGCGGCGCCTCTCCCTCCCCGCGGGGCCGAGCAGGGGAGCGAGGCTCGCCTCGAGCTCCCCGCCCTCGAGGGCGCGCCGGTCGTAGGGCGAGACGAGCTCGCCCTCCGGCGCGCGCACCTCGCCGCGCGACTCCGCGTAGGCTATGCCCATGCGGGCGTAGGCGGCGAGCTGCACGAGCCTCGCGGCCGTCGCGGCCGCGGACGCGCCCTCGGCGGCCGCGGCGACGGCGGCCGCCCACAGGGGTTCGAGCTCGCCCAGCGCCGCCCGGGCCTCGGCGGCCCAGCTCTCGTCGCCCAGCGCCGGTCGCGAGGGGAGGAGCCCCGCCATGAGGGCCTTCCCGAGCTCGCTCGAGCCGCCGCAGGCGGCCAGGCCCTCGCGGGCTATCCCGTCGATCATCGCGCCTACAGGAGGTCGAAGCCCTTGCAGATGTCGAGGAGGGAGAGCTTCATATGGGGATCGTCGGTGAGGGGCGAGATCAGCGTGGACCGCACCGCGTCCTCTTTGGGAACGCCCTCGACGATAAGGCTCGCCGCGTAGACGAGGAGCCGGGTCGAGACGCCTTCCGTCAGCCCCTGGGTCTTCAGCCCCCTGATCTTGCGTCCCGCCGCGACGAGGGAGCGCGCCAGCCCCTCGGGGCAGGAGGACTCGTGGCGCACGACCTCGATCTCGTTGCGCTCCTCGGGATAGTCGAAGTCGAGGGCGACGAAGCGCTGCTTGGTGGAGGGCTTCAGGTCCTTGAGCGCGGACTGGTAGCCGGGGTTGTACGAAACGATGAGCATGAAGGAGGGCGGCGGGGTCACCACCGTCCCCTTCTTCGTGAGGGGGAGCACGCGCCTGTAGTCGGTGAGGGAGTGGATGAGGACGGTGACGTCCTTGCGCGCCTCGACTATCTCGTCGAGGTAGCAGATCCCGCCGTAGCGCGCGGCCTTGGTGAGGGGCCCGTCTATCCACTGCGCTCCCTGGTCCATCGTGAGGAAGAAGCGGCCGACGAGGTCGTTGGCGGTGAGGTCCTCGTGGCAGGGCACGGTGACCAGGAAGCTCTTGCGGTTCGCGAAGTCGCTCACCGCGGCCGTCAGCTCGCCCTTGGACTTGTCGACGCTCACCTTGGTCAGGACCTTGTTGAGCTTGTAGGCCATTGCCTCGACGAAGCGCGTCTTGCCGCAGCCCGTCGGCCCCTTGAGGAGGAGGGGGAGCCGGCGCTTGTACGCGGCCAGGAATACCCGCTGCTCGTTGCCCGAGGTCAGGTAGAAGGGCTCCTCCGGTATGTCCGTCTCCTCGACCGCGGCCTCGTTGGCCATGAGCTCCATGCTTAGCATGGGGAGAAGAGTAGTATCCCAGCCCCGAGGATGCAAGTGAGGGGACCCGCGTTGACAGTCCGCCCAAAGGAAGATAGCTTTAGTCTCGCGTCTCCAGGAGGCACCATGAAAAGGACGATCCTCGCATTTACCCTATTCGCCGCGTTAGCCGGACTCGCTGGCGCCCAGCCGGCGGCAAAGCTCGCCTCGAACGAAGCCTTCGCGATAATGAACAATCTCCCGCTCTACCTCGAGTCCAAGGGCAGCCTGGCATTTAAGGATAGCCTCGTCATCGGAGACCGGGTGACCGTCACCAGCCGGGCCACGAAGTTCACGATCGAGGGCAAGGAGCGCGAGTACCTCCGCGTCAAGATGCCGAGCGGTACCGAGGGCTGGGTCAGGGCCGCTTATCTCGCGCAGAAGTGCAGCCTCGCCGTAGTCAAGGCCGACAAGGCGACCGTCTACACCGAGCCCCGCGACGTGAAGATGACGAGCAAGTCGATCTCCGGGATGACGATCGTCGCCCTCTTCGACGAGGGCTCGAACGCGACCTTCGCCAAGGTCGTGGCTTACGACCCGGTCCAGGACGCCTACTACACCGATCCCCCCGTCTACCTCGAAACCGGGGACCTGAGCAATTCGGACGTCGATATCAACTCGGTGATCCTCTACATGACCGCGATGGGCACGAAGAACAAGGATCTCCGCGCGAACTTCTTCAAGAAGATCGAGAAGCTATACTCCTCCTCGGTCTTCTTCGACAGGATCAGGGCGGCCCTCTTTCCCGGCGCCGCTCCCGGCAAGCCCTCCGCCCCGGCCTCCGGCAGCTACCTCCTCAACGACGACAACGTCAACGTCAGGGCCCAGCCCGACGAGCTGAACGGCCAGGTCGTGGCCAGGCTCAATACGGGAACCCAGGTCGAGGTGCTCGAGGCCACCACGCAGGAGTATCCGCTCGGCGGCCAGAGCGCCCGTTGGTACCGCATCAAGGATCCCGCCGGCTGGGTGTTCGGGAGCTTCCTCACCCCCGTGCAGTGAGTCTGACTCCTCGGGACTAGGCGAACTCCCTCGCCAGCGCCTCGCGCATCGCCGCTGCGGGCGCCTCGTGACCGGTCCAGAGGGCGAAGCCAATCGCCCCCTGGTTGACGAGCATGCCCAGGCCGTCCAGGGTCCGCGCTCCCCTCGCCTCGGCCTCCCTAAGGAAGGCGCTGCGGGGAGGGTTGGGTATGACGTCGCAGACGAGCATCCCCGGCCCGATGCGGCCGTAGTCGATGTCGGGCCGGCCCGGATCCGGGTAGAGGCCGACGGAGGTCGCGTTGACTAGCGCATCCGTGCCCTCGGGCAGCCTATATCCGGCCTTCCACGGCGAGAATTCGAGGGCCGTCCGGGCGATGCCCGCCACGCGCTCGGCGAGGGCCCGCCCCCGTCCCTCATCCCGGTTGACGATGACTATGCGCGTGGCCCCGGCCAGGGCCAGCTCGACGGAGACGGCCCGGGCGGCGCCGCCCGCTCCCAGGACGACGAAGCTCCTTCCCGCCGGATCCAGGCCGCCTTGGGACCGCAGCGAGCCTAGGAAGCCCTTTCCGTCCGTATTCTCCCCGATGAGCCTGTCGCCTTCCCTGTAGACGGTGTTGACGGCGCCGATGAGCTCGGCGTTCGGGCTAATCTCGTCCAGGTGCTTCATGACCTCGACCTTGTGCGGTATGGTCAGGTTGAGGCCCCTGAAGCCCATCGCCCTGATGCCGGCGATGCCCGCGGCGAGATCTTTCGGCAGGACCTCTATCGTGAGATAGCGGTAATCGAGGCCGGCGGCTTTGAAGGCCGCCTCCATCATTACGATAGTGGGATTCTCGGCGACGGGGTGGCCGAAGACCCCGACGAGCTCGGACCTGTAGTTTGGCGCTGCGGGCATCGGCACCCTCCTCATGGGGCTAGTATGGCGGCGATTTACACTTTACGCAAAGCGGGAAAAGGCCAGCCTCCCGCCCCGAAGGCTTTCAGAAATAGCTATATTAAAGAACATGAATGAAGTTGAATCGAAGCGAACCCGCCTGTATACCGTGATCGGCGTCGCCCTGGCCATGTTCCTCGGGGCCCTGGACCAGACGATAGTCTCGACGGCCCTGCCTCGCATCGTGGAGCAGCTCTCGGGCCTCGATCGCTACACCTGGGTGACGACGATCTACCTCCTAATCTCGACCATCCTCGTTCCCATTTATGGCAAGTTAGCCGATCTCATCAACCGGAGGACCCTGCAGCTCTGGTCGGTCTCGATCTTCCTCTTCGGCTCCTTCCTCTGCGGCATCGCTGGGGAGTTCGGCAGCCTGCCCCTGCTGGGAAACGGCATGAGCCAGCTCATCGCGTTCCGGGGCGTGCAGGCCTTCGGCGGGGCCGGCATCTTCGCCCTCGCCTTCATCATCGTCGCCGACCTCTACCCGCCGCGGGAGCGCGGCAAGATCTCCGGCATCTTCGGCAGCGTCTTCGGACTCTCGAGCATCGTCGGCCCGCTCGTCGGCGGATTCCTCACCGACAATGCCGGCGGATGGATCGCCGGGGTCGCGGGTTGGCGCTGGATCTTCTACGTCAACCTGCCGCTCGGCATCGTCGCCCTGGCCTTCATCGTCTTCCGCATGCCCAAGCTGGAGCCCCGCGACAATTCTCACAAGCTCAACGTCACCTCGGCCCTGCTGATGATACTCTCCTTCATGCCCATCATACTCGCGCTCCAGCTGGACAAGTCGGTCTACCCCTGGACCTCGGGCACTACGCTCGGCCTCCTCATCGGCGGGCTGGTTATGCTGGGCCTTTGGGTGGGGCATACGATCAACTCGAAGCATCCGATACTCGACCTGCGCCTCTTCAAGAACAGGGTGTTCCTCACCAGCAACCTCGCGTCCTTCTTCTTCGGCGCCGGCTTCATCTCCGTGCTCATCTTCCTCCCGCTCTATATGGTCAACGTGCAGGGCGTCTCCGCCACCAAGGCCGGGGCGAGCGTCATTCCCCTCTCCATGGGCATGGTGCTGAGCGCGGGCCTCTCGGGCTTCCTGGTCACCAAGTTCGGGCGCTATAAGGGCATAATGCTCCTGGGCGCGGCCATCGCCGTCGTCGCGTCCGTCCTCATGGCCCTCGTCCTTGGCGCGGCCACTCCCTATTGGGCCGTGGTGATCCTCATGGTCCTCGTGGGCATGGGCTTCGGTCCCGCCCAATCCCTGTACTCCCTGGCCGTCCAGAATTCGGTGCCCCCCCAGGAGCTCGGTCAGGCCACGAGCGCGAGCCAGTTCACGAGGCAGATCGGCTCCACCATCGGCGCCGCGGTGATGGGCACGATATTCAGCGCGGCCCTCGGCGCGGCCTTCCTCGCCAACATGCCCGCGGGCCCGGGCATGCCCTCGGGGGCCACGAGCCAGGGCCGGGTGAGGTCCGAAGGGCTATCGGAAATCAGGTCCCGGATCGAGGCGGGCTTCGACCTGCGCATCGCGGCGGCGGGGACGCAGGGCGTCCGCGACGCTCTCGAGAGGACGAAGGCCGCGGCGGCCGACGCCGCGGTGAATGGCTTGAAGAAGTCCTTCTCGGATTCCATACACCGAGTCTGGCTCGTCTCGATACTCGTCATGGGCGCGATGCTGCTGCTGACCCTGCTGATACCCGATATCCCCCTCCGGACGAGGAACGAGGCCCCGCCCGAGGCTTTGGCTCATGGAAATCCCGGCCCGCCTGCTGTACAATCCGCGGTGAAGGCGGCAGACATCGATGAGGTCCGGCGCGAGCCTGAAATCCCGGCTCCTGTTATATAGCATATCCATCACTTTCTTCGTCCTGGTCTCCCTGGTCGGGATATCCTACCTGACCGTCAGGGGCTTCCTGCGCGCCGGATCCATCGAGACGACGCGATACAGGCTCCGCATCGCCATGGCCAGCATCGACCGGGACATGGACCGCCTCGCCCAGCTGGTCAACTGGTGCTCGGTCTCCCCCGAGGTCACCGCCTTCGTCTCCTCCTCTGCGGCCTATCCGGATGACCGGAAGTTCAAGGCTCTGTCGGCCCATCGCTCCGTTCGCGACGCGGTCTCGGGGGACGGGCTCGACACCTACATCGACAAGCTCGTCATAGGCGGCTTCGGGGGGCATTCCATCCAGGTGGGCCTCAGCCAGGGGCACCGGAGCGATTTCGAGGTCGCCCTCTCCCGATTCGAACTCTCGGGCGAGTCCGTCGGCTATCCCTACAGCCGCGGGGGCCTCTTCGAGGAGGGCTTCGCCTTCTCCTCGGGGCGGCTCGCGATCCCCTTGGCCAAGGCGGTCCGAAGCGACGACGACTCGAGCCGGCCCATCGGCTTCGTCTTCATGGCGGCGAACCTGGAGCCGATCGCCCGCTATCTTTCGGGTTACGAGCTCGAGGGCGGATCGAGGCTTTTCCTCGCGATAGGCGACAGGGCCTACGGGATAGGGGCCGACGGGGGCCTCCTTCCCGCCGCGGCCGGCTCCGGCGTCCCCGGCCCCGAGATGGCGCGCGCGGTCCGCGCGGGCGAGCTCTCGATCGACGTCGCGTCGGGGAAGTGGCGCGGGACCTACATACTCTCCGCGGGCCCGCGCACGGGCTGGGTCCTCGCGCAGAGCCTGCCCGCGATCGGCATCGCCCGCCAGGCCCGCGGCCTCGTCTCCTTCCTCGCCGTCGTGGCCGGCTTCTTCGTCCTCCTGGTAGCCTCGGTCCTCGCCACCGTGGACCGGACGGTGAACAGGCCCATCGAGCTCATCAACAGGCGCGTCGCCCTGATAGCGGCGGGGGACTTCTCCCGCGACGCCGGCATCGAGTGGGACAACGAGCTCGGCAACATAGGCCGCGCCGTCAACGGCATGTCCCGCGACATCGAGGAGCTCATCGAGCGCCGGATCGAGGATGAGAAGGCCAAGAAGACCCTGGAATTCCGCGCGCTCCAGAGCCAGATCAACCCGCATTTCCTCTACAACACCCTCGGGGCCATCAAGTGGATGGCCGAGATCCAGAAGGCTCCCGGCATCGCGGAGATGGTCAACTGCCTGGCCGCGCTCCTGCGGCACGCGGCGCGAGGGGCGGACGCCCTCGTGACCCTGGAGCTGGAACTGGAACTCGTCGGCGAGTACTGCACGATACAGCGATATCGATCCGCAAATCTCTTCGCACTGGAGGTGCGCTACGGCGACGAAGCGCTGAAGGCCTGCCGGGTCGTGAAATTCACCCTGCAGCCGATCGTCGAAAACGCCATCATGCACGGGATCGAGCCGAAGATGGCCCCCGGGCTAGTCCGCATCGAGATCGCGAGGGCCGGCCCGGGCCTCGTCCGCGTCGACGTGATCGACGACGGGGTCGGCATCGAGGAGGAGCGCCTCGGCGGCCTGCTCGACGCAGCGGCGAGGGACGGCGAGGCCTTCAACCAAATAGGGCTGCACAACGTGGACGAGCGGCTCAAGCTCGCCTTCGGCGAGGGCTACGGCCTCTCCGTGGAGAGCCGGAGGGGCGAGTATACGAAGGTATCGGTCCTGCTTCCGTTCCTCGTCGAGGCGCCGTGTACAGCCTGCTGATCGTCGACGACGAACCTCTGTCCCAGGTGGGCCTCAAGTCCATGGTCGATTGGGCCGCCCTCGACGTCGAGCTCGTCGGCGCCGCGCCGAACGGCCTCGCGGCCCTCGAGGAGATCGCGCGCCTACGGCCCGACATCGTCATCGCCGACCTCCGCATGCCGCTGCTCGACGGCCTCGGCCTCATCGAGAGATGCCGTGCGGAGGGAGAGGGCGGCCCCGCCTTCATCGTGCTCACCGGCTACGCCGATTTCGATTCCCTCCGCCGAGCCATGCGGGGCTCGGTCGTCGACTATCTCGTCAAGCTGGAGCTGGACGCGCCCTCGCTCCGCGCGAGCGTGGAGAAGGCGAAGGCGGCCGTCCGGGAGAGGCGCGCGCTGAGCCTCGCCTCGAGCGCGGGCGCAGTCGCCCGAGATCCCTTCGCGGAGACGGCGCTGACCCGGCTCATCTCCGGCTCCTACTCCGACGCGGAGGAGGCGAGGCTCTCGCTCGAGCGCGCCGGGCTCTCGCTCGGCGAGGGCGGCTTCCGGGTCGCCGCCTTCAAGATCGGCTACGCCCAGCCGGAGCGGCTCTCGGAGGACGAGAGGCTGAGGGTCTACGCCTGCGCGATCGACATGATCGTGCAGATAGTCGGGAGGGAGTCGGCCATCAGGGTGGCGCCCCTCGACCCCTTCTCCTTCGCCGCGATACTGCTCGACGGCGCGCGCGCCGTCGAGGCCCTCGCCCGGGCCCTCGAGATGACCGAGAAGTACTTCGGCGTCTCGCTGCGGGCGGGGCTGGGAGGCGAGCGGCGAGAGCCGATCCGGGCCGCGGACTCCTTCCGCGAGGCGAGGGTCGCCGTCGAGGCGGCCTCGGCCCTCGCCCCGGGCGGCGCCGGAAGCGCGGGGATCGTCGCCTTCGAGGGGCTCCGCGACCGACGCGCCGACCCCTCGCAGCCGAGGCGGGACGCCCGGCGCGCCGCCTTGATCGAGGCCGTGTCCGCCCGCTCCGCCGAACTCTTGCGCGCCGTCATGGACCAGGCCGTCGAGGAGCTCTCCCAGGCCGACATCGGCCGGCCGGAGGCGCTCGCCCTCTGCTGCGAGCTCCTCTACCCGATACTCGAGCGACTCGAGGGCGCGGAGGGCCTCCTCGACTCGCTCTTCCCCGGGGAGGCCGAGGGCTGGCGCTGCCTCTTCTCCTGCCCCGGCCCGGCCGCCGCGAGCGCCTGGCTCCGAACGGCAAAGGAGGGGCTCGCGGCCCGCTTCGAGTCGGCGCGGAGCCGTGGCCGCAATCCCCTGGTGGCGGGAGTCCGCAGGTACGTGCAGGAGAACTACGCCTCGAGGCTCAGCCTCGCGGAGGTCGCGAGGCGCTTCGAGGTCTCGCCCAATCACCTCTCCGCCACCTTCAAGAAGTACGCGGGCCTCGGCTTCACGGAATTCGTCGCCCAGGTCAAGGTCGAGAAGGCGAAGGAGCTCATCGCGGAGGGACGCTACAAGATGTTCGAGGTCGCCCAGCTGCTCGGCTTCGATGACGCCTTCTACTTCAGCAAGGTGTTCAAGCGGGTGGCCGGCCAGTCTCCCCGCGACTACTACCTCCAGGCCTGCGAGCGCGGCCCCTCGGCATCGCCCTCGGCGGAGCCCTCCGGCGACGGGGAATCGTAGAAAATCGCAGCTTCCCGTTGAATGCTCCCGGCCCTCGCCCGCGCCGGCCGAGCGGAGTGGGTCGGTCGCCATGAAATCGTAACATATTGCATGTCGCGATCGGGAAAGCCGATTTACCATGACGGTCGATCCTGAAGGAGGGAACAGCATGAAACGACTGTCTTTAATCGCGGCGCTCGCGATCGTCGCGCTCTCGTTCGCCGCCGCGGCCGACGCGAAGGTGAAGCTCAAGATGGTGGTATGGGACCTTTCCCAGACCACCTACATGCAGCCCATCGTCGACGCGTATACGGCCAAGCACCCCAACGTGAGCTTCGAGTTCATCAACATCCCGGCCAACGACTACGGTCAGAAGCTCGCCGTCATGCTCGCCGGCGGGGACGACAGCGACATCATCTCGGTCAAGGACATCCCCATGTACGCGGGCATGGTCGCCAAGAAGCAGCTCGAGCCCCTTACCCCCTACATCGCCAAGGACAAGGTCGATCTCGCGCAATACAGCGGCGTGACCGACCAGATCGCCGTCGACAAGCAGCTCTACGCCCTGCCCTTCCGCAGCGACGTCTGGATCATGTACTACAACAAGGACGCCTTCGACAAGGCTGGCCTCCCCTATCCGACGAACGACATGACCTGGGACCAGTACGCCGCCCTCGCTCGCAAGGTCGCCTCCGGCACGGGAGTCGACAGGGTCTACGGCTCCCATTACCACATCTGGCGCTCGACCAAGGAACTGCCCTCCGTACAGGACGGCAAGAACTCGATAATCACGTCCGATTACGCCTACATGAAGCCCTATTACGACCTGGTCCTCGGCCTCCAGAAGGACAAGACCGTCATGGATTTCGCCTCCCTTAAAGTGGGCAACATCCATTATTCCGGCGTCTTCTACAACGGCCAGATCGCCATGCTCCCCATGGGCTCTTGGTTCATCGGGACGCTCATCAGCAAGGTGAAGGACGGCACGACTTCCGTGAAATGGGGCATCGTGAAGTATCCCCACCCCGCGGGCGTTCCCGCGGGCACCACCGCCGGCACCATCACCTCGGTCGCGGTCAACGCCAAGTCGCCCAACAAGGCCGCCGCCTGGGACTTCGTGAAGTTCTTCAGCGGCAGCGAAGGCGCGGCCATCCTCGCCAAGCTGGGCACCCTGCCCGCGATAAGGGACCAGCAGGTCCTCGATACCATCCGAAAGGTCGAGGGCTTCCCCCAGGACAAGGCGAGCGGAGAGGCCCTGGCCACCAAGACCGTCCGCCTCGAGCTGCCCATGCACCCCAAGGCCGCCGTCATCGAGAAAATCCTCAACGAGGAGGACGAGCTCATAATGACCGAGTCCGTGTCCGTCGATCAGGGCTTGGCGGACATGTCTCGCCGCGTCAAGGAAGCCCTCGCCGCCCAGTAGGCAGGCCGAGCAGCATGGATCCATAGCCGCGAGCCTCGGGCGGGACCTCACGCCCGGGGCTCGCGGCCTCGCCCACCCAGGAGCCTCGATGACCGCAGCCGCGAGCAAGGCGCTCAAGAAGAACGCGATAGCCTATTCCTTCATCCTCCCGAACCTGATCGGCTTCGCCCTCTTCACCCTCGCGCCGATGGCCTTCGCCCTCGCCCTGTCCTTCATGACCTGGGACGGCGCGAACCCCATAGCCTTCGCCGGCCTCAAGAATTTCTCGCGGATGCTCCGCGACGAGACCTTCAGGATTTCGACCTTCAATACCCTTTACTACGTGATCGGAACGGTCCCGATCACCCTCGCCTGTTCCCTTCTCCTGGCGGTGCTCCTCAACCGCGAATTCCGGGGGAGGAATTTCTTCCGCGCCGCTTTCTTCTTCCCCT
>JANXYQ010000045.1 GCA_025355995.1 Spirochaetaceae bacterium | reverse complement strand
CACCGCCAAGACGGGCGATTCCTTCCAGGGCCCCCGCGAGGCTAGCCCCAGGTACTCCCTGCGGTGCTTGATGCGGGGTACGGCCCTCTCGCACCCGGATCTCTTTGGCTCGGCGGCAGTCGTCGACCGTAGCGAGCTTCTCCGCGGGCGCTTCGTGGAAGGCCAAGCACCAGCAGCCGCCCCAAGCGCCGTGGCCGTTCTCCATCACAGCCGCGAAATCCGGCCACGTCTCGGCGTCGAGCGGAAGAACTTTCCAGGCGCTCATGGGTGCAGTATACCTTGTAGCCGTAGCCGCGCACTCTCCTGGTCGCCATTGTCGTAAATTCGCCGATGCTTATCTCTCGAGAATGAGGAGGGCAGCATGTCTTTCGGGTTGAATACGGTTATTCTCAATCAGTTTGAGGCCGCGATGCGCACTCTTCTGCAAGCGATAGAGGACTGTCCAGGCGGCGAGTGGTCCAGCGACCACCTTGATGGGCCATTCTCGCAAGTGGCTTTCCATGTTTTATTGTTTACCGACATCTACCTTGGCAGGAGCGAGGAGGCTGTGAAAAACCAAGATTTCCATCTGCGAAACAAAGGATTTTTCCGCGATTACGAGGAACTGGAAGATCGCAAGCCCTCGTACACCTACGCCAGAAGCGACATCCTGGACTACTTCGATTTCTGCCTTAGGAAAGGACGGACGGAAATTCCCGAAGAATCCAATGAGGTACTATCCGGGGAATCGGGTTTCCCATACAGGAAATTCCCAAGGTTGGAACTTCACATCTACTCGATTCGGCATATTCAGCACCATGCGGCGCAGTTGGGGCTCCGAAATCAGTTCTCGGTCGGCAAGGAGCTTCGATGGGTAGGCTCCGGATGGAAAGAATACGGTCCATAACTCAAATAGGGCGGCCAAAGCGCGAATATCCGGCCGAGGGAGGGATGGCATGGACGGCGAGAAGGACCTTCGTGTAGTGCTGGGCTCGATGGACCCGGAGCTTTCGAGCGAGGATTTCGTTTTCTGTCCGACGAGCCTCTCCCTAGAGGAGGCTATCCTCCTCGATCCGTGGGCCCTCATCCGTGAGGGCGAGGGGCTCACGGCGGTGGTGGAAAAGGGGAACGCCCTAAGGAACGGCCTACCTTTCCAGGGTACCTTCAAGCGCATAACCCTCAACGTGCATTCGAGCCTCGCCGCAGTCGGGCTGACCGCGGCTGTATCGGCCAGGCTCGCGCGGGCGGGAATTAGCGCCAATATAGTCGCCGCCTTCTATCATGACCATGTATTCATCCACAGCGAAAAGGCCCAGGAGGCCCTGGCGGCGCGCTGCGAGCGCTGGCGAAGGAAGGTCTCGCGGGAGCCTGATTGCCCCGTCTTTCGGATTGCCAAGCCGCGGTAACATGATATAATGACCGATAGTCATTATATCATGAGGTTGCCATGCATCCGACCTTCGATGTCCCCCTCGAGCTCCTCGACAACGCCGCGGATTTCGGCGCTCCCTTCTTTTCCGCTCTCGCCCTCCGCAAGGCGCCCTCCCCCCTGTTCGTGAACGGATTCGAGAAGCCCTACCTCTTCCCGACCCTATATGCGGACGTCAGGTGCGCGGTGGGGATCTTCCACTGCTCACGCGAAGCGGCCAAGGAATACGCGAGCGAGCGCCTCGGGACGAAGGTGGAGCCTCCCGTCATGCTCGGCGGCCGCTCGATCGTCGCGGTCTCCTGCTACGAGTATCGCTCGGTGCGAGGGGTCCGCCCCTACAACGAGATCGCCGTGGCGATACCCCTGAGGCACGGGCCGAAGGCGGGGCCGCCCGTCCTCGGCGCCTTCGCCCAGGTCCCCGACTCCGGCTACTTCATCGCCGCGATGCCGGTGACCTCCGAGGAGAACCGTCTCCGCGGCGAGCACTTCTGGAACCTCCCCAAGCGCGCGAGGAGGATCGATATCGAGGAGGACGAGGAGAGCTGTTCCTTCCTCTCCTACGCGGCCGACGGATCGACCCTCGATATGACCCTGCGCGTCCCCAAGGCGGGTAAGCTCAAGCGCTTCGACGTGAGCTCCGCCCTCTTTACCCGCAAGGACGGGGCGTTGCTGCGAAGCCCGACGGCCTTTGCGGGCGATTTCTCCGTGAGGCTCAACGCCGCGACCCTCCTGTCCCCGCGCACCTGCGCGGCGCCCTGCCTGACCCTCGGATCGGGCGAGGCCTCCGAGGCGCTCCGGGCGATAGGCGCCGAGCTCGTACCCCTCCAAACTCGCTACTCGCGATCGATGAACTCGATGTTCGACTTGCCGGCTCGGCTCTAGGGAGGATGTCATGGCGATCGGGAAGATTGTTTTCGTCGGCGCGGGCGCGATTGGCGGCAGCGTCGCGGCCTGGACCTCCGAGGCCCACGAGGAGACCTACGTCGTGGACAGGGCCGAGGTTCTGTCCGCCATTCGCGCAGGCGGCATCGAGACCTACGAGGGAGGCCGCGAGGCCGAGACCCGCGCTTTCGCCAAGGTCAAGGCCCTCGACTCGGTGCCGCCTCTCGGCGAGGGCGACGTGCTCGTCTTCGGCGTGAAGAATTATTCCCTCGACGCCGTCGCGGCCTCCGCGTCGGCCGCGGCGGGGAAGGCGGTCCTGGCCCTCTCGATGGCCAACGGCGTCGAGAACCAGGCCATCCTGCCCCGGCACTTCCCCAGGGCGGCGTATTGCGTCGTCGGCTACAACGCCTGGCTGGACGGGCCGGGCAAGGTCGGCTACCAGAGCAGGGGGCCCCTCGTGCTAGGGACGCCGGACAACTCGCTCGCTCCCGAGCTCGACGAGCTGGCCTCGCTGATGTCGAGGTCCTTCGCCGCCTCCCGCTGCGATCGCCTCGGCGACGCGGTGCACTCCAAGCTCGTGGTCAACCTGGTCAACGCGGTGACGACCCTCGTCGGCCACGGCTATCGGCCGGTGAGGGACCTCGAGTCGCTGCGCCTCCTCGTCTCCGGAACCTTGTACGAGGGGCTGCGCGTCGTGCAGGCGGCCGGTTTCTCGGAGTACCACGTGGGCGCGATGCCCGGCTGGTCCACCATACGGGCGGGGGCTCTCCTCCCGGGCTTCCTGACGCGGGGAGTGTTCGCGAAGAACATGGCGAAGATGGTGAGGTCGAGCATGAGCCAGGACGTCTTCGCCCGGGGCGGGGCAGAGACCGAGCTCGATTCGATCACGGGCTACGTGGTCCGGCTGGCGAGGGACAAGGGAGTGGAGTCCCCGTTCAATTCGACGCTCTACGCGATCGCGAAGGAGGCTTTCTCCAAGCCCGGCTTCGTTCCCTTCGAGCCGGCCTACCTGCTCGAGCGAGTCCGCGCCGCGACCTAAGCCTCGCAATCGAAGAAGCGCTTCAGGAAATCCTCGAGCATGGCCATGGCCTCGGCGTCGGAGGCGATGCGCCCTTCCAGTATGCGGTAGGAGCAGATCTCGAGGATGGAGCCGATGATGATCTCGGCTACCGGCTCGAGGGAGGCTATGGGATACCGTGGGTCGCGCCTGTAGAGGGCGCAGACGGCGGGCACGAGGGCCGCGCGGACTCTCTCGCTGTATTCGTAATCCGCCCGGCGCTTCAGGGCCGAGGCGAGCTCTCGCAGGAACACCTGCCGCCCCGAGAAGAACCCGAGTATCGAGGACGCGAAGGCCTCGACGCGGGGCCGGGCGATGTTCGATTCGAGGACCGTCCGCTCGAAGTCGGCGGCGGGTCCCAGGAAGGCCGCGTCCGCGAGCTCTCGCTTGGAGGCGAAATAGAGGTAGACCGTCCCCTTGGCGATGCCCGCGGCCTCGGCGATCTCGTCCATCGAGGTCTCCTCGACCGCCTTCGAGGAGAATATCCCGAGGGCGGCCTCGAGTATGGCCTCCCCGCTCGTCTTCCTCCTGGCGCCGCGCAAGGCTCGATACTAGGGCCAAGCCCCGTCGTAGGGCAAGCCCGGCCGCGGCGCTTGCGCAATGCCCGGCGATGCATATCCTTTAAGCTCTGTATGGTGTGCCCGACTGGAAGATTCGAGCGAGGCCTCGCATGAGCGGAGTAGCTCCCCTCCGCGAGAAGAAGGTCCGGGACGGCCTCGCCAGAGTCTTCCTACGCCTGATGCCCCTCGCCGTCGCCGCCACCCTGCTCTGCGAACTAGGTTTTTTCTTGCTGTTCCGCGCTTCCATCGGCCTCGGGACGCGCCTCGGCTGGCTTGGCGCTGCGATGCTCGTATCCCTCCTCTGGCTTTTAAGGATCCGCGGGGATTCCCGGACTGAGAAGGCCGCCAGCCGGCGCCCGCAGGGCTGGCACATCCTCTTCGCGGGTCTCACCGCCGGTATTTTCGGCGCCGCGTTCGTCTATCTCTTCCCGCGGCTCTCCGGCTACGAGCAGCTTCTCCTCGCCCTCTTCTTCATGGCCTTCGTCTTCTCGGGGGTCTTCGTCACGACCATGGTTCCCAGCGTAGCCGTCTCCTGGCTCTCCACCCTGAGCCTCGCGGTCTACGGCGCCCTTTTCTCCATGGGGGGGAGGTTCCTCGTCGCCTCCTCCCTCGGGTATGCCGCCTTCGTCGCCTACTTGGTCCTGATCGGCATGGCCTACTACCGACTCTTCCGCGATCGCTTCGTCTATCAGCTGGAGGCCGAGGAGCGAGAGGAGGATCTCGCGACGCTCTTCGAGCAGAGCCCCCTGTCCATTGTCTTGACGGACCTGAGCGGGAATATCATCCAGGCGAACAGGAGGACGGAGGAGTTGTCCGGCTACGCGAAGGCCGAGCTGCTGGGCCGGAACCCGAGGATAATGCAGTCCGGGAAGACCCCCGAGTCGATGTACGCGGAGCTTTGGGGGTCCATCGCCAAGGGCGATTCCTGGACCGGTGAGTTCGTCAACAGGGACAAGCGGGGCCGCGAGTACGTCGAGAAGGCCACTATCAGCCCCGTCAAGGATTCCGGGGGCGCGATCCGCCGGTACATGGCGATCAAGGAAGACATAACGCATCGGCGGGAATACGAGGAGCGCCTGATCAGGCAGAACGAGATAATCGAGCTCCTGCTTCGGGACTTCGAGGACAGGTCCAGCGATTGGCTCTGGGAGCTGGATGCCGAGCTTCGCCTCGCCTACCTGCCAGACAAGCTGGCCAAGTCTTCGCGGGGCGGATCGGCCATCGGGCGACCGGTTTTCGAAATATTGAAGGAGCTCCTGCCATCCGACGACTTCGAGGCTGAAGAGCTGCTGGCGGAGCTCGACGCGGCCCTGCGGCTGAAACAGCCCTTTAAGGACCTGGAATTGAAAATCGTCACCGACGGAGCCGTCAGTTGGCTGACCGTCTCGGCCGCGCCCGCGGTCGAGGCGCCTGGAGGCCGCGAAGGGTGGCGGGGGATCGGCCGCGACGTCACGGACAAGAAGCTCCTGGAGACCCAGCTGGGCCGGCGGGCCAACTTCGACGAGCTCACCGGGCTCCCGAACAGGTACAGCTTCCAATCGGCCCTCGACGAGGAGCTCCGCGCCGCGCCCGACGGCTACAGGGCCATCATGGGCATCATGAAGCTCGGCAAGCTGGACCTGATCAGGGCCGACCTCGGCTCGAAGTCCTGCAATTCGATCATCGCCGCCTTCATCGAGGAATTCCACGCGAGCGTGGGAATCGCCATCTCGCTGGCCAGGCTCGAGCGGGACGAATTCGCCTTCTGGTCCGCGGCTCCCGACGTCTTCCAGCTCGAGAGGATCCACCGCTTCGCGCGCAGGATGAACGAGCCCCTGCGGATCGGATCGGATAACTACCAGGCCGACCTGTATGTAGGCCTCGCCTATTATCCCGAGGACGCGCTCGATCGGAAAGGCCTCTTCCGAGCCGCCGACCTCGCCTTGAACGGCGCCAAGGCCTCGACGACGCGGAAGGTGCTGCGCTACCGGGAAGACCTGGCCACGGACTTCATCCGGAAGCTCAACCTGGTCAACGAATTCCCCGCCGCCCTGGCGGCCGGGCAATTCCGCATGCACTATCAGCCCCAGGTGAACGCGGGGACGGGAGCCCTCGAGGGCGCGGAGGCCCTGATCCGATGGGAGCATCCCCTGGAAGGCGCGATCTCCCCAGGCGAGTTCGTGCCCTGGGCAGAGCAGAGTGGCTTCATCACGGCCATCGGCGAATGGTCCCTCCTGCGGGTGTGCCGCGACGCCATGGAGTGGGACAGGGCCTTGAAGGTCTCGGTGAACATCTCCGGCGTGCAGCTCCGCGACGCCCGGAGGCTGATCCAGGCCGTGAGGCTGGCCCTGGACGAGTCGGCCCTCCCTCCCTCCAGGCTCGTGCTCGAGATCACCGAGTCGGCGATGTTCGGCGAAGAGGACGAGGTCGTCGCGGGCGCGCTCGCCGAGTTCCGGAGGATGGGGATCGCCATAGCCCTCGACGATTTCGGCACCGGCTATTCCTCCCTGGCCTACATCCAGCGGCTCCACCTGGACGAGCTGAAGATAGACCAGTCCTTCGTCCGCCGGCTCCGGTCCGACCGGGATTCGGAGAAGATCATCGGGATCATCCTCGAGCTCGCGAAATCCATGAACCTCTCGACCGTGGCGGAAGGCGTCGAGGAGGAGAGCCAAGCCTCGTTCCTGCGGGAATCGGGCTGCGATTGGCTGCAGGGCTACCTCTACGGAAAGGCCATGCCGCAGGCCGCCTTCCGCGAACTTATCCTTAGTCGGGGTTAATTCCCTTGCAATGTCGCCCCGCACCTATAAATTAGAAGTCAGCCATTCTTTAATTTTGTCCCTTGACATATGTGGATTTTGGGGTAAATCTCAATATCGAAAGCTTTGCGCAAACGTTTCGATGGACGAGGATACCGACCGATGGGAGATTCGAAAAAAAAGAACACGATACGGGATGTCGCCGCCCAGGCGGGCGTATCGATCTCGACGGTCTCGCACGTAGTAAACGATACGCGATTCGTCGAGGAAGAGACGCGCCAGCGCATCCTCGCATCGATCAAGGCCCTGGGATATAGGCCCAATCAGTTCGCGAGGAGCCTCCGGGGCGCCGGCTCGAGGACTCTGGGCCTGATCATCTCCGATATCCGCGAGGACTTCTTCTCGGCGATCACGAAGGCCATAGAATCGGCCGCCAATGGCCTCGGTTACGCCGTCATACTCTGCGATTCCGAGGCCGACGCCGCGAAGGAGCGACTCTACCTGGAGCTCCTCTCGGAGAAGGGGGTCGAGGGGATAATCCTCGCCCCGATCGACTCCAGCATCCCCCCGGGCGCGGTCGAGGACGACGAGCTCCCGATGGTCCAGATCGACCGCCGTTGCCGCGGGGCCTCCCTCGGCTACATCGGGATCGAGAACGCCCGATTCGCCTCCGAGGCGGTCCGCTATCTCGCGTCGCTAGGCAATCGGCGCATCGGGTACCTGGGCCACGAGTCCAGCATCTCCACGATGGAGGAGCGCGCCTTCGGATACGAGAGCGCCGCCCGGGAGCTCGGGCTCTTCGACGCCTCCCTCGTCAACGCTTCCGCCGGCCGCGGCAAGGGCGCCTCGGTCGCGATCGGGGAATGGATAGAGTCCAATCCGGGCATGGACGCGATCCTCTGCGGCAACGCCAACATCTGCCTCGAGACGCTCGACGCCCTCTCCGACCTCGTCCTCCGAGGATCGACCTCCACTCGCGTAGCCCTGGCCACGTTCGACGACCTCGCTTGTTTCCGCTTCATGGACAATCCGGTCGTCGCCGTCAGGCAGCCGACCGAGGATCTTGGGCTCGCCGCGTTGGGCGCCCTGATGTCGAGGATCAAGGGCGAGGCGCGGGCCGCCTCTCCCATCGAGATAGTGCTGCCCGCGACCCTGGTTCGCTACGGCGCCCGGCCGGCGGGACGGGGCTCAGCCGCATCCGATGGAGGTAGCCGATGGCTGACGAATTGATCTCCGGAAGGGGGAGATGACCATGGGACGCCAGATCCTGTCGATGAGGAAGATCGACAAGCGCTTCACCGGCGTCCACGCCCTGCGGCAGGTGGACTTCGACCTGGATGAGGCGGAGATACACGCGCTCGTGGGGGAGAACGGCGCCGGCAAGTCGACCTTGATGAAGGTCCTCATCGGCATCAACTCCAAGGACTCCGGGGAGATCCACTACCTTGGCCACCTGTTCAATCCGCGGGACCCCAAGCACGCGCTCGATATGGGGATCGGGATCGTCCACCAGGAACTGAACATGATGGACCACCTCACGGTAGCCGAGAACATCTTCATCGGGAGGGAGTCGACGAAGGCCGGCGGCCTGCTCCTGGACAAGCGGGAGCAGGTCCGCCGGGCGGAGGAGCTGTTCCGGCGGCTCAAGATGAACATCGACCCCGAGGAACCCCTCGGCCGCCTGACCATCGGGAAGCAGCAGATGGTCGAGATCGCCAAGGCCGTCTCGCACCGCCTGAGGATCCTGATCCTGGACGAGCCGACGGCCGCGCTGACGGACGCGGAGATCGACGAGCTCTTCACCATCATGCGGGACCTGGCGGGCAAGGGCGTGGGCATGATCCACATCTCCCACCGCCTGGAAGAGATCCACCGCATCGCGGACCGCGTCACCGTCCTGCGCGACGGAGAGCTCGTCGACACCAAGGCCACATCCGAGGTGACGAAGCAGCAGATCATCAACATGATGGTCGGACGCGTCATCTACGAGCAGCCCAAGACCCGCAGCGCCGTCCCGCCCGACGCGCCGGTAGTCCTCAAGGTGACCAAGCTCAACGCGGGGAGGCTCGTCCGGGACGTCAGCTTCGAGCTTCGGAAGGGGGAGATCCTGGGAGTGGCCGGGCTGATGGGATCGGGTCGCACCGAGACGGCGCGGGCGATCTTCGGCGCGGACGAGGTCCAGGGCGGCACGATCGAGGTACGCGGGCGCAAGGTGTCGATACTCTCGCCGGAGGACGCGGTGGCGAACGGCATCGGGTACCTGTCGGAGGACCGCAAGCGCTTCGGCCTCGCGGTCAACCTGAACGTCAAGGACAACATGGTGATGGCCACCTACGACCTCTTCCAGCGCGGGCCCTTCGTGCGGGCGAGGAAGGTCCGCGAGGTCAGCGAGAGCTACGTCGGGAGGCTGAGCGTCCGCACGCCCTCGCTCGAGCAGCTGCTCCGGAACCTCTCGGGGGGCAACCAGCAGAAGGTCGTCGTGGCGAAGTGGCTGATCCGCGACTGCGATATCCTGATCTTCGACGAGCCCACCCGCGGCATCGACGTCGGGGCGAAGAGCGAGATCTACGCCCTGATGAACGAGCTTACCCGCGAGGGCAAGTCCATCATCATGATCAGCTCGGAGCTTCCGGAGATCCTGCGCATGAGCGACCGGATCATAATCATGTCCGAGGGAAGGATCACCGGAGAACTTCCCATCGAGAAGGCCAGCCAGGAAGCCGTCATGGAGTACGCGACCATGGGGCACCAGGCGATCCTAAGCAGGAGCTGACCAGCATGGCGAACAACGGGACGGATATCAATCGGACCCAGCGCTTCCTCGAGCGCGGGATGAAGTACGCGCTGGCCCCGGCCGCGCTGGTCATCCTCTACGTCTTCTTCGGCATCTTCGGGCGGAATTTCTTTTCCTACCCCACGCTGGTGAACATCATCGACGCCGCCTACTACATCGGCTTCATCGCGATGGGCGTCACCTTCGTCATCATCACGGGCGGGATCGACCTCTCGATCGGGACGGTCATGATGGCGGCTACCATAATCGGGGGGACGGCGCTCAAGCACGGCTTCCCCATGGTGCCCTCCCTCCTCCTTATCATCGCCGTCGGCCTCACCTTCGGCCTCTTCAACGGGTTGATGGTCTCCCGGCTCAGGATGCCGCCCTTCATCGTGACCCTCGGCACCATGATGATCTCGATGGGCATCGGGTCCATCGTCTCCAACGTGGCCAGCGCCACTTTCCCCATCCGCGACTCGCCGGGCGGCTGGTTCAAGAGCATCTTCCTCTACCTCGGCCCCGACGGGGTCGGGATACCTACCGGCGCCCTGCTGCTGGTCCTGGTCGCGCTGGTCTGCCACGTGATGCTGTCGAACACCAAGCTGGGGCGCTACACCTACGCCATCGGCAGCAACATCGAGGCCGCCCGGCTGTCCGGCGTCGACGTGAAGAAGTGGCAGATGCTCGCCTACGTCATCGCCGGCGGCACGGCGGGCATCGGCGGCATCTCCTACGCCGCGATCTACACGACGGTGTTGCCCGCCCAGGGCCAGGGCTTCGAGCTGTACGCGATCGCCGCTGCGGTCATCGGCGGGACCTCCCTCTCCGGCGGGGTCGGCACCATATGGGGAACCATCATCGGCGTGTTCATCATGTCGGTGCTGAGCACGGGCCTGCCGGCCTTGAACCTCGAGGCCCACTACCAGACCTTCTTCACCGGCGTCATCGTAATCGGCGCGGTGCTCCTGGACATGTACCGCAACCGGAAGGCGGCTGAGGTGCGGATCGAGACCCCGGCGGACGCGTATAGGGCCTCGATGTCGGCGAAGATCGAGGGCATGAAACAGGAGCTGGCCGAGCGCGGGGACGCGGGCGAGACCCGGGAAGCCCAGGCGCTTCGCAGGCGGATCGTCGCGGCCAAGTCCGAGATGAGGACGACCTTCGCGAGGATGAAGAGGGAGCGGAAGGCGGAGCTCGCGCGGATAAGGGCGGAGGAGAGGGCGGCCGACCGCGAATTTTCGGAGATGGTCCGGCATAAGGAGCTCCCCAAGTAGCGGGGCTCGTCCCGATAGCGAATCGCCCGGAGCGCATGCCCCGGGTCAAAAGTACAGGAGGTAGCTATGAGTCATTTCAGGCGAATCGTCGGGCTGCTCGCGGCGGCCGCGCTTCTCGTCGTCCTGGCGGGCTGCGCGCCGAAAAAGATCTACATCCCCGTGATATCGAAGGGCTTCCAGCACCAGTTCTGGCAGGCCGTCAAGCAGGGCGCCGAGAAGGCGGCCAAGCAGGACAATGTCGACATCACCTTCGAGGGACCGGCCACCGAGGCCGACATCCAGCCCCAGGTGCAGATGCTGGTCAACGCCATGGCGAAGAATCCCTCGGCCATCTGCCTCGCGGCCCTGGATACGAACTCCGTCATGGACCAGCTGAACCAGGCGATCAAGCGCAAGATCCCGATCATCGGCTTCGACTCCGGCGTCCCGAAGGCGCCCGATGGCGCGATCTACGCGACCGCGGCCACCAACAGCTACAACGCCGCGGGCCTGGCCGCCGAGAAGATGTTCGCCGCGATCCAGGACAAGGTAGCGGCCGCCACCGCCGCCAAGCCCGTCACGATCGTCGACTTCAACCAGGATGCGACCAGCCAGTCGGTGACCGACCGCGGCAAGGGCTTCAGGGACAGGATGATCAAGCTCGTCGTGGACCAGGGCAAGCACAAGCTCATGGACATCAAGGTGATGGGGAACCCCGCCTATATCGCGGCTGACAGCCCCACGACCGGGAAGGCCGTCATCATCGACGTCGTGGTTCCGGCCTCGCCCAAAGACACCGACGCCACCAGCTCGGCCCAGGCCATCCTCAATCGCTTCAAGTCGAGCAACATCCTCGGGATATTCTGCTCGAACGAGGGAGTGGCGCGGGCGGTCCTCGCCGCGACCAACGACGGCAGCGCCCTGCCCAAGCAGTATCCCGGCCTGGCCGTGGTGGGCTTCGACGCCGGCAAGGCCCAGAAGGCGGCTGTGAAGGCTAAGTACTTCCTCGGCTCGATCACCCAGGACCCGGTCCAGATCGGCTTCCTGGCCGTCGACCTAGCCTACAAGGCGATCAAGAAAGAGAAGGTCGCCGACGTCGATACCGGAGCCAAGTTCTACGACGCCGCCAACATGGACCAGCCGGAGTTCGGGCCCCTGCTCTACGACTGACGTGCTGGGGATTCGCCCCGCGGGCGGCGGCCGGATACGGCCGCCGCCTTTTTCGATCGCGGAGGCTAGGGGGGAAGATGATCGCATGCTGCGGAGAGGCCCTCATCGACATGGTCCCCGTCGGCGAGGCCGGGGACGCCTATCTCGCGCGACCGGGCGGATGCCCCTACAACACCGCCATCGCGGCGGCGAGGCTCGGCTCGGAGGTCGAGTTCATCGGCCGCATCGGCACGGACTTCCTCGGGGACCAGCTCGCGGGGAGGCTGAGCGCCAACGGAGTCGGCACGCGCTTCCTAAGGCGGAGCGCGCAGCCAGCCACCGTCGCCTTCGTGAACCGCTCCCCCTCGGGCGACGCGCGCTACGCTTTCTACTCCAACGGCGCGGCCGACCGGTCCCTCTCGAGCGAGGACGTCCCGGAGAGCCTCGGGGCGGATGCGCGCTTCCTCATGTTCGGCTCCATCTCCATGGCGCAGGAGCCGGTAGCCTCGACGGTCGAGGCGCTCGTCGCCCGCGAGGCCGGGCGCGTCCTCGTCTCCTTCGACCCGAACGTCAGGGCCTCGCTCATCGCCGATAAGGCCGCCTACCTCCGGGGCCTGGAGAGGTGGCTCTCCCTCTCCGACATCGTGAAGACGAGCGTCGAGGATCTCGAATGGCTCTTCCCCTCGCTTTCCGAGGGAGAGGCCCTGCGCAGGATATTGGACGCCGGCGCCGAGCTGGCGGTCTGCACGCGGGGCCAGCGCGG
>JANXYQ010000006.1 GCA_025355995.1 Spirochaetaceae bacterium | reverse complement strand
CCAACCTCCGTCCTCGAGATCCTCGGTCTCACGGGCATAAAGCTGGAATGGTATCCGACTAAGGCTGCGACAGGTCCTTGGCCCTCGGAGCGATCATCGAGTCAACTACCACCACTAAAGGTGGTGACTTGAATTGTTGTGGCCTCAAAAGAGGCCATAATTCTGCGAATCATTTTCTTCGCGTTGTTCGTTTTTCTCTTGAAATCTCACATATCTGCAAATTTTACCTTCAACTAACCCGATAGTGGTCACACAATATCCCCTACTCCAGAAATGATTCCCCCAGTATGACCTCGTCATTAACTCACTTTTTTGAAGATAGAAATAGCCGTACCTGGACACGCTCACACAAACGCTCGGGCGGCTTGAACCGCCCCGGGTTACGCGGAGACCTAATCCTGTGGGAGGATAGGTCATGGGCAACAGAAACAGGTTTTCTCGTGAGCTGACGGATCGGGCAGTTCGGCTTGTCTTGGAGCAGGTGAAGGGCAATGAGCCTACCTGGCCAATCATAGTCTCGGTGGCGTCGAAGATAGGGTGTACCGCGGAGACGCTCAGGCGGTGGGTGCGGCAAGCCGAGCGGGACGCTGGGAAGCGCGAAGGACTGACCACGGGTGAGCGCGATGAGCTTAAGCGGCTGCAGCGCGAGAATCGGGAGCTGAAGAAGGCGAATGAGATTCTTCGGTTAGCTTCAGCGTTTTTCGCCCAGGCGGAGCTCGACCGCTTGAAATGATGGTCCACTTCATCGATCGTCACCGCGCTGCCGTGGGAGTCGCGTCGATCTGCAGGACTTTGCAGTTCGCTTCCTCGGCGTACTATGAGCGTAAGGGGCAGTTGGCCGCGCCGGAGCTACGTTCTCCACGGTTGAAAACTGACGACGCGTTGCGGCCTGTCATACGCCGCATATGGGAAGACAATTTCCGGGTCTACGGCGCCCGCAAGGTTTGGCGCCAACTCCGGAGGGAAGGCTATGACGTGGCCCGCTGCACCGTCGAGCGTTTGATGAGTGAGATGAGCCTGCAAGGTGTCATCAGGGGCAGGAAGAAGCGAACGACCATCCCGGCCGACCATCCCGGCCGACAAGGACCCTCGCCCGTTGGATCTCGTGCACCGGCGATTCCGAGCCGATGGGCCAAATCAGCTCTGGGTAGCGGACTTCACCTACGTGGCGACATGGTCGAACTTCGTCTACACCGCCTTCGTCATCGACGTCTTTTCAAGGATGATCGTCGGATGGCGCGTTTCTACATCGATGAGCGCCGACCTGACGCTCGACGCGCTGGAACAGGCTCTCTGGGCACGCAAGGTAAAGGGCAATCTCATTCACCATTCGGACAAGGGGTCACAATACCTCAGCTGTAGATATACCGAGCGCCTTGCCGAGATGGGTATCGACGCGTCAGTCGGTTCCGCCGGCGATGCCTACGACAACGCCATGGCCGAGACGATCAACGGCCTTTACAAGGCCGAGGTGATCTGGAAGCAAGGACCATGGAAGAACCGGGAGGAAGTCGAGCAGACAACGCTCTCCTGGGTGGATTGGTTCAATAACCGGCGGTTACTCGCCCCGATCGGCAACGTACCTCCTGCGGAGTTTGAGAAGATGTACTATGCTGGTCTGGAAGCCCTGCCCGTAGCGGCGGGACACACATAATCAGGACTCCGGCAAACCCGGAGCGGTTCATGATCCGACGAGCTCGCTTCCTTGTCACGCCCAGAAACGCGAGTGCTCGTGCTACCTTCCGATACCCGTAGAAGAGGTGCGCCCGAAGCTCATCGAGTATCTCGCATTGCCGGGCTATCGACAGATCGGGATGATCCGGCTCTACAGCTTCGGCTCGGTCCCGTACAGTTGTCTGTACTTTTTTTATGATATCGTTTTCGACCCGCAATTGGCCGATCTGTTTGAACAACGGATCCTGCTTCCGCTCGGCTGCTTCGGCCTCTTTATCCTTCCCTTCTTTTTCAAAGTGCGTGCCTACGCTATCAGACAGCTGTTTCTTCCACTGCCCCACGAGGTTCAGGTGAACCGAATGCGCAGCCGCAATTTCCTGGATCATCTTTTCGCTGCGAAGTGCCTCAAGGAATACCTTGGCATTGAAATCCTTGTCATACCGCTTGTGCATGCTCGCCTTTATGCCTCCTTGCTCGATTTCTACAAGGAGCGCTTTCACACTGATTCTTGCTCTAGTTTCCTGCGCTAGATTCTGGGCTCATCATAAAGCTGGAATGGTATCCGACTACGGTTGCGACAGGTCCTTGGCTCTCGGAGCGATCATCGAATAAAATGATCCAATGATCCCCGAAAAAGTAAGGAAAATCCTCGAGGCCAACGGCCTCTCCGCTCTGGAGTTCGAGCCCGGAAGCACTCCCACCGCGGAGCTCGCCGCGGCGCGCATCGGCGTGGAGGTGTCGCGCATCGCGAAATCCCTCCTCTTCAAGGCCAAAGACGGAGCCTACTACCTGGTCGTCTGCCCCGGCGACAAGCGCCTGCCGCCCTCGGCCCTCAAGCGCGCCGCGGGCTCGAAGCTGTCCATGACGGACGCGGACGAGACCGAGAGGGTGACCGGCTACAGGCCGGGCGGGGTCTGCCCCTTCGCCCTCGAGGGCGTCACGGTCCTGCTCGACAAGTCCCTGGGCGATTACGCGACCGTGTATCCGGCCGCGGGCACGGACGCGACCGGCGTGCCCACGAACCTCGCCCAGCTCGAGCGCATAACGGGCGGGAGGATCGTGGACTTCTCGGAGGAATGAGGAAAAGGCGTGGAATATGGCTGCCCTTTTGGGCGGAGTCTCTATTCTTTCTTCGGCGCGGCGGCCAGTTCGCCGATCTTGTCCATCGTTTCCTTGGAAAGATAGTGCTCGATGCGGCAGGCGTCGCGCTCGGCGGTCTCCGCGCACACGCCCACGGTGTTGCGCAGGAAGGCGGTAAGCAGATCGTGCCTGCGCCGTATCTCGGATGAGGCTTCCTTGCCCGCGGGGCTCAGGAAGACTTCCCCGTAGTGCTCGTGCTCTATGAGGCCCCGGCGCTCCAGCTCGTGGAGCGCCGCGTGGACCGAGGGCTTGGAGACGCCCAGTTCCCGGGCGATGTCCGTGACTCTGGCCATCTTGGTCTTCTCGCGCAGGAGACCGATGGTCTCGAGGTACATTTCAAGGCTCTCGGTCATGATTCCCCCCACTATAGCAGAGGGCGAGGCGCCAGGTAAACGGCGCGCTCCCCTGGTGATGCCGGGCCCGAGTAAGTGCAGGCTAATATTTACGGCCTCACGCCTTACCTTGGCACGAGCTTCGTGCTAAGATTGCGGCATCTTCCATCACAAATTAAGGAGGATGCCTATGATCCGAGTTAAAAAGCCTTTGAAAACCATACTTATGCTGGTTTCCACCTTCGCGATTTTAGTATCCTGCGCCACAAAGCCGAAGGCTCCGACGACGGAACCGGTAGTTCCGCCCACCGTGACGCCTACTACGCCCACGACTCCGACGACGCCAGCGGTTAGCCAGGAAGATCTCGACACGCTCCTGGCAGAAGCCAAGGAACTCAAGAAAAAGGCCTTCGACCTCAAGCTATTCGAGGTCCTGCCGGACGATTACAAGGCGGCCGACGCCCTTTTCGCCGCTGGATCCAAGTCCTACGACGACAAGGACGGTCCCGCGGCCGAAGAGAGTCTGGGCGCCGCCATCGCCGCGTACAAGGACCTCATTTCCCGAGGCGTGGTCGACATAGCGGCGGCGAAGAAAAAGGACGCCGAGGACATGAAGTCGACCGCCATCAAGGGAGGAGCCGACTCCTCGCAGGCCGAGCGCTTCGGCGCGGGCGACGAGGCCTTCAAGGCCGCGATCGCCCTCATGGACGACTCGAAGGCCGAGGCTTCGATTCAGGTATTCGAGTCGGCGCGGCTGTACTACGAGCTCGCCTGGAAGCGCGCCCTCGCGTCAGATCTCAAGCAGGGCATCGAGGACAAGGACTTCGCCAAGTGGGACTCCGGCAACTTCCAGCTGGCGGACAATAAATTCCAATCCGAGGACGGCCTTTGGGCCTCCGGCAACGAGGCGGATAGGGCGGCGGGGCTGGACGCCCTCGACGAGGCGGTGCTCCGCTTCAACCTCGTCGTCCAGAAGGGCCGCGAGATGGGCGTCACGACCGTCAAGGGCAAGACCGACGAGTCCAAGCAGCGCTCGGAGGACATCAAGGCCAACGTGGCGGCCAAGGATTCGTACGATTCCGCCCAGGAACTGTATAATGAGGGAAGCAGCCAACTGGCGGCCAAGGAATACGAGGCGGCTGCCGAGGCCTTCGATCGCGCGGGCGCCGGCTTCGACGACGCCTACCAAACGGCCGCCGAAAAGCGGGCGAAGGCCGAGGAGGCGATGAAGGCGGCGGACGAGGCCACGGCCGAAAGCCAGCGCAAGGCCGAGGAGGCCGATCCAGTCCTCCAGGCGAACTCGGCGACGACCTCGCCCTAAAGGGGGAAATAAATGAAAAAGTACCTACTGATACTGATAACCCTGCTGCTCGCCTCCGGACTCGCCCTCGGAGCGCAGAGCTTGAAGGACAATCCGAGCTACCAGAAGAGCCTCGAGCTCAAGGCCATGGCCAGCCAGGCCTTCGACGACGGGGATTACGACGCCGCCGCGGAGTATGCCTCCCAGGCCAAGGAGTTCGCGAGCCTCTCCGACAAGTACGTCGAGAAGATGCTGGCCAAGTCCTCGGCCGACAAGCTGATGAATCAAGCCAAGGACGGGATGGCCTGGGCGAACAAGACCGGCGCCAAGGTCTTCTACCCGAGCCAATATAAGGCCGCGGCGGAGCTCTACGATTCGGCCCTCGCGAGCTACGACGGCGAGGATTACCCGACCGCGGGCGACAAGGCCCGCGAGACCGTCGCCGCCGTCGACGCGATCGCCGCCGCCGACGCCGAGGCCGCGATAGCCAACGCCAAGGCGGCGATGGGCGCCGCTGAGGCGATATCGGCCCCGGCCAACTACCCGACTGAATATGGCCAGGCCAAGGCCGCCCTCAGGGACGCGCTCGCCGCCTTCGACAGCCAGGATTACGGCACGGCAGCGCAGCGGGCCAACGCCTGCATAGCGGCCCTCGCCGGGGTCAAGGCCAGCGACCAGCTCTGGCCGGCAGTCTACGTGGTCAGGCTCATCCCCGAGCGGCGCGACTGCCTATGGCGCATCGCGGAGTATCCCTTCATCTACAACAATCCCCTCAAGTGGCCGGTGATCTACGAGGCGAACAAGAAGACCTTCCGGGACCCGGCGAACCCGAACTTGATTTTCCCCGGGCAGAAGCTCCAGATACCAGCCATCAAGGGCGAGTCGAGGTCGGGAACCTTCGACCCGAAGCAGGACTACAAGCCCTTCCCCAAGAAATAGCCGAACGGGGAACTAGAATGAGGGCCGCCGCGTGGCGGCCCTTTTTTTACCCTCTCGGGCGGGGCTGTTTTTATCCTGACAACTCCGCTAATATTGTCCGGCCCGGGGTATGGCACTACCGGGCGAAAGGTCGAAACGGCCATGGACGATACAACGTACCGGGTTTACCCCTACCGCTGGGCGGTTCTCGCTTCCTTCATGCTCGTCAATCTCATGATCCAGGCGCTGTGGATCGATTTCTCGCCGATCATGCGCGACGCCGCCTCGTACTACGGCGTGGGAGAGCTGGCGATCGGCTTCCTCGCCATGCTCTTCATGATCATCTATCTCCCCATGTCGATACCCGTGTCCTGGGCGATCGACCGCTTCGGTTTCCGCAAGACCACGGGCCTCGGAGCCGTCCTGATGGCGATCTTCGCCCTCGTGCGCGCCGCGGCCGGCCCGAGCTACGCGCTGCTGGTCGTCGGGACGGTCGGGCTCTCCATCGCCCAGCCCTTCCTCATGAACGCGTGGACCAAGGTGGCGGCGCACTGGTTCGCCGAGGGCGAGCGGGCTACGGCGGTGGGCCTCATAACCCTATCGACCCTCCTCGGCATAGCCGGGGGCATGCTCGCGAGCCCCGCCCTAGCCAAGGCCTTTTCGATTGGGATAACGCAGTACGTCTACGCGGGCGCCGCCCTCGTCGCGGCGATAGCCTACCTCGCGATAGCCAGGGAGAATCCGCCCAGCCCCGCCGGCCCGGTCGGCGCGGGGGAAAAGGCCCTCATGCTTGACGGACTCAAGAACGCCTTATCCGTTCCGTCCTTCAGGCTCTTCCTCGTCGTGTCCTTCGTAGGAATGGGCCTCTTCAACGGCCTGACGACCTGGATAGACGAGATCGTCGGCCCGAGGGGCTACGGCCCCTCCGAGGCCGGGACCCTCGGAGCCCTCCTCCTCGTGGGCGGCCTCTTCGGCGCGGTGATCATCCCCGCCCTCTCCGACCGCACGGGCAAGCGCAAGCTATGGATGAGCGTCGGCCTCCTGGGCTCCCTGCCCGGGCTCGCCGGCATAATCTTCGCCCAGGGCTTCCTCTTTCTCGCGATCTCCGCCTTCGTCCTCGGCTTTTTCCTCACGAGCCTGATGCCGGTCGGCATGCAGTTCTCGACCGAGGTCACCCTTCCGACCCCGGAGGGCACCACGAACGGCCTAGTCCAGCTCTGCGGCCAGGTGTCGGTGGTCTTCGTGTACCTGATGCAGGTGATCAAGGGAAGGACGGGAAGCTTCACCTGGAGCCTGCTGGTCTCGGGCTTCTTCATAGTCGCCGCGGCCGGGCTCATTCCCTTCATGAAGGAGAGGGTCAGGGCAGCCGGGGCGGTCCAGGTCGAGCCCGCCCTCGAGGCGGAATAGCCCGCCTCGGAGAAGCCGTTGACGCGGGCGGGAGGCAGGCCTACTATAGTTTTCACGTAGAAAAAACCGAAAGGTGGCCGCTCGTGAAAAAAAAGTCGCTTGCCCTCCTGGCCCTCCTCGCCCCCCTCGTCGCCCTCTCGGCCCTTCCCAAGATCGCCGTCCTCGACATCGGCGCCCAGAAGGGCATCGATCCCTCGGTCATCGTCCCGATAACCGAGACGATCATGGAGGAGGCGGTAGGCGTCAGAGCCTATGTGGTGCTCGACCGGGCCTACATCGAGCAGATCCTCAAGGAGCAGGAGTTCGACACCTCCGCGATGGTCAACGACACCCAGGCCGCCCAGGCGGGCCAGTTCCTCGGCGCGGACTACGTGATCGCCGGCAAGGTCCAGATGCTCGGCGACTCCTACTTCCTCGTCGCCAAGATGATAGAAGTCAGGACGGGAGTCATCGTCTCGCAGTCCTCGGCGCGCGGCGATGGGAAGCTCACGGCCCTTCTCGACATGGCCCAGGCCATAGGCAAGAAACTCGTCGCTGGCAGCCCCATCCAGCCGCTCGCGCCGGCGGCGGCCGCGAATCCGGCTGCCGAGAGCGGCGTCGCGAGCGCCGGCCCGGCCGCCCGGGCATCGATTGGGCTATCCTTCCCGGAATTCGGCGCGCAGCGCTGGCAGCGCGAGCGTGACGAGATGATACGCATCCTCAAGGCCGCGGGCTACGACGCGATCGTCCAGGGCGCGAATATGGATACGAAGCTCCAGGCAGACCAGCTCACGGCCATGGCCGCCCAGGGCGCAAAGGTCCTCATCGTCGTGCCCCAGGACGGCCGGGCGCTGGCCCCCACCGTCGACGAACTGTCCGCCCAAGGCGTCAGGGTCATAGCCTACGACAGGATTATCAGCTCTCCCAACATAGCGGCCTATATATCCTTCGACAACGTCGAGGTAGGCAGGAACCAGGCTAGAGCCATACTTGCGGCCAAGGGCACGGGCAACTTCGTCCTACTCGGTGGAGCCCCGACCGACAACAACGCCAAGCTCTTCCGGCAGGGCCAGATGGAAATCCTCCAGCCCCTCGTCGATTCGGGAAAGGTCAAGATCGTCGCGGATCGCTGGGTCGAGAACTGGGACCCCAACAACGCCAGGAGGATGATGGAGGAGATCATCGCCTCCACCAAGGGCAGGTTCGACGCGATCGTGGCCTCGAACGACGGCACCGCCCTCGGCGCCCTCGTAGCGCTTAGGGCCAAGGGCCTGGCCGGCAAGGTCCCCATCAGCGGCCAGGACGCGACCGATGCGGGCTGCAATTCCGTGGCCCGCGGGGAGCTCACGGTGACGATCCTCAAGGACATCCGCAAGCTAGTCCCCCTCGCTTGCGACGCGGCGATCAGGCTTCAGAAGGGCGAGCCGCTGCCCGGGCTGGCCCCGCTCCCCCTCGCCGCCCTCATCGGCGACCCGAACGCGACGATGCCGATCCCCTGCCTCTTCCTGCAGACCTTCGCGGTCACAAAGGACAATCTCAAGCCGCTGGTCGTCGATTCGGGCTACCAGAGCTACGAGACCGTCTACGCGGGAGTGAAGGGCGCCCCGCCGAGATAGGTCAGTCCTTCTTGCTCAGCCGCCGTCCCGCCTCGTTGGACTTCGCCAGCAGGGCGATGAGCTCTCCGCGCACCTCCTCGATGCGCGCGCGCTGGTCGGGCAGGGGGCCGCTCTGCTCCCGCTCCACGCGCTCGCGGGCGGCCTTGAGGCCGAGTCCCAGGTCGAGGGCGAAGTGCTTGAGCCTGAGGATGAGCCTCAAGTCGGCCTCGGAGTAGGTCCTGCGGCCGAAGACGTCCTTGCGCGGCTGGAGGAGGGGCACCTCCCGCTCCCAGTGGCGGAGCGTGGAGGATGGAAGGCCCAGCAGGCGCTCCACCGCTCCGGTCGCGTAGCCGCTCATGGCCTAGCTGCCCCGGCGCTCGCGGCCCTTGTCGGCCGGGGCGCGCTTGGGCGCGGAGCGCTTGCGCGGATCGGCGGCCCGCGAGGAGGAGCGGCCGCCCGTCGCGGCGGGTTTCGGGGCCGCGGCGATCTTCCTGCCGGCGGCCGCTCGCGCGCTCTTCC
Source organism: Spirochaetaceae bacterium (assembly GCA_025355995.1). Classification (GTDB taxonomy): domain Bacteria; phylum Spirochaetota; class Spirochaetia; order Treponematales; family Rectinemataceae; genus UBA1306. The sequence goes on along the minus strand of JANXYQ010000006.1, from coordinate 10,094 downwards.
TGCCGGCGGCGCCCCGCTGCTCGACTGAAGTCTTCTTGGCGGCGTTCTCTTTCTTGCCGGCGGCCAGCTTCTTGGCTGCCGCCAGCCTCGCGCTTTCGCGCTTTTCGGCGGGTCCCTGGTGGGCGGCGGCGGCGGCCTTCACCTTCTTGCTCGTCCCGGCGCGGGGCGCGGGGGCGGGCCGCTTGGCCTTCTCCTTGACCTTCTCGGCCCGGGTGGGACCGGCGCGGACTATGGGCACGTGCGAGGCCTTCACCTCGAGGGTGAGGGGGATCAGGTCCAAGCCAAGGTCGCTGCGGATCTTGTTCCGCAGGAAGGATATGTAGGCCTCGCTGACTGCGTCGGGCCGCGACGCGAAGATCACGAATCTCTGGGGGTTGACCGAGGTTTGCACCGCGTAGCGCAGCTTGAAGCGGGTGCGCGGCCCGACGGGCGGGGGCGTCTGCTCGAGCCAGGTCTCGACGGCCTTATTGAGCTTGGACGTCTCGATGCGCTTCCCCAGCTGCGCGTGCAGCGTGATGATGGTGTTCACGAGCTTGTCCATGCCCTCGCCCTTCTGGGCCGAAATGGGCAGGACTGGGGCGTAGTTCATCTGCCCGAAGAAGAAGCGCAGTTTGTCGCGCGCCGCCTCGAAGGTGTTCTTGAGCTCGGGCATCGTGTCCCATTTGCTGAGGGCCAGGATCACCCCCCTGCCCTCGTCGACCGCGAAGGCGGCGATCTTCTTGTCCTGGTCGGTGAGGCCCTCGACCGCGTCTATCATGAGGACGACGACGTCGCAGTCCTCGACGACGTGGATGGCGCGATGGACGGAATAGTACTCTACGTTCTCGGTGACCTTGCCCTTGCGCCTGATGCCCGCGGTGTCGAGCACGGTGAAGCGGCGGCCCTTGCGCTCGAAGCTGCCCTCGACGATGTCGCGGGTGGTGCCGGCTACCTCGCTCACTATGGACTTGTCCTCGCCCACGAGGCGGTTGAGCAGGGTCGACTTGCCGGTGTTGGGCTTGCCCATGATCGCGAGCCTGATCGGCGCGCGCTCCTCGTCCACCTTGACCACGCGCGAGAAGTCCAGGCGCGATACGACGGCGGCCTCGAGCTGGTCGATGTTGCGCCCGTGCTCGGCGGACACGAAGACGACGGGATCGAAGCCCCAGGCGGCATGGGTCCAGGCGTTGGCGTCGCGGTCGGGCGAGTCGGCCTTGTTGACCACGAGGAGGATCTTGGGGGACCACTTGCGCAGGAGGGCGGCGAACTCCTCGTCCTCCGGCGTTATCTGCATGGCGTCGACGAGGAAGAGTATGAGGTCGGCCCCCTCGAGCGAGCCGAGGGCCTTCGCGACGACGAGCTCGTCGAGGCCCTGGCGCTCGAGCTTGAAGCCGCCGGTGTCGATGAGCTTGAAGACCTTTCCCGACTCGCGCAGCTCGCAGACCGAGTCGACCGCGTCGCGGGTGACGCCGGGGGTCGGCTCCGTGATGGCCCTGCGCTTGTGCAGGAGGCGGTTATACAAGGTGGACTTGCCGACGTTCGGCCTGCCCGCGATGACGACTATCGGCAGGTTCTCGTAGCGGACGCGGGTAGCGGGGGCCAGCTCGCCGCCAGCTTCGGCCTCGGCTCCCGCCTCGGAAGCTCGCTCGACGGGTTTATTCTCTGCGCGCCTTACGCGACCGGTCTTCTTTTCCAAGCTCTAATCTCCCTAATGGCCGTCCCCGGGGCCGCCATTGTTTGGCGATTTCGCGCTACCGCGCGAAATCGCGAAGTCAAGGCCGAAGGCCTTGACTGGAGACAATACTACGTAAGGCGGGACGAAAGATAGGCGGCGACCTCGGCGGAGGACGAGAGGGCCATGACGGCGCCCGCGACGGCCTTGGCCTCCGAGAGGGTCGTGGAGCGGATCGCGCGCTTGACCGCGGGAACGGCTGCGCTGGACATGGAGAATTCGTCCAGTCCCAGACCGAGGAGGACTATCGCCGAGGCCGGATCGGCGGCCATCTCCCCGCACATGCCCACGGGTATGCCGGCGGCCTTCCCGTTGTCGATGGTCTTCTGGACCAGCCTGAGCACCGCGGGGTGGTAGGGCTCGTGGAGGTAGGAGACTTTCTCGTTGCCCCGGTCGACCGCCATCGTGTATTGGATGAGGTCGTTGGTGCCGATCGAGAAGAAGTCGGCCCTGCGCGCGAGGATGTCGCTCGCCATCGCCGCCGAGGGTATCTCGATCATGATGCCTATGGGAAGATCGAGCGCGGCCTTCTGTCCCCGCTCCAGGCACTCGGCGCGGGCGGCGTCCACGACGGCGAGGGCGCGCTCGAGCTCGTCGGCGGTGGCGATCATGGGGAACATGATGCGGGTCTCGCCGAAGACGGCGGCCCGGAGTATGGCGCGTAGCTGGATCTTGAAGATGTCCTCGCGGCTCAGGCAGAAGCGGATCGCCCTCCAGCCGAGGAGGGGATTCTTCTCGTCCTGGGCGCCGAGCTCGGGCAGCACCTTGTCGCCGCCGATATCGAGCGTCCTGATCGTGACCGGCCGGCCCTTCATGGACTCGATGACGCGCTTATACGCGACGAACTGCTCCTCCTCGTCGGGCACATGGCCGCCGAGGAAGAGGAACTCGGAGCGGAAGAGGCCTATGCCATCGGCGCCGTGGGCGAGGACCGCCTCGGCCTCCTCGGGCACCTCGATATTGGCCTTGACGAGGACGCGGAGCCCGTCGGTCGTGCAGGCGGGCAGGTCGCGGAGGGAGTCGAGGTCGTGCTGCCGCAGGGCGGCGGCGCTGCGGGCCGCGTTGCTGCGCTCGATGGCCGCCTCGTCGGGATCGCAGATTACCAGGCCGAGGTCCCCGTCGACGGCGATGACCGAAGCCTGCCTCAGCTTGGACAGGGCGCCTACGACGCCGAGGACGGCTGGTATCTCGAAGGCCCGCGCGAGGATGGCGACGTGGCTTGTGCGGCCGCCCGACTCGGTGACGATGCCCTTTACCCTGGCGCGGTTCATCGAGATCATGTCCGAGGGCATGAGGTCGCGGGCGACGAGGACGACGTCCTCGGCCAGGCTGGCCAGGCTGGGCCGCTCGCGCTCGAGGAGATGGCCGAGAATGCGCCGCGAGACGTCCTGTATATCGGCGACGCGCTCGCGGAGCGAGGGATCCTCCGCCTGGCCGAGCTTATCCGCGAACTCGCGCTCGATGTCGACGACGATCCGCTCGACGTTGACGAGAGTCTTCCCGAGGGAGGCCTCTATCCTCTCGTGGAGGTCCGGGTCGTCCAGCATGAGGAGGTGGGACTCGAAGATAGCCGCCTGGTCCTCGCCGGCCTCGATCCTCGCCTTGTCCCTCAGGGCCGTGACGTCGACCCTGGCCTTGCCGACGGCGGTGAGGAAGCGCGCCCACTCGTACGCTGCCTCGGAGGGCAGGATGGCGCGCACGGGCACCGAGGACCCGTCCTCGGTCGCGAAGAGGAAGGCGCGCGCGACGGCGACGCCGGGGGAAGCTGGAATACCGTTCAGCTCGTTCATGCGGCCTCGAATCTAGTGCAGGACGTTGTACGGATTCACGGTCCGGCCGTTCTTGAATACCGAGAAATGCAGGTGGGGACCGGTGCTGTAGCCGGTATTGCCCGAGAAAGCGATCCTCTGGCCCGTGGCGATGCGCTGGCCGTCCCTTACGGACACACTCTGGAGGTGGCCGTAAAGGCTCATCCAGCCGGCGTGGTGCGATAGGACGATATAGTTGCCGAAGCTGGAGTTGTAGCCCGTCTCGGAGACCACGCCGTCCATTGCGGCGTGCACGGGGGTCCCAGTGTCGACTCCGATGTCTATGCCGTTGTGGAAGACCCGGGCGCCGGTGAAGGGATCCCCGCGCCAGCCGTACCAGCTCGAGATCCAGCCCCGGGCGGGCCAGCCGAAGAGGTCCCCCGAGATCTCCCTCAGGGTGAACGAGGCGAGCTTGGCGTCGGGCAGGAAGAGACTGCGGGCCTCGAGGATATCCGACATGAGCCCGTTGGCCTCTATCACGCGGTCGGGGGAGACGCCGTTGGCGGCCGCCACCTTGACCGCGCTCTCTCCCTGCTTGGCCGCGTAGAGGATGCCGGACATGCTCGGGATTTTGAGTATCTTGCCGGGCTGGAGGGTCCTCGCGTTCTTGACCCCGTTGAAGCTCACGACGGTGTCGAGGCTGACGTTGAAGGAATCGGCGATGCCGGAGAGAGTATCGCCCCGGCGGACCTTGTACGCGGTGAAATAAAGGCCGCGATCGACCCCGTCCTCGGCGGCCACGTCGCCCATCAGCCCAGCGGCGCCGATGGCCGCACCCCCGCGGTTCGAGGCCTGGCCGCGCGAAACGGCCGCGAGCGGGGCCGGCGCGACGGAGCCCAACAGGAAGAGAAGAGAGAAGAAGAGGACGGAGTAGAGGGCCGCCGCCTTCTTGGTGGCGAATCGCCTTTTTAACGCGCGCCCGAGCGCCCCGAAATGCTTCTTCATCGCGCCTCCCACTCTACCCGATGGGCCCCGTTCACGCAATCCGCAATGAACGCCCCCGCGAAAACCCCTATGGGGGCGTTCGTTCTGTAGGGAATGGATTGCATGCGGGATTCATGCCCGGGCGTCGCCTTCGCTCCAGATAATTCGCGGCCAGGCCGCAGGGCATGAACCCGCATGCGTATCACTTCGGGACCGCCACGGCGTCGATCCGGATGCCTGCGGAGCGGACGGCCTCGTCGACCGCGGCCTCGTCCACCGAGCCGCGGGGCAGGGGATGGGGAGGGGCGTCGCCGACCAGGACCAGGAGCCGAGACTGGGCAGCCCAGGGGAATTCGCTCCCGGCCGCGAAGAGGGCCTCGTAGACAGCCTCGGGGATGTCGCGCCCCCCCCCGCACTGCAGGGATTCGAGCTCGGCGGCGAAGGAGGGGACGTCGCCTACGAAGTCGAAACGCCTGTACAAGTACTCCTCGAAATAGTCCTTGAAAGCGACCAGGCCGAGGCGAAGGGCCGGGAAATCGGTGGCCATCCTCGCGAGAGCGGCCGGAAGCCGAGCCTTGAGCGCGTCAAGGCCGTTGATCATGGTATCGGTCGTGTCGAGGCAGATCACGAGGTCGAGGGACCTCCCCTTCTCCCTCGCGAGGAGGGACTCGATCTGGCCGACGATATCCCCGTCCTCGGAAGCGTAGCGAAGCTCGCCGCCGCTCGCCGCCGCAAGGGCGCCGAAAGCCGCGATCGTCTCGGGAATATAGAGCTCGGGCTTATATGCGGCCTTCGACGCCGGCGCGACCGCCGGCGCGACCGCCTTCGCGGCGACAGGCGCAGGGGCGGGCACTCGGACGGGCACACGGACGGGCGCAGGGGCGGGCGCAGGGATAGGCGCGGGGACGGGCGCGGAGACGGGCGCGGGAGTCGCGGCCGGCGGGCGAGAGGCTGCCTGGCTGACGCGGATCAGGTAGGGGTTATCAGCGAAGGCGCCCGAGTAGTCCGCGAAGGGCTTGGAGAAGGTCCTGATATTGATGAAGGTCCCGTCGTGGATGAATTCCTTGCCGGAACGCGACCAGGGGTAGCCCCAGGCTACGACCCAGGGAATGAAGAGATGGAAGGCATTGCCGAAGGCCGAGTCGGGCTCGGGACTCGAATCGACGAGGAAGCGCAGGTCGCCCGAGCCTCCGAGGCTCTTGCCGTCGAGGATCCTCGTCTCGCCCGCGTTGACGGAGCTCCTCTCGAGGGCGCGATAGGCGAAATTGTCGGCCTTGAGGGAGGGATCCTTGGTCGACTCCGTGAGGAGCACGGAGCCCAGGCCCGGCTTGGCGCGCACATACAGGTGGTAGCCGCCGTCTCGGAACTGCTCGATCCTGAGGTCGGAGGCCGCGAGCGCGAGGGAGGGCGCGGGAGCGGCGGCCAGCGGAGGGACGGAGAGCTGTAGCGCGAGGATCGCCGGGGCGAGGGCTTTGAGTCTCACCTATTGATGATCGGCTCGCAGGGGAAAAGAATTAATCGACGAATATCCCGCGCTAGGGCGCCTAGAACCGAAAGGCCCTGATCCTCTTCGAGTCCTCTTGGACTATCGCGGGGAAGCCGGCAAGCCTCTTCGCCCGCGTCTTGGGGTCGAGGCCGGCTTCCATCCCGAAGCGGCGCTTGACCTCGAGGATACGAGCGACGGCCTCGTCGAGCCTGGAGGCCGGCAGGCGACCGGATCGGACCGCGGCGACTATCGCGTCCCTCACGCGGGCGGCGGCGCGCATGTCGGTCAACATGAGGAGGTCGGCTCCTGCCGCGAGGGCTGCAACCGCCGACCGCTCCGGGCTCCAGGTCGCGGACAGAGCCCTCATGCCGAGGTCGTCGGTTATCGCGAGGCCCCGGAAGCGCAGCCGGCCGCGAAGCTCGCCGCCGACGATCGCGGGGGAGAGGCTGGCGGGCTTCCCGGGGTCGAGGGCGCCGAAGACGACATGGGACAGCATCACGGAGGAGACGCGGCTCTTGATCGCGGAGGCGAAGCGGGGCAGGTAGTCGCGCTCGTAGGCCCGTTTGTCGATATCGAGCTCCGGCAGGACCTTGTGCGGGTCCTCTCCCGCGTTGCCGGGAAAGTGCTTGGCGACGGCGGCCACGCCCTCGGCCTGGAGGCCCTTGATATAGGCGCTCGCCGCCGCGTCCACACGGGCGGCCTCGCGCCCGTAGGACCGGGAGCCGAGAAAGCCCTTGTTCCTGTCGTTGAGCAGTTCCACGACGGGAGCGAGAGCCATGTTGACGCCGAGGGCGCGGAGCTCGGCGCCGGCTATATGCCCCAGGAGGGCGGCGTAGCGAGCGCCACGGGGACCTACCTCCGAGGGAGGGGGAATGCGGGTGATGCCCTCGCCCTTGAAGCGGAATACCGAGCCCCCTTCGTGGTCGATGGCCACGATGAGGGGAATGCCTGCGCCCGTGCGCGTCCGCACGACGCTGTCCTGGAGGTCGGCCGCGTAGGCCCCTAACCCGGCGGGCTCGGGCGGCAGATTGAAGCCGAAGAGGACGACGCCCCCGACGGGCAGGCGGGCAAGAAGGTCCAGCGTATCCGCGGAGGGCCTGCCCGAGCCCTCGACTCCGATGAGGAGGACCTGAGCGGCTTTTTGGCTCAAGTCGAGGGAGGAGGCGGAGCTGCGCGGATTAGCGCTTGCGCCTCCCGAGCCGGCGTCCCCGGAGCAGGCGGTCAGGAGAGCGAGGCAGGTTAAGCCATTCCTTAGCAGTCGGAATACGCGAGGCGAGGATCGAAAGAGCATCGATACGAGATTGCCACGCGAGCGCCCGATCGTGCAAGGATGTTGAGTTACGACTCTATCCGGACCATAGCCGCGACTAGGGCTACCCGTCGGCGTCGTGGAGGGCGAGGGCGAGAGAAACGGGCGGGGCGGCCAACTTGGCGGCAGCCGCTTGGATGCCCTGGGAGAACTCCGACGAGGGGTCGCTGTCGAAGAGGAGCCTGCGCGAGGCGACGCTCGCCGGGACGGCCGGAAGATCGGGAAGGTAGCCGGCGAATTCGATGGAGATGCCGAGGTTCTTGACGACGATGTCGTGCAGCCTGGTCCCCAGGTCGGCATCGCCCGGGTCCCTGGACATGTTCATGATGGCCCGCGGCCGGAGCTCCGAGAGCCTCTTTAGCGCGGCCTGCCCCTCGGGGAATTTCCCGGCGAGCTCGCTGGCGAAGTCCAGGAAGGACAGGCCCGAGCCCTCGTTCTTGACGGCCGCGAACCCGTTGACCGCCGCCCTCCCGAGGCTCTTCTCCGGGAAGGAACGGGAGAGGGCGCGGAAGGCGGCCGTCTTGAGGAAGGCGTAGGCGTTGAGGACAGAGGTGATCTCGGGCCTGACCACGAGGACGCCCTCGCTCGAGGCGAGGAAGAAATCGACGACGTTGAAGGACGAGCCCGCCCCGAGGTCGAGGATCGCGAAATCGGCCGGCAGGGAAGAGAGCTCCTTGAGGATGCGCTTCTTCGTGAACCAATCGATATTCGCGGTGCCCGGAAGGAGGCCGTCCCCCGGCACCAGCCAGAGCCTCTCGTAGCCGGTCTCGACGAGGAGACCGTCGAGGGAGCGCTCGCGCTTCCACGCGAGCGCCCCGATGCCCGGGTTCTTGTTCTTGACTCCCAGGAAGGTATGGAGGTTGGAGCCTCCCAGGTCGAGGTCCACGAGGACGACCGCGCGGCCCGCCCTCGCCAGCGCGAGGCCGAGGTTGGCCGCGATGACGCTCTTCCCCACGCCCCCCTTCCCGGAGGCGATCGGCACAAGACGAACCATGTTGCCTCCTCGCGTCGAGGCTACTGTAGCCTCGCCCGCCCGAGGAAGCTAGAGTAGCGCGACCCGCCGCGAAGCGGTATTGTTGGATCATGAGCCGCCTCAGCCTGACCATCGCCATCCTCTGCTGCGCGCTTTCCGCCTCGGTCGGAGCCCAGACCATCCTCTTCGACGCGAACGAAAGGGTCTCCGTCAGCAGCGAGAAGACCCTGAACGCGGGTCAGGCCGACCTCGACGTCACTTGCTCGATCACGGGCGCCGACTTCCATGTCGACAAGGCCTTCGTCGCGAAACTCCCATATAAGGGAGGCTTCAGCTATAGACTCGCTCCCGGCAGCCATTTCCTCGAGGTAAGCGCTCCAGGCTACTACGACCTCGGCATCTGGGTACTCCTCCAGGAAAAGACCCTTTACTACGTCTCCTTCAGGCCCCAAAGGATTACCGGCTTCCTGTCGATCAAGGTCGAACCCTCGGATGCCTCGATATACGCGGACGGCTCCCCGGTGAGCGGCGGCCTCGTCGAGCTGCCGACGGGCGCCCACACGATGGCCTTCAGGCGCTTCGGTTATGTCGAGCAGAGACTCCCCGTCGTCGTCATGGGGAGGACGACCGAATCGATTTCGATCGCGCTCGAGAAGGCCCCGTTCCGGATCGGAAAATTCGAGCCGAGCCGGCCCGTATTCAATCCGCGCAACGCCGGCGCCTCGGGAAGGACCTCCCTGGATTTCAGCGCGACGAGTTACGGCTCCGCGCGCGCCGAGATCCGCGGCCCGGGCGGCGAGGTGACGGCGACCCTGGACTTCCCGAACATAGACACTTGGAACCAATCCCGGGCGTGGAACGGCCTCGGGAGCGACGGGGAGCCCCTGCCCGACGGCGTCTATTCGGTCACGCTCGAGGCGACGCCGGCGCCGGCGCCGGACGGAAGCCCGTCGGCGGAAGAGCCGATCATCCTCCGAACCGAGTTACGCCTCGACTCCAACCTCGTTATTCGCGCCAGCGGGACCGTCTCGGCACTGCCCGGCCTCGCCTACATGCCCGATCCCCTCACCCAGCCCGCAGGCACCCTCGCCGCGGAATTCTCCTGGTTCGCGCCCTGGGGAGGGCTCGAGTCCTCCGGCATCGGGCTCTCGGCCGCGCTTTCTCTGGGCGGGATCGCCACCCTCGCCGTCCACGCTGCGGCCGAGACGGGATCGCCCGACGGCGCCTCCGACCTCGCCGCCTCCGTCCTCGCCACGATCTTCGGGGACAGGACCGGCATCGCGAGCGGCGCCGCGTTCGTCAGGGGAAGCTTCAGCTCGGCGGCCTCGACCGCGGTTCCCGGAGCCCGGACCGCCGTCGAGGCCTCGCTGCCCCTGGCCCTGCGCTTCGGCGCCTTCAGCGCGGCGCTCTCTCCCGGCGCCCTCGTCGATCTTTCCGCCGGCGGCCCGGAATTCCTCCTCCTCGCGCGGGCGGGGTTCTGGCTCGAGGGACGAAGCTTCAGGGCCGGCGTCTCGGCCGAGCTGCCCTTCTCCTTCGAGGGCGGCGCGCCCGACCCGACCCCGCCCCTCCACGCCGCCCTCGAGGGCAGGCTCATGCTTGGCTCCACGCCCTTCGTCGCTGCGGCCTACCTGGGAGCCGACTTCGAGCCGGGAGCGGCGCCCCGCCTCGCGACCGGAATCGGCCTCGGCCTGCTTTTCTAAGGGGAGCGGCGCTGACTATACTTCCCCCGATGAAAACCCCGGCCGCCGCGTCGAAGGGCGACGGCCGCCCGCGCTTCGCCCTCGCGTACTTCTCGCTGTTCGCGATCTACGGAGTCACCACGCCCTACCTGCAGCTCCTCGTGCGCGGCCTCGGCTACGGCCCAGCGGCGGTCGGCCTCTTCC
>JANXYQ010000127.1 GCA_025355995.1 Spirochaetaceae bacterium | reverse complement strand
GAAGTTGTCGAAGGTGGCGTAGTAGTCGACCCAGGGGGAGTTGATGATGAGGCGGTCGTAGGAGATGATCTTGACGTCGGCCGCGTGGGCCTTCTCGAGCACGTTGAAGAGGGCTGCGCCGTCGATGGCGGCGATCACGAGGACCTTGTCGCCCTTGGTGATCATGTTCTCGACCTGGGCTACCTGGGCGTCGATGTTGTCCTCGGCGTACTGAAGGTCGACCTTATAGCCGCGGGCCTCCAGGACCTTCTTCATGTTACCGCCGTCCGCTATCCAGCGGGCGGAGGACTGGGTGGGCATCGCGATGCCGACCGTCTTCTGGGCGGAGAGGCCGGTGCCCACGAGCAGGGCGGCGGCGGATGCGAGGAGGATTGTCTTGACGAGACGATTCATGCTTGAACGCTCCTTGAACGGAATTGAACGGGGTAATTCCCCGCCTCGAAGAAACGATCACTTCACGATCAATATCCTGTGCGGATATGATCATTTGGTTTCGTTTGCTTTCGACCTTAGCACGACTTCCGCTCCCAGTCAAACGAAAAAACTTGAGTATTTGCCCCTTCGAGCCCTACAATGCCGGCACAATGTTTGCTGTCGAGCGGATCAACATCCTGAAAAGCTACCTGCGAGAGCGCGGAAAGCTCGATGTCCATTCAATGAGCGAGCTGCTCAGCGTCTCCGAGGTCACGGTCCGCAGGGACCTCGAGAAGCTCGAGTCCGAGGGCTTCCTCACGCGGATGCACGGGGGCGCCATCATCAAGGGCGACGACGAGGCGGGGGCCGCCCCCGACCCGGGCCCCGAATTCGCGAAAGAGGAGGAGGACCGCGAGGAGATAGCCCGGGTCGCCTTCCTCATGGTCGAGGACGACGACGTCCTCATGCTCACCAACGGGCCCATCGCCTTCCGCCTCGCGCGCAAGCTCGCGGGCAGGGCTAACGTGACCGTCCTCACCAACGACATCCAGGTGGCCCTCGAGGTAGCGGGCCAGGCGGGCAACCACGCGGTCCTCCTCGGCGGCAGCCCCGACCCCGAGAGCCGGGCCCTCTTCGGCAGTCTCGCCCAAGCCAACGTCCAGGCCTTCTTCGTAAACAAGATCTTCGTCGAGGTTGACGGCATAGGCGAGCAGCTCCAGCTCACCGTCTCGAGCCAGGAGAAGGCCGCCTTAATAAAAGAGGCGCTCGCCTGCGCCGAGGACAAGATCGTGCTCTGCGAGGCCTCCCGCTTCGCGCGCAACGCCTTCTTCCGGCTCGGACCCCTATCGCTGGCGCGCAAGGTCGTCACCAACACGAGCGTCCCGGAGGCCTTCAAGGCCAGGATCTTCGCGATGGACATACAGCTCTTCACCTCCGTCAACGCCTTCGAGGGAGGGGACTAGGGTGGGGGACCGCGGAACCGCGCGCGAGGCCGCGCCGCTGCTCGCGCTCCGGTCCCTCTCCAAGTTCTTCAGCGACGACTTCGCCCTCCGGGACGTCTCCTTGGAACTGCGCGCGGGCGAGGTCCACGTGCTCGTCGGGCAGAACGGGTCGGGGAAATCGGCCCTGATGAAGGCGATCTGCGGGATATTCCGTCGCGACGGCGGCGACATCCTCCTGGACGGGGAGAGCGTCGACTTCGCCTCGGTCAACGAGGCGCGGCTCGCCGGCGTCGTGATGCAGCACCAGAACGCCCAGCTCTTCGACAACCTGAGCGTGGCGGAGAACGTATTCTTCGGCCGCGTCCCCAGGCGCCAGCTCGGGGCCAGGACGCTGGACAAATACAAGCTCCACGAGGATTGCGAGCGGCTCTTCACGCGGCTGGGGATCGCCATCTCCCCGGAGGACCTCGTCTCCCGGCTCGGCTATACCCAGAGGCTGGTCGTCTCCGCAGCCCAGACCTGCGTCGCGGTGGCCAAGGCCGTCGTCTTCGACGAGCCGACGGCCGGGATGGCGGACCCGGAGCGCGAAATCCTCTTCAAGATCGTGAGGGAGATCCGGGACCGGGGGGTCGGCATCTTCTACATCTCCCACAAGCTCGACGAGATCGGCAAGATAGCCGACCGCGTGACCGTCCTCCACGGCGGCCGGATCGCAGCGAGCCTTCCCGACGGATCGGTCGGCCGCGAGGACCTGATACGCATGATGACGGGGGGCACCTGCACCGAGCGCTACCCGAGGCTCCGCGTCGAATACGGCCCCCAGGTCCTCAGCGTCGAGCACCTCCGGAGCGGCTCCGTGCTCCAGGACGTCAGCTTCACCCTGCGCAAGGGCGAGGTCCTGGGGATCACCGGCCTAATGGGATCGGGCCGAACCCGGCTGGCGAACTGCCTCTTCGGGCAGGCGCGGCCGTCGGGCGGCCTCGTGCGCGTCGACGGGGTGCGCGCCGAATTCCGCCACCCCTCGGAGGCCCTGAGGCGAGGCATCGCCCTCATCCCCGAGGACCGCGACAACAACGCGTCCTTCCACAACCAGGACATCGTCCAGAACATCTCGGTGGCCGCGCTGGACCGCTTCCTCGGCTCCTACGGCCTCGACACGCGCTATATGGAAGAGCTCACCGACGAGTACATCTCGAGCCTCGGCATACTTCCGGGCCATCCCAGCGATATCATGCGCAGCTACTCGGGAGGCAACCAGCAGAAGGTGGTCGTCGCGCGCTGGTTCATGAGCCTGTGCAAGATCTTCATCATGGACGAGCCTACACGCGGCATCGACGCAGCCGCCCGCATCGACATCTACAACGCGATGAACGACCTCGTCACCAAGGGCGCCTCGATAATACTCATCTCCTCCGACATCGAGGAGATCCTTGGGATGTGCGACCGTATCCTCGTCCTCGCCGGCGGCAGGATCGCCTGCGACCTTCCCCGGAGCGAGGCCACGAGCGAGAAGATACTGGACTACGCCTCGGCGTAAGGGAGCGATGCGCCGAGCGGCCGCCGAGACCCCCAAGTGCCTCGAGGCCATTCTGCCGCTCGACACGACGCTCGAGGCGGTGGACCCGAGGAGCCGCTTCTTCGTCGACATCGCGAGAGTCCTCCTGAAGGATTGCGACTTCTATATCTTCGACTCGGTCACCCGGTCGATGAGCGGCCGCCAATACGAGGCCTTCGACACGATAGCGCGCGTATTGAAGGCGCGCGGGAAAGGCGTCGTCATCGTGCCCGTCAGCGCCCAGGACATCAGGAACTGGTCGACCTGGTCGTTCCGCTTCGGCTGGTCGCACTGGCTGTCCTGGACGGAGAGGTCGAGGTTGCCCTTGGCGGCGGCCTCGATCGTGTTGCGGACGTAGGACATGAAGGTGTCGTCGAACGTGTAGATGCACACGCCGACCTTGGGCGGCGCCGCGAAAGCGGCGATAGCGCTGAAGCAAAGGGCGAGGACGAGGAATCTACCCATCGCTTTCTTCATTTAGGACCTCCTGTGAACTACTTTTCGGTCTACAACTGACCGCGGACCCGGGAACCCGCCTGGGTTGCCGGATCGGAATGATGATTTGTGGGGAAACCGCGGCGCGACATGCATTTGGCGGGCTAAGTGATGGATCTTTTGAGCAGAAATCGATGGTTTTTCCCGCTTTATCCTGATATTGGGGCTTTTGCCTGGACGGATCGTGCGGATTTTGCCTCGGTCCCTCGGTTCCCGGGAATATACCCAGACTTCCGCCGGAGCTGCGGCGAGAAAGCGCACCCGACGCGCAGCCGGCCCAATCTTGCTGCGAAGCCTCACATAAGGTTATAGTTTCACATTTATGGAAAGCAGCGCGAGCGCTCCCCGCGGCCACGGCGCCTTGAGGGCGGCCTTCAAGGCGAGCGTCCCCGTACTCCTCGGCTACGTCACCATCGGCATCGCCTTCGGCCTCCTCCTCGTGAAGTCCGGCCAGCCCTGGTGGCTCGCCCCCCTGATGGGGGTCGTCGTGTTCGCGGGGGCAGCGCAGTTCCTCTCGGTGGGCCTCCTCGCCTCGGGCGCCGGCATAGCGCAGATCGCACTGGTCACCTTCCTGATCAATGCCCGCCACATGGTCTACGGCCTCTCCCTCCTCGACCGCTACGCCTCGTGCAAGCGCTGGAAGGCCTACCTCGTCTACGCCCTCACCGACGAGACCTACGGGATCCTGACCACCGTCGAGCCCCCCGCGGGAGCCGACCGCGAGTCCTTCTACGCCGCGGTCTCGGCCCTCGACCAGTCCTATTGGGTGCTGGGCAGCGCGATAGGCGCCCTCATCGGCGCCGCCCTCCCCTTCGACTCGAAGGGCATCGAGTTCGCCCTCACCGCCCTCTTCATCGTCCTTCTCATCGAGCAGATGCGCTCGGTCCGGAGGGCGGCCCCGTACGTCGTCGCGACGATAGCAACCGGAGGGGCCCTCCTCCTCGTGGGCCCGGCCAATTTCCTCGTCGTCGCCATACTCGCCTCGGTCCTCGGCATACTCCCCTTCAGGAAGGCGCTCTCGTGAACCCCTACGTCCTCGGCGCCATACTCGCGATGGGCGCCGTGACCCTCCTCTGCCGCGCGACCCCCTTCCTCTTCTTCATGAGGCGGCGCCCGCCCGCCGTCGTCGACTTCCTCCAAGTCTATATCCCGCCCATGATCATGACCATCCTCGTCCTCGGCTCGTACAAGGCCCTCAGCTTCGCGAGCGCGCCCTACGGCATCCCCGAACTGGCGGCCGGCCTCTGCGTCGCCGCCTTGCACCTCTGGAAGCGCAACACCCTCGTCAGCATCTTCGGGGGCACCGCGCTTTACATGCTGCTTATAAGGGTACTATGAAAGGCTGGAGCGGAGACGCGGCATGACCGCGGCGGGGGAGGGAGGAATGCCATTCGCAGGCTGATCATCGTCGACGACCACTCCCTGTTCAGGACGGGGGTAGCCCGCGCGCTCATGGAAGCGATGGAGCTCGAGGAGCTGGCCGAGGCGGGGACGGCGAGGGAGGCGATGTACAAAATCGAGGCCGGGGCCTTCGACCTCGCGATCGTCGACATCGGGCTTCCCGACCGGAGCGGGCTGGACATCGTGGAGACCCTGGCCAGGCGGCCCGGCGCGCCGAGCTTCTTCGTCCTATCCATGGAAACGAATCGCGCCCTGGTGCGCAAGGCGCTCCAATTCGGCGCCTCCGGTTACGCCTCCAAGAGCATTCCCATCGCCAATCTCGTCCTCGCCCTCGAGCTCGTCCTGGAGGGAGAGCTCTTCGTCGAGGGAGAGCTCCTGCGCGACCTCCTTACGTCGGCCCTGCGCGAGCCGGAGGAGCGCCCGGAGCTGCGCGAGCGCTTCGAGGCGCTGACGCCACGGGAGCGCGAATTCCTGGACGCGATCCTCGGAGGGCTTACGGCCAAGGAGATCGCCACGAGGCTCGGGGTCAGCCAGAGGACGGCCGAGAATTACCAGAGCTCGATCTACTCGAAGATCGGGGCCAGGACGCCCGTCGACCTGGTCAAGCTGGCGCTGCGCGTCGGCCTGATGATCGCCCCGTGAAAGCTGCGGGCGGCGCGCGGACCCGAGCCGCGCTATTCGCTGGGATCCTCCTGGCCTGCGGTGCGGTCTACCTGACATCGATCAGGAATCCCGAGCCGAAGACCGTCGCGGCGGCCCGGGGAGGCTTTTCGGCGGTACGGGCGATGCGGGACCTCGAAGCCATAACGAAGGCGCCCCGGCCCTGGACCGGCAACCAGGCGGCCAGGGAGTATATCGTCGAGACGCTGGCGAAGGACGGCCTCGAGCCGGAGGTCCAGACTGTCTCGTCTGTGATAACGCAGGGGAAGCCCGTCAAGAACATAGCCCTCCGCATCAAGGGCCGGAGGGGCGGCGCGGCCGTCGTCTTGACGGCGCATTACGATACCATGGCGCTTAGCCGGGGCGCCGGCGACGACGGCACGGGCACGGTCATCCTGATGGAGCTGGCGAGGGCGATCCGGGCGGGCCCGGCCTTGGACAACGACATCGTCGTGGCGCTCACCGACGCCGAGGAATTCGGCCTTATCGGGGCCATAGCCTTCGCCGGTGGCCACCCCTGGATGAGGGACGCGAGGCTGGCCATCAACCTCGAGGGGATCACCGCGGGGCCGCCGGTCATGTGGCGGTCCGGCTCGCGGCAGGGCTGGTCGATCGGGCTATTGGCGCTCTCGGGCTCGGGAACGGCGCTGGCTCCGTACCTCTTCGGGGGAAGCCCCATGGGCGACACCGATTTCACGGCTTTCTCGCTCAAGGGCCTGCCGGGCTACGATTTCCTCACGGTCTACAGCTACCCGAACAACCATTCCATGGAGGACCTACCCTCCGGCATAGATCCCGGCAGCGTCCAGCGAGCCGGGGAGGTCCTGTTGCGATTGACGAAGAGCCTCGGCGGAACCGACCTGTCCTCGCCGCCGCGCCCGCGCGAGGACATGGTCTACTTCAACCTCCTCGGCGCGATGGCCTACTATCCGCGCAAGGCGGTCCTGCCGGCGAGCGTTCTCTTGGCCGTACTGCTCGCGGCCGCGCTCGGCCTCGCGGCGCGTCGGAGGGCCCTGTCCTGGCGGGGAACGGCTGCCGGGCTGGCCGGGTCGCTCGCTACGCTCGCGGCCGCTCCCCTCCTGGTAACGATCCTCTGGCGATCCCTGGAGGCGGGATCGCTCGGCTCGGCCCTGTCGCTGCTGCCCTCGACCTTCATAGGCCTCTTCAAGCCGCACGACTGGCCCCATAGCCCGAACGACGCCTGGCTGCTCGCGGCCTGCCTCGCGCTCGCCGCCCTGGCGACGATAGGCGGCTTGTCGCTGGCGGGACGGCGGGCGAAGGCGCGGGAGCTACTCGCCGGCGCCCTGATCCTCTGGTCCGCCCTAGCCCTCCTCGCCGCGATCGCGTTCCCCGCCGCGAATTACCTGTTGCTCTGGCCGGCGCTCCTGGATCTGGCCGCCTTCCTGGCGATGATCGCGACGAGAGGAATGGCGCGGCCCCATCCGGCGATCGCCGGGCTCGCCGCCTTCGCGGCGCTCGCGCTGACTCTGCCCGCCTTCTATCTGCTGTACCTGGCCACCGGCCTCGGGACCCTGCCCGTCAGCGCCCTGCTCGCGAGCCTCGTCGTCATGGCGGTCTACCCCCACTTCCGACCGTCGGACGGGCCCTCGGCCGAAGCCGGCCGAGGGGGACGAAAAAGGGCCGGCGCAGTCCAGGAGGAGACCGCGCCGGCCTAGGAATGATCGCTCTTTACTTCGGCTAACGCTTCGCTAGGCCTTCGGCTGCCCGTAGTAGGCCGAAGGCCCGTGCTTGCGCTCGTAATGCTTTCGCATAACGTGCTCGGGCAGCGGCGCGGCGCCGGGATCGACCTGGAAGGTCAGGATGGCCATGCGCGCGACTTCCTCGAGGGCCGCCGCGTAATGCACTGCCGCCATGGCGCTCTTTCCCCAGGCGAACGGGCCGTGACCGGCTACTATGACCATCGGGACCTCGAGGGGCTTCCGTCCCCTGAAGGTCTCGACTATGAGCTCTCCGGTGCCGAGCTCGTAATCCTTCGCGAGGGCCTCCGCGGAGATCATCGCCGTGCAGGGCACCTCGCCCGCCGTCTGGTCGGCGTGGGTGGTGCCGAGGCAGGGAATGCCCCGCCTCGCCTGCGCCCAGGCCACCGCGTGGGCGGAGTGGCTGTGGCAGACTCCGCGCACGCCTTCGAAGGCGCGATAGAGTACGAGGTGGGTCTTGGTATCCGAGGAGGGCCTCAGGCTCCCCTCGACTACGCGGCCATCGAGGTCGACGACGACCATGCTATCGGGCCCCAGCTCGGAGTACTCGAGGCCCGAGGGCTTGATCGCGAAGGCTCCGAGGGAGGGATCGAAGGCCGACGCGTTGCCCCAGGTGAGTATCGCGAGCTCGAGCCGCGCTATCTCCAGGTTCGCGGCGCAGGCCTCCTCGCGCAGCGCCGCGTAGCGGCCGTCGAATTTGCCCATGCTTACAGCCCGAGCCTGAAGCCGATCTCGTTCCAGCGGATCTCCTTGCGGAGCTCCTCGGGGTCGGTCTTCGCGTCGATGAGGAGGAACTCGATGCCGGCCATCTCGGCCCAGTCGCGCATCCACTCGGTCTTGACGACGCGCGAGTAGCCGGTGTGGTGGGCGCCGCCGGCGATGATCCAGCACTCGGCAGCCTTGGCAAGGTCGGGGCGCGGGCGCCACAGCACTCGCGCGACCGGCAGCTTGGGCATGGCCTTGGGCTCTATCGCGTCGACCTCGTTGACGATCATGCGCATGCGGCCGCCCATATCGACTAGCGTGGCGTTCAGCGCGGGGCCCGCGTCGCCCGTGAATACGAGCCTGGCCGGGTCGGCCTTTCCGCCGATGCCGAGGGGGTGGACCTCGAGCCTGGGCTTGCCCTTCGCTATGGAGGGGCAGACCTCGAGCATATGGGCTCCGAGGACGGCTTCCTTGCCCGGCTCGAAGTGATAGGTGTAGTCCTCCATGAAGGAGGCGCCGCCGAGGCCGCTCGCCATGACCTTCATCGCGCGCACCAGGGCGGAGGTCTTCCAGTCGCCCTCGCCGCCGAAGCCGAGGCCCGACGCCATCAGTCGCTGCGA
The DNA here is from genome assembly GCA_025355995.1 of Spirochaetaceae bacterium. GTDB lineage: Bacteria > Spirochaetota > Spirochaetia > Treponematales > Rectinemataceae > UBA1306. Next base: position 63,876 of record JANXYQ010000127.1, on the reverse strand, counting down.
GGCGAGGCCGGGCAGCTGGGGCAGGCCGTGCAGGTCCTCGAAGGTGTCCGTGTACGCGCCGCAATTCCTCTCCGACAGGAAAGCCTTCATGCCGATCTCGATACGGGCCTGCTCGCACACGCGCTCGAGGCCGGCGCCGGACTTGGCGTCGGAGGCGATCTCGTACTCGTCGGCGTAGAGCTTGACGAGAGCGTCGACCTCGGCTTCGCCCACCGCCGTCACGGCCTTGACGAGGTCGCCGACGCCGTAGCCGTTGATCGACCAGCCGAGCTTGATCTGGGCCTCGACCTTGTCGCCCTCGGTGACCGCGACCTCGCGCATGTTGTCCCCGAAGCGCGCGACCTTGAGGCTGCGTCCGTCGGCGAAGGCGGCCGCCGCGCGCATCCAACCGGAGAGCTTCTCGAGGACCGCCGGGGCCTCCCAGTGGCCGACCACGACCTTGCGGGGGATGCGCAGGCGCGCGCCTATGAAGCCGTGCTCCCTGTCGCCGTGGGCCGACTGGTTGAGGTTCATGAAGTCCATGTCGATGGCGTCCCAGGGGATGTCGCGGTTGAACTGGGTGTGGAGGTGGCACAGCGGCCTATTGAGCTCGGTGAGCCCGGCGATCCACATCTTCGAGGGGCTGAAGGTGTGCATCCAGGTGATGATGCCCGCGCAATTGGGATTGGAGTTCGCCTCGCGGACGAGGGCGAGGATGGCGTCGGGCCCCTTCACGACGCTCTTCCAGATGAGCTTGCAGGGGAGCCTCGGGTCGAGGGCCTGGACCATCGCCTTAGAGTGCTCGTCCACCTTCTTGAGGACGTCGGCGCCGTAGAGGTCCTGGCTGCCCGTCACGAAATAATACTCGTACTTCTTGAGGTCGATCATGCGCGCATCTCCTTCTCGGCGAAGGCGCCGAGGGCCTTGTACTTCAGGTAGAGCTTGTCGTAGGCGGCGCGACGCGCCGGATCGGGCTTGTACACGCGCTCGATGGGCGCGCGCATCGCCGCCTGGGCCGAGAGGGCGTCGGGGTAGAGGCCGGCCGCGGCCGCGGCGAACATGGCGCCGCCGAGGGCGACGGACTGGTCGTTCGCGGACACGGAGATGTCCATGCCGAGGACGTCCGAGGTGATCTGCATGACGAGGGGGCTCTTGCGGGCGACGCCGCCGATCGCGGCCACGCGCTCGACCTTGACGCCCTCGGAGCGCAGGCGCTCCACGATGGCGCGCGAGCCGAAGGCGGCGGACTCGATGAGGGCGCGGTACGCGGCGGGAGCGTCGGTGCCGAGGCTGATGCCGGCCAGCGCGCCGGTCAGGGCCTGGTCGGCGTCGGGCGTGCGGCGCCCGTTCATCCAATCGAGGGCGACGAGGCCCGAGGCCGCGGGGTCGATCTTGGCGGCCTCGGCCTCGAGGGCGGGGAGGAGCTTGTCCTCGAGCTCGAGCGCGGCCGCGGCGGCATCGGCCCCGGCCGCGAGGCCCAGAAGCCCGGCGCGCGCCGGCCAGGCCAGGAGCTTGCGGAACCAGGCGAAGACGTCGCCGAAGGCCGACTGGCCGGCCTCGTAGCCGATCATGCCCTCGACCACCGAGCCGTCGACCTGCCCGCAGATGCCGGCCACGAGCTTCTCGGCGGCGCCGACGGCCGGCTTGGGCCCGATCATGATGTCGCAAGTGCTCGTGCCCATGATCTTGAGGAGGGTGCCCGGCGCCACGTCGCCGCCCACGGCGCCAATGTGCGCGTCGAAGGCGCCGACCGACACGACCACGTCGGCCGGCAGCCCGAGCCTCCCGGCCCACTCGGGGCAGAGCTTCCCGAACGCGGTCTCTGCGGTGTAGGTCTCCGTCCCGAGGGAAGCCGCGAGCTCGGAGAGCCGGGGGCTTAGCTTGTCGAGGAAGGCCGCGGGAGGATAGCCGCCCCAGGAGGCGTGCCACATGGCCTTGTGCCCCGCGGCGCAGCGGCTGCGCCTATAGGACTCGAGGTCCTTGACCCCCGTGAGGAGGGCGGGCATCCAATCGCAGTGCTCGACGACCGTGCGAGCGGCGGCCATGGCCGTGGATTCGTTCTCGACGAGCTTCAGAACCTTGGCCCAGAACCACTCGGAGGAGTAGATGCCTCCCTCGTACTTGGTGAAGTCCTCGCCGCCCCAGCCGCGGGCGAGGGCGTTGATGCGCTCCGCCTGGGGGACGGCCGTGTGGTCCTTCCACAGCACGAACATGGCGTCGGGCTCCGAGGCGAATTCTGCCTTGAGCGCCAGGGGAGCTCCGGTGGCGTCGGCGAGGCAGGGCGTCGAGCCGGTCGTGTCGATCGTTATGCCGCGGACCTTGGCGGCGATGGAGGCGCCGGCCTCGGCGCCGGCCGCGGCGAGGGCCCTCTTGGTTGCATCCTCGATCCCTTCGACGTAATCCAGGGGATGCTGGCGGAAGCGGTTCGATCGCGGATCGCAATACTCTCCCCTCGCCCAGCGCTTGTACGCGCTGACCGCCGTCCCCGCGCTCGATCCGTCGGCCGCGTCCACCACGAGGGCGCGCACCGAATCGGTGCCGAAATCGATGCCCAGGACGTAGTCCAGGCCTTTCTTGGAGCTCATCTATCCTCCTCATCGTCCGTAACGGGAATGTTTTCCTTGAAGTAGATCTCCAACGGTATGGAGGCGGGCGAATCGTCGCGCTCGCCGCGCACGACCGCCCTGAATAGGCGCTCCATGCCCTCGCGGGCCTGTTCCGCGGGCCGCTGCGAAACGACGCAGTCGATCTTGCCGTCGCGCAGCGCGCGCGCGTTGGCCGGCACCAGGTCCCAGGACACTAGCGCGCAGCCGTCCTTCGCCCCGCGCGAGGCCAGCCACTCGCCGATGAGGTGTCCGGAAGAATTGGCGGCGAGGACTCCCGCTATGCCGGGCCTCGCACCGAAGAGGGCGCCGAGGAAGCGGTCGCACTCCTCGGGCGCCTCGAGCTCCGGGCACTCCGCGACCTCTATCTCCCTCGATCCGCCGAGGAAGGACTCGAAGCCCTCGATGCGCTGCCGTATGTGCCTGTCGCCCTCGTGGGCGCTCACCGCCACGAGGGGGCCGGGGCCCGCGACGAGGAGGGACATCATCCGGCCCGCCAGGCGGCCGGCCCTGAACGCATCCTGGCCGATGGACGCGACCGGAGCGGCGCCCGGGACCTCGCTGTCGAAGAACACGTAGGGAGCCGCGGCCAGGCGGGAGAGAGCGGGGAGGAGCTCGTCCGGAAGGACGGGAGCGATGAGCAGCCCGTCGCAGGGATCGGCGACGAGGTCTTCGAGGAGGGCGCCATACGCGGCCCCGTCGTAGCGGTCGAATTGGTCGACGCGCAGGGCGGCCTTGTACGGCGCGAGATCGCGCTCGGCCCGGCGTATGCCCGCGAGGCACAGCGACCAATAGCCCGAATCCTGGTCGGCGCGAGGCAGGATCACGCGAAAGGTGTAGCTTTTATTGAGCGAGAGCTGCCGCGCGAGGAGGTTGGGCTCGTAGCCGAGGGAGGCTATGATCTCGTCGACCCGCTCCTTCGTCTCGACGGAAACCCCGCCCCGGTCGTGGAGGACCCTATCGACGGTGCCGATGGAGACGCCTGCGAGACGGGCGATCTCTTTTACGGTGATTCGTTCCGCTTCCATTTTATTGCGTTTGCGTACACGTATTGATCCGTGTACGTACACGGTATTTTCTTTGTATCATCGCTTCCGGGTTCCGTCAATCGAGAAAGCGAAGCTTCGCATGATATATAGTTGCCCTTTCGGAGGAACAGGATGGATACAGGCCGGCTTCCCGAAGTGATAGATATTGGAAAAGGAGCGGCGAAGCGCCTCGCCGCCTTCTGCGCCGCGAGGGCGAACTCGGCCTCCGGCGCGGCTCCGCCGAGGCTCGTCGCCGACGCGAATACCTGGAAGGCCGCGGGCGAGGAGGCCTTGGCCGAGCTTCGAGGCGCCGGCCTCGCTTCGCGCGCGACGGTCTTCGACGAACCCTACCTCGCCGCCGACGCGCGCAGCATACTAAGGCTCCTCCTCGACGACGATCCCAGGGAGCGGCTCTATGTCGCCGTCGGGTCCGGGACGATCACCGACATAGTCCGCTTCGCCTGCCACCGTACGGGCCGCGGCTTCGTCAGCCTCGCGACTGCTCCCTCGGTCGACGCCTACAGCTCGATCGTAGCGCCCCTCGTCGTCGACGGCGGCAAGCGCACGGTCCCGGCCGCGGCTCCCGTCGCGGTGTTCGCGGACACGGAGGTCCTCGCGCGGGCGCCGCGGCCCATGATAGCTGCCGGCTTCGGCGACATGCTCTGCAAATTCACGGCCGTAGCCGATTGGCGGCTCGGGTCCCTGCTGTGGGGCGAGCCCTTCGACGAGGCGATAGCCCGGCGCTCCGTGGCGGCCGCGCGGTCCTGCGCCGACGCCGCGCCCGCCATCGGCGCGGCGAGCCCCGAGGGCGTCGTCGCCCTGATGCGCGCTCTCGTCGAGTCGGGGCTCTGCATGGCCGAGGCCGGACACTCGCGGCCGGCTTCCGGCGCGGAGCACCAGTACTCGCACTTTTGGGAGCTGCGGCTGCTGCGCGAGGGCCGCCCTCCCGTCCTGCACGGGCTCAAGGTCGCGATCGGCACCCTCGAGGCGGCGAGGCTCTGGGACGGCGTCAGGGGGCTGTCGAAATCGCAGGCGGCCGAGCGCCTGGGCCGCGCCGCCCCGCCCCGGCGGGAAGCCGAGGAAGCCCTCATCCGGGAGGCCTTCGGCGACGCGGCGGAGGAGGCGATAGCCTGCCAGGAACGCTTCCTCTCGATGGGAACGGCGGAGCGCGAGTCCTTGATGGCCGCGATAATCGATGGCTGGGACGGCATCCTCGCCCTCGCAGCCTCGGTGCCGGGCCTCGCAGAGACAAGGCGCCTCCTCGCCCTCGCCGGCTGCCCGACGGACGCGAGGGAGCTCGGCCTCGGCCAGCTCGAGATAGCCCTGGGCATGAGAAGCGCGCACTCCATACGAGACCGCTTCACGGTGAAGAAGCTCGCCCTTATGATCGGCCTGGATTGAGGCTATTCATCCTCTTCAAAAATCGGCTCGGCTAGAGCATACTCGAGGCAATGACCAATCCCCCGAAGACCATCCTCCTCGTCGAGGACGAGGCGATCATCGCGCTCGCCGAGATCAAGAAGCTCGAGGGCGTCGGGTACGCCGTAATCCACGCGCCGAGCGGCGAGAAGGCGATCGAGCTATTCCGCAGGGGGCCGGGGTCCTACGACTTGATCCTCATGGACATCGATCTCGGCGCGGGCATCGACGGGACCGAGGCCGCTAGGGAGATCCTCCGAGCGCACGACGTCCCGATCCTCTTCCTCTCGTCCCATACGGAGCCGGAGGCGGTGGCTAAGACCGAGGAGATAACGAACTACGGCTACGTCGTCAAGTCCTCGGTCTTCACCGTCCTCGACGCGTCGATCAAGATGTCCTTCAAGCTCTTCGAGGCCCAGAAGAGGCTCCACCAGAAGAACATGGAGATCGAGGCGGTCAACGAAAGGCTCCGGGTCACGATAGAGGACCTCCAGGTTACCGGCGAGGAGCTGGAGGCGGCGAACGCCAGCCTGCTGGAGTCGGAGCGGGAGATCACCGCCCAGTCGAATCGGCTCGCGGAGAGCGAGGCGAGGATGACTCGGGCGGAATCCGTGGCCGGGATCGGAAACTGGGAGTACCGGCTGGGAACGGACGCCATCACGGCCTCCAAGGGAGCGATGAGGATCTACGGATTCCCGAAGAGCGAGTGGGCGCTGTCGGATATCCAGTCCATACCGCTGAGCGAGTACCGCGCGGAGCTGGACGAGGCCCTCGCCGCCCTAATAAAAAAAGGCGAGCCCTACGATCGCTACTTCAAGATCCGGCAGCTGGGCACAGGCATCGTCCTGGACATCCACTCGATAGCCGAGTACGACCCGGAGCGGAGCATGGTCATCGGCGTGCTCCAGAACGTCACGAGCTTGAGCAAGACCGAGGAGAAGGCCCGCCGCGAGCACCTCTTCCTCAAGACCCTCATCGACAACATCCCGGATCCCGTCTATTTCAACGACCTAGAGGGCCGGAAAATCATCGCCAATCGCGCGGACATCGAGAACATCGGGCTCGTCGACAAGGAGGAGGCCCTCGGCAAGACCGATCTCGAGCTCTTCCCGGGCGAGGTCGGCGAGCGCGGCCACGGGGACAACCTCGTCGTGATCGAGAGCGGCGAGCCCATCTTCAACCGGGAGGAATCCTTCGCGCGCGCGGACGGCGGCAAGCGCTGGCTCCTGACCTCGAAGATACCCCTGCGCGACTACCAGGGAGCCGTCATCGGCCTGGTCGGCATCGGGCGGGACATTACGGAGCGGAAGAAGGCGGAGGACGAGGTCGCGCAAGAGCGGATATTCCTCAAGACCCTCATCGACAACCTGCCCGACCCCGTCTATTTCAAGGACCTGTCCGGCCGCAAGACCATCTCGAACATAGCCTCCTTCCACGGTAAGGAGCAGAGCGCCGAGAACGACCAGCTGGGGAAGACCGACTTCGAGCTGTTCCCGCCGGAAATAGCGATGCGCGGGCAGGAGGACGACCGGCAGGTCTTCGCGGGGAAGCCGATAATCAACCGCGAGGAGGACTTCCTCGACGAGGACGGCACCGTGCACTGGCTGCTGACCTCCAAGGTCCCGATCCGGAACGCCCAGGGCGAGATCGTAGGCCTGGTCGGGGTCGGACGCGACATCACCGTGCAGAAGAGGCTCGAGGAATCCCTCCGCCGGAACGCGGAGCAGAAAAGTATGCTGATGAAGGAGCTCGAGCATCGCGTGAAGAACAACCTGAGCGTGATCGTGTCCCTGCTCAATCTCGAGATGGACGCGATGGGCGACGAATCCGCGAAACTGGTGCTTCGATCGGCGATCGGGCGCATCGATTCGATCTCCTCGGCCTACGAGCGGCTCTACATGTCCGACGACCTCGCGACCGTCGACATGCGCGTGTACGTCGAGCGGCTGGTAGACTCGATCCACGGGGCGATGGACCCGGGCGGGGACCGCCTGCGGGTGACGAAGTCGCTCGCCGACCTGAAGCTCGACGCGGCCCACGCGGTGCCCGTCGGCCTCATCCTGAACGAGATGATGACGAACGCCTTCAAATACGCCTATCCCGATTCGGAAGGGGGAGAGATCCGCGTCTCGCTCGAGGAAGCGGGCGGCCTCGTGCGCCTTACCGTCGCCGACGACGGAACGGGATTGCCCGCCGGGCTCGAGCCCGCGACGGCCTCCAGCACGGGCATGATGATCATGTCCATGCTCGCGAGGCAGCTCGGCGGGGAGTTGAGATTCGCGCCCGGGAAGGGCACCGAGGCCTCGCTCAGCTTCGCCCCCTGAGCGCGCGCGTATGGGAAGGATCAAGCGGGCAGCGACGGCCCTCGCCCAGAGGCTGGTCTTCGCCTTCGAGCGATTCGGAGAGCACGAGCTCGCCAACCACGCGGCGGCCGGCGCCTACGCCTTCCTCCTCTCCGCGATGCCCGCGGTGCTGCTGGCCCTCGGCCTGGCCTCCGCCCTCCTGCGAGCGAGGCCGGGAGCCCTGGCGGAGGCCGAGCGCACGGTGGCCTCCTTCCTCGGCGCGATGGAGGCGACCGAGGCCGTGAAGGCCTTCCTCGGGAGGCCCCTGGGCACGCCGGCCGCCGCCATCGGCGCGGCGAGCCTGCTCTATTCGGCGCGCCTCCTCGTCGTCACGATCCAGCGCGGCATCAGGGTCGTCTGGTCCAACGCCGGCAAGGCCGGTATCCTCCGGGCCAATCTCCTCGGCTTCATGCTCGAGCTCGTCGTCCTCCTCGCCGTCGTCGCTATCCTCGCGGCATCCGAGGCGGCCCGATTCCTCTCCGAGGCCATGGGGCCCGGCGCCCTCTTCGGCGGCGCGATACGCGCGGCCTCCCGCGCGGCCCCTCCCCTCGTCCTCTTCGCCTTCGTTTACCTGAGCTACCGCTACGCCCCGCCGGAACGCCCGGCGCGCGGGACCGCCCTCGCGGCCGCCCTGCTCTGCGTCCTGTCGACCCTCGCCTTCTCGGGCCTCTTCCGGCTCTTCATGGGCAACGCGCGATACGACCTGTTATACGGCATCTTCGGCAACCTGATCGTCCTCCTGGCGAACGTGTACCTCTTCTTCTGCCTCTTCTTCGCCTTCGCGGAGCTCGTCTATATCGAGGAGCGCTTCGACGCCCTCCTCTTCGCCCGATTCCAGAGAAGCCGCAGCGCCGGCTCCGCCCGCTCCCTCTTCCGGAAGCCCGAGCGGCTCTTCCGGCGCTACGGGCGCGAGTACGCGAAGGGCGAAAAAGTCTTCTCCGTGGGGGAAGGCGGGATGGAAACCTATTTCGTGCAACGCGGCGAGATCGGGATCTACATTCCCGCCGCGGGCGGCGAGCTCCGCCTCGCGGGGATCGGGCCGGGGGAGATATTCGGGGAGATGGCCCTGATGCAGGGCGAGGCCCGCAGCGCGACGGCCCGCGCGGACCTGGGGAGCTTCGCGCTCGTCATACCCCCCGAGGTCTTCGAGCTCTACCTCAAGACCGACAGCGAGGCTCCCCGCAGGCTAGCCGAGCTCCTGTCCGACCGCCTCCGCAAGGCCAACGAGCGGCTTGGACGAAGTCCGGGCTAGCGCTTGAGGTCCACCACCTTCCAGGTGCGCTGCATGAGCTGGGTATTATCGGCGGTCTTGACGTTGAGGCGATAGACTCCGGGCTCCGTGAATAGATAGGGCTCGATCTCCACGCCGCTCCCGGCCGCGATGGCTTGCCGGTCCTCGCGCAGGATCTTTGTCTTCGAGAAATCCACGTCGGCCTTATAGAAAAAAACGTGGAAGATCTGATCCTTCCCGGTGCCGTTCGTGATCGTGAAGGCGATGGCGGTGCCGGTAGCCGCCGATATCGGATCCATGAAGACGTCGCCGGGCCGCTTGATGACGAATCCGACTTGCGATATCGGGAGTTCCTCGGCCGCCGGTTTGGAGAGAACAGGGGCGGGCTTTGCGGGAAGGGGCGCGGGCGCAGGAGCCGGAGCTTGAGCCGGCGCCGGAGCTGGCGCGGGAGCTGGAGCCGGCGCGGGCGCAGGAGCGGGGGCGGGAGTTGGAGCGGGAGCTGGCTTTGCGGGGACAGTAGCCTTGGGCTGAGGCGTAGGAGCGGGAACGATCGGCGCAGGAGCCGCCGATGCCGCGGAAACGATGAAGTACCTCGCGCCGATTATGCGCTGGGCGAAATAATGGTCGGGCAGTGTCGTGACGACTACGCCTGTCTGAGGCCCCTCGGAGATGGCGTGGATGATCTTGTCGTCGCCCATATAGATCGCGACATGGCTGGGTCCGCCGCCACCGGCCGTATCGAATACGAAAATATCCCCGGGCTTGATATCGCTCTTATCGACGGGTTTGCCGGCCGCCCACTGCCCCTTCGAGTTCCGGGGTATCTCGAGGTCGGCGGCATGGGCGTACACGTATTGGACGAAGCCCGAGCAGTCGAAGGCCGACGGCGACTCGGCGCCGTAGACGTAGGGAACTCCCTTGAAGGATTGGGCCGTCTCGACTATGCGCTTGCGAGCCTCGCCCTCGGCGGGGACGGCCCAGGCGGCGATGGCGGCTGCGGCGCCGAGGGAGGCGAAGAGGACCAGGGCGAAACTTCTTTTACTCATGATGGCATTTTCTTCGAGCTCGGAGCGGCTGTCAACGCCCGGCCCGCGAGGCTGCCTCCCCTCATTGAATAAGCGGAGCCCGCGAGGATAGAGTACGGCATGAGCAGTAAAGAAGGCGGGCGCCGGCAATTCGCGCTGGCCGTCGGCGCGATCGGCGTCGTCTTCGGCGATATTGGCACCTCCCCCCTCTACGCCTTGCGCGAATGCTTCGCCCCAGAGCGGGGCATCGCGCTGCAACGCGACAACATCGTGGGTATCGTATCCCTGATGATCTGGTCCCTGAGTCTGGTGGTCTGCGTGAAGTACCTGGGCATAGTCCTGCGCGCGGACAACCGCGGAGAGGGCGGAATCCTGGCCCTCGTGAGCCTCGTCTCGCGGCAGCTGCCCAAGGGAAGCGTGAGGCGGAGCGCCTTCATCGCCATCCTGGGGATAATCGGCGCCTCCCTGCTCTACAGCGATGGCATGATCACCCCGGCGGTCTCGGTCCTCTCGGCTATCGAGGGTCTCGAATTGATTTCGCCTAACTTCCTTCCCTACATAGTGCCCCTGTCCGTGCTGGTCCTCGTCGCCCTCTTCCCCGCCCAAGCCAAGGGCACGACGAAGGTCGGAAGGGTCTTCGGGCCCATCATCGCGCTCTGGTTCCTCGTGATGGGCGTGCTCGGCCTGAAGGCGATATTCATCAGCCCCGGGATCCTGGCCGCCCTCGATCCACTCGAGGCCATCCGCTTCGTATTCCGAAACCCCAAGCTGACCTTCGGCCTCCTCGGCTTCATCATCCTCGCGATGACCGGAGCCGAGGTGCTCTACGCGGACCTCGGCCACTTCGGGACCAAGCCGATACGCCGCTCCTGGTACTTCATGGTCTACCCCGCCCTCCTCCTAAGCTACCTCGGCCAGGGAGCCTTCCTCCTGGCCAATCCCGACAAGGAGAGCAACCTCTTCTTCCGCCTCGCCCCCGAGTGGGCGATGTACCCGCTCGTCATCCTGGCGACCGCGGCGACGATCATCGCCTCGCAGGCCGTGATCTCGGGCGCCTTCTCGCTTGCCCGGCAGAGCGTGCAGCTAGGCTTCTGGCCGCGCATCACGGTGCGGCATACCTCCGACGAGACCATAGGCCAGGTCTACGTGCCCTTCGTGAACTGGGTCCTCCTGGCCGGCACGGTCGGCCTCGTCCTCGCCTTCAAGACCTCGAACAACCTCGCCAACGCCTACGGCATCGCCGTCTCCGCGACGATGCTCATGACCACCTGCCTCATGATCTTCCTGGCGCGCAAGGCCTTCAAGGCATCGCTCTGGCTCGTCATCCCGCTAGGGCTCCTCTTCCTGATCATAGACTCCTCGCTCTTCGCCTCGAACGTCATGAAGATCGCCTCGGGCGGATGGATAGTCGTCGCCTTCGCCATGCTCCTCTTCCTCGTCATGAAGACCTGGATGGACGGCCGCAAGCTCTTCGCCAAGAAGATCCAGGCCTTCCGCCTCTCTCCCGAGCTCTTCGCCTCGAGCATAGCCCTCGCCCCGCCCCACCGTGTCTCCGGCACCGCCGTCTACCTCACCGCCGATCCCAAGGGCGTGCCCAAGGCCATGCTGCACAATCTCAAGCACAACAAGGTCCTGCACGACCTGACCATCGTCCTCTCGGTCCAGACGGTCGACGAGCCCTACGTGGACGATGCCGCGCGGGCCGTCGTCACCGGGCCGCTAGGAGATATGTGGTACGTCGCCCTCCACTTCGGCTACAGCGAGACGCCGGACGTCCCGGCCGCCCTCTCGCGGGTCGTGATCCCCGGCTTCGACAACGACCGGATGAAGACGACCTATTTCATAGGCCGCGAGGCCCTGGTCGTCGGGAAGAAGGGCGGCATGGGGAAGTGGAGGAAGGAGCTCTTCTCCTTCCTCTTCAACAACGCGGTGAGCCCCACGCACTTCTTCCGCCTGCCTCCCGACCGGGTCGTCGAGATCGGCTCGCAGACCGAACTGTAAGCGCTCTGGTCGCGCATTTCGCTGCGCGCGCGGGGAGATTGAGTATATTCCTCCTAGTCCTGTAGGAGGAACTCATGCGCGCTTCTTCGGGGGTACGGCGGCCGGCGTATCCCAGTACGCGCGCGCCGCCTGGAGCGCTTCGGTCAGCCCGGAGACCGAGAACAGGCTGGCGACCGTCGCGCTCACGCTCGGGCTCGCGATGCGCTAGCGCCGGGGCCGGAGTTCCAGGCTTCCACGGCAAAATGGAAAAACCGCATTGCCCGGGGAGTCGGCTGCCCCTATACTCTGGTTCTATGATGCCCAAACGTCCGCGGCTCCTCGCCGCGCTGCTGGTCCTGCTCGCCCTCGCCCCGGCGGCGACCGCCGCCCCGCCCTCTATGCGCGTCGACCTGAACGCCTCCCCGCTCTACGCGCGCGTCGGGTTCGACCCCGGCCTCATCGGGTCGATCCCCGCCGCCGGCGCCCCAGGATGGAAGGTCCTCCCGCCCGCCGGCGCCGCCGGACGCCTCGCGCGCCCCATCGAGCTCGGCTTCGCGGGGATGCCCACGCGCCCGCCCTTCTCTCTCGCCTCCTACCCCACCATGGAGTTCACCTATCTCATCCCCTTCACCCTCCCGAACCCCGCGGGCCGCGTGCTCGGCCTGCATTTCGCCGGCATCGGCGACGACTGGGAGGTCTACCTGAACGGAGCCCTCGTGAAGTCCGAGCTGCACCTCGCGAAGGACGGGAAGATATCGGTGCACCGCAGCCTGCGGGACGCGCACTTCCCCGTCGACGGCAGGCTATTCCGCGAGGGGGCCAATGTCCTGGCGGTCAGGATCGTCGCCGACCCCACCTACCTGCCCGCGGGCTTCAACCAGGCCAAGCCTTACTACATCGACGATTACGAAGCCATAGAGAGCGCGAACGCCGACATCGGCCCGATGGTCCTCATCGGGCTCTATCTCTTCATAGGCCTCTACCACCTCTTCATGTTCTTCGTCCGCACGAAGGACAGGCACAATCTCTTCTACGGCCTCTTCTCGCTCGACCTCGGGCTCTATCTCCTCATGCGCACCTATACCGTCACGCGCTTCATAGCCGACAGCGACCTCGTCTCCCGTATCGAGCTCTTCACGCTCGCCTTCATCCTCCCCCTCGTCGGCTCTTTCCTCGAGACCCTCAATGACACCAGGATAAAGAAGACCACGCTCTGGTACGGGCTCTTCTGCGCGATCATCGCACTCGGCGAGCTCGTCATGCCGATGGCCTTCGCCTTCGACCTCCTTCGCGTCTGGCAGCTCTCGGGCTTCATCATGGCCTTCTTCTATTTCGGGGTCGACATCCTGGGGCGCTTCCTCTCCGACGGCCGACGGCGCTGGAAGCGGGAGCGCGGCACGGATGACGGCCGCTCCCTAGGCAGGATATTGCTGAAGGCCCTCGTCAGGACCCCCATCGGTAACCTGGTCATAGGCGGCTTCCTCCTATTCGCGACCGCGGTCTTCGACATCATCGACGCCGTATACATGCAGTGGGACCTCCTCCTCACCAAATACGGCTTCTTCCTCTTCACGATGGGCACCGCCCTCATCCTCGCCAACCGCCTCGGCTTCCTCCACGACCGGCTCAACGGCCTCAACCGCACGCTCGAGGAGCGGATCGGCGTGCTCACCGAGACCGGCTCTCGGCTGACCGCCAGCGAGCGCCGCTACCGCAGCCTCTTCGAAGGCAGCTCCGATCCCGTCGCCCTCCTCGCCGAGGACCTCGCCTTCATCGAGGGCAACCGCGCGGCGACCGAGCTCTTCGGCCTCGACAGGCCCGGAGCGGCCCCGCTCGGCCTGCCGGACGCCGTGTACGCGGAGAAGCGCGAGGGCACGCTGCCCGTGGAATTCCTGCGCGCGGCCGCGCGCTCCCTCAGGGACAAGGGGGGAACGAGCGAGATCATCCTGCGGATCAAGGCCCCGGTCGGCGATCCCAAGCCCTGCAAGCTGCGGCTCGAGCGCATCGACGCCCTCGAGCGCAAGGAGATACTGCTTCGCGTCGTCCCCGAGACGAAGGACCCGCTCTCCGAGTACTTCATCGAGGGGCGGGAGCGCTACGACGTCGAGTCGAGCCTCTCCGCGGCCGACGAGGTCTGCCGCCGCGCGACCGCCCACCTTTCCAGGTACGTCGACGAGGACGAGGCCCGCTTCCTGGCCGGCTGCCTGCGCGAGATAGCCGTCAACGCCGTCGAGCACGGGAACCTCCAGATCGACTTCGACGAGAAGACCAAGAGCATGGCGGAGGGCCGCTATTTCGAGCTCCTCCAGGAGCGGCGCCTCGACCCGCGCTACCGCGCGCGGCGCGTCTCCGTGGAATACTCGCTCTCCGCATCCCGGGCCACTTTCCGCGTGACCGACGAGGGACCGGGCTTCGACCACCGCAAATACTCCGCGGGCGCGGGAGCGCCCGACCCGGAGCTGCTCGAGCACGGCCGCGGGCTCTTCATCACGCTGAGCGCCTTCGACAAGGTTCAATTCAACGACAGGGGCAACCAGGTGACCCTGGTGAAGTACTTCGGCGGGGAGGCCGCGACGGCGCCGAGATGATTCCGCCGATTTCGCGCACGAAAGCGCCGGCCGGGCCGTCGTTATAGGCGGAGAGCATGAGCGTGAATCACGAAACCGGAGCCGCGACGGCCGCCATCGAGAAAGCGTACAGGGAGAGGAGCGGCGGTTTCCTGGCCTGGGCCAAGAGGCACGCCCCCGACGCGGAGAGCGCCGAGGACGCCCTCCAGGACGCCTTCGGGAGGGCCATGGCGAACGCCAACGCCCTGTCGCTGGTCGAGGATGTCGCCGCCTGGATCTTCTCCGCGATGCGCAATCGCCTCCTGGACCTCTGGCGGGGAGAGGGCGCGCGCCGCAGGGCGGGCGCCGTCGACATCCCCGACGAGACCCTCGAGGAGATATCGATCGCCGCAGGCTACGATCCCCACGACGAACTCGTGCGCGGCGAGATCGACGAGGCCCTGGCGACCGCCATCGAGGCCCTGCCGACCGAGCAGCGCGAGGTGCTGAAAGCCCAGGCCCTGGACGGCTTCACCTTCGCCGAGCTCGCGGAAAGCACGGGAGTATCGATCGACACGCTCATGTCCCGCAAGAGGCGCGCCGTCATAAAGCTGACGGCCGCCCTCGAATACTGGATGGAAGACTAGAACGTCTTCAGCACGGAGGTGCGCGATGAGCGATACGAGAATGGAGCATGGGCATGGGCATCGCAAATCCTGGTCGGAGTGGTCGGCCGGGGCGAAGGTAGCGGTCATAGTCGGCGGGATAATAATCGTGCCCTGCATCCTCGCCCTCTGCGGCTTCGTCACTATGTGGCTCTGGAACGCCCTGATGCCGGCCATCTTCAACTTGCCCGCCATCCGCTTCTGGCAGGCCATCGGACTGCTGTTGCTGTCGCAGCTCTTCTTCAAGGGAGGCAGCGCCGGCCGCGCCGGCCGCGGGCACTGGAAGAAGAGGCAGGTGTGGAAGCACATGAAGGAAGAGCAGGCCGGGGAGACGGAGGTCTAGGGCGCCTACCTGGCCGCAGCCACGGCGAGGGGCCATCGGGCCAGGCCGGCTGCCCCCGGGACTTTCAGGTAGTCCTTGATCCTGAGTATGTCGCCGAAGGCGTCGAAGACGTCGCCGGAGAGGAAGCGCGCCGGCTTGGGCCCCCCGCTCGCCGTGGCTATCGCCAGGCTGCTATTGAGCCTCTTGCCGCTCGCGTCGCTGGCTACGGCGGGCTGGAGGAGGTTCATCACCTCGATCATGACCCCTTTGAACATGTTCTCGTGGACGTAGTAGATGGTGCCGTCGTCGTCGACGGCCATGACGACGCCCGCATGAGTGCGCGGGTCGTCCGCGCGGTCGCCGTCGCCGTTCGCGTCCCAGGTGTTGTCCCAGACGATGACGTCCCCGGTGCGCGGGTACCTGTCGTAATGGAGGACGGCCCTGTCCTTGAGCGTCATGTACAGGCAGTTCACGCCATTGCCGGAATACTTGCCGAAGTCCTTCGTGATGTCGATGTCCATCCGGTAGAAGATCGCGCTCACCGTGCCGATGCAGTCCAGCGTGAACAGCTTCCCGTTCACGGTCACCTTGGCGTTGGGCGCCATGCCTATGAGGGTCTTGGCGGAGGCGACGACCTTGAGTTCGTCGTCGCTCGGCGCGGCGCGGGCCGTCTCCATCGTCCGGTATAGGCCGAGGGCGGCGGCGGTGATGGACGCGGGCTTGGCCTCGCTCGCCGCGGGGACGGGGGGCGGGGCGGGCTGGGTCGGCGGCGCGGGCGCGCCGCGGGTCGGGGCGGAGGCGCAGGAAGCCAGGAAAGCGGCAAGCATGATCGGAAGGACGATCCCATAGCTCGAGTGCCCCACGGCGCGCTCCTGTTTTTCATGGGTGATTTTCCTCATCAGTATATACTCGGTCTTTCCGGCGCACCAGCCGACTTTGCGCCTTCCCTTCCCCTCGATTATGCTATCGTGATGGATCAAGCCGTAGCCCTGACGCCAGGGAAATTCTTCTCCGCGGCCGTCATGAGCGCCCCGACGGCATCACGATCTCCAGCCTCGCGGACGGCCGCTACCTCGAGGTCAACGAGGCCTTCCTCGCGATCACCGGCTACCGGCGCGAGGAGGTCATCGGCAGGACCTCGGGCGAGCTGGGCATTTGGGCGCAGGTCGAGGGCCGGGAGCGCTTCACGGCCCTCCTCGCGCGGGACGGGCGCGTCAGGGAACTGGAGGTTCCCTTCAAGCTCAAGGGCGGCGAAGTGAGGCATTTCCAGGTCTCCGCCGCGATAGTCCGAGTGGGCGGCCGCGAATGTATCACCACCGCCTCGAGGGACGCGACGAGAAGGGACGAGATGGCCGAGCGCATCGACAAGAGCCGCTTCCTCCTCGAGCGCGCGGAGGAGATGGCGAGCATCGGCAGCTGGGAGCTCGACTACGTCACCGGGAAGATCGCGGTCTCCCAGGGCGCCTGCAGGATCTGGTGAGGGTAAGAGCCCGGCGCGAGGGCGAAGCCGTCGTCCTCGAGGTCGATGACGACGGCTTCGGCGCGAGGGCTGACTTCGACGGACGGGGCAGGGAGGGGAATCTCGGCCTCAGCCTCGTGTCGAGCATCGGCGAGTCGCGGCTGGGCGGCTCGGTGGAGTTCTCGACCGGCGAAGGCGGTTTCTCCTGCAGGATCAGGTTCAGGGATACCAACTTCGAGGCTCGGGTCTAGGGATTCCGCGTGCCTCGCACCGATTCTCGATTGACTCCGCCCCTGCCCGCGGCTACCCTTGGACCACGAGGGAATGCCATGCAAAAAAACGAAGCCGCATCGTCGCGAGAGCGCGGGATCAGGATCCGGGTAAACGGCCAATGGCGCGATTTCGCTCTCGGGGACGACCTCTCCGCCTCCACCACCCTGGCTTATCTATTGAGGGAAAGGCTCGGCTTCACCGGGCTCAAGGTTTCCTGCGACGAGGGCGCCTGCGGCGCCTGCACGGTGCTCGAGGACGGCGCGGCCGTGCTCTCCTGCATGGTCCTCGCCGTCGAGGCCGATGGGCACGACATCCAAACGATCGAGGGGCTCCCCGCGGACGACCCCGTCGTCGAGGCCTTCGCCGAGCAGTCCGAGCCGGGCTTCGGCACTGCCCTCCAATGCGGCTACTGCACGCCCGGCTTCGTGATGACGGCCCGGGCCCTGCTCAACGCGAACCCCAGCCCGACGCTCGCCGAGGTGAAGGAAGCCCTGGGGGGCAACATCTGCCGCTGCGGCTGCTACGCGGGGATAGCCCGCGCGGTGCTCAACGCCTCGGCCAAGATCGCCGCGAGGAAAGCGGGCGCCGCGGCGCCGGGAGGCCGGGCATGAGCGAAGGCTTCACCCAACGGGTTCCCCGGAAGTTCCTCGGCAAGTACCGGCCCAAGATAGACGGGCAGGAGAAGGCGAGCGGCAAGGCGAAATACGCCGACGACCTCACGATCAAGTCCCGCTTCCCGGACCTGCTCTACGCCAGGGTGCTGCATAGCCCGCACCCGCACGCGCGCATCAGGGGCTTCGACTCGAGCAAGGCGGAGGCCCTGCCAGGCGTGGTCGCGATCCTCACCTACAAGGATCCGGCGATCGCGGCGCTCAAGCTTACCAACGCCGGCTGGACGGATTGCGTGGACACCGTGCCCTGGGACCGCATGATGTTCCAGTACCGCGACAGGCGGGTCCTCGGGGAGTACGCGGCCTGGGTCGGCGACGAGATGGGCTTCGCGGTCGCGGCGGAGAGCGAGGAGATAGCCGAGGAGGCCCTGCGGCTCATCGACATCGATTGGGAAGTCCTGCCCTTCGTCCTCGATCCCATCGCGGCGATGAGGCCGGACGCCCCCCTCGTCCACCAGGACCTCTTCGCGACCAACGTCCTCCCTCCCGACCCGACGGGGGGCCAGGACGTCTTCGAGGATAAAGGCGACGTCGACGCCGACTTCGCGAGGGCCGAGGTGGTCGTCGAGGGGCGGTCGATCCACCACAACGCGACCCAAGGCTCCATGGACAATTGGTGCTGCCTCGTGGACTGGAAGGCGGATCAGCTGACCGTCTGGTCCAACTCATACGCGGCCGACCAGCTGCGCATGCACATCCACGAGATGCTCGGCTTGCCGCTGCACAAGATCCGCGCCATAGCCTCCTACGTCGGCGGCCAGTTCGGCCGCGGGGACACGGGCGACCAGCCCTTCTTCCTCTTCACCGCCCTCCTCGCCAAGAAGGCGGGGAGGCCCGTCAAGTACAGGCACAACCGGCGCGAGAGCTTCCTCAATTCCCGCCAGCCCGCGATCTACGACTGCAAGGCCGGGGCGAGGAGGGACGGGACCATCACTTCCATGTACTTCAAGTCGATAGGCAACGTCGGGGCCTACGCCGACCTCTCGATGTTCGCCCTCAAGTTCGTCCCCAAGGAGCTGGCGGAGATGGTACTGGCCCACATCCCCAACCTCCGGATGGAGTCCTACGGCGTGTACACGAACGGCCTGCCCGGCTGCATGATGCGCGGGGTCGGCAACTCCCAGTTCAACCTCATCTTCGGCCACATGATCGACCTGCTCGCGGAAAGGCTCGGCATGGACCCGATCGACCTCTGCGTCAAGAACTTCGCCCACGAATGGGAGAGCCTGCCGAGCGCCAGCCTCGACGCCGTCCTCCGCGAGGGCGCTAAGCGTATCGGCTGGGAATCCCGCCACCTCCCCGGAAAGGGCGAGCCATACGAGGGCGTCAAGCGGCGGGGCATCGGCTTCTCGATGCACCCCGCCTGGCACGCCGAGTGGCAGGAGAAGCGCCGCGGCCAGGTCCAGGTCTCGATGACCCTCAACCCGGACTGCACGGTCCTCCTCAACGCGGCCTCGATCGAGATCGGGGGCGGCTCCAATACCTGCAACGTGCTGGGCTGCGCGGAGGCCCTGGGCTTCCTCGGGATCGGCGTCGGGGACATCCACTGGACCAGCGTCGTCGACACGAACGACGGTATCAAGGACTGCGTGCAGACCGACAGCGCCGTCTCCTTCCTGCAGTCGGAGGTGATGATGCACTCCGCGCGGGACATCAAGGAGAGGCTGCGCGAGATCGCAGCCGCGCACCTGAAGCTGAGGCCGGAGCAAGTCGACTTCGCGGAAGGGCGCATCCTGTCGCCCGCCCTGCCCTCGCTGTCGATGACCGTGAAGGAGCTGCTGCGGAAGGGCGACATGGCCCCCATCACCGTCAACAAGAGCCTGGCCCCGGACACGACGCCGACCGGCATTCCCTTCTTCGCGAATTTCGCCGAGGTGGAGGTCGACACGAGCACGGGCAAGGTGGACGTGCTCAAGTTGATCGTCGTCAACGACTGCGGCACGGTGATGTACGCCTCCGGCGCGGAGGGACAGCAGATCGGCGGCCAATGCATGGGCATGGGCGAGGCCCTCACCGAGGAGATCATCTACGACAAGGCGACCGGCATCCCCCTCAACTTCAACTGGATCGACTACACCATCCCGACCATGGCGGACATGCCCGACATCGATCCCGTCCTCCTCGAGGTCTGGAAGGGCGTCGGGGAGTACGGGGCCTGCGGCATCGGCGAGGGCACCGTGACCTGCACGCCGAGGGCGATCCTCAACGCGATCTACAACGCCATAGGGGTCAGGGTGAACGACATCCCGATCAAGCCGGAAAAAATCATCAGCGCCCTGGGTAAGGGCTAGGGGCGGCGCCATGGGCATACGCGAATTCGATCACGTCGCGGCGAAAACGCTAGACGAGGCGGCGGCTCTGGCCGGCTCCTACGGGAAGAGGGCGGCGGTCATCGCCGGCGGCACCGACCTCCTCGGGATACTCAAGGACGCCGTGCACCCGGCCTACGCCGAGCTGCTGGTCGACCTCAAGGGCATCGAGGGCCTGGACTATATCCGAGAGGACGAGGAGGGGGCGTCGATAGGCGCCCTCGCCACCCTCTCGGGCATCGCCGGCAGCCCGATGATCCGCGAGAAGTATCCCCTCCTCGCCGAGGCGGCGCGGGCGGTGGCTTCGCCGCAGCTGCGGAACATGGGAACCGTCGGCGGCAACATCTGCCAGGAACCCCGCTGCTGGTATTACCGCAATCCGGACAATGCCTTCCATTGCCTGCGCAAGGGCGGGGACAAGTGCAACGCCTTGACGGGCGAGAACCGCTTCCATTCGATCTTCGGGTCGATGCGCGTCGGTACGCCGGGCTGCTCCCAGGGCTGCCCCGACGACATCGACATCCCGCGCTACATGGAGAGGATCCGGGCCGGCGAGATCGCCGAGGCGGCGGGCATCATCCTCCAGAATAACCCGATGCCCGCGGTCACCGGCCGCGTCTGCCCGCACTTCTGCGAGCAGGGCTGCAACCGGGACGAGCGGGACAGCGCGGTCTCGGTGAGGGCGGTGGAGCGCCGCGTCGGGGACTACATCCTCGAGCACGCGAAGGCGCTCGCCGCGCGGCCCGCGAAGGAAAGGGACGAGCGAGTCGCGGTGGTCGGCGGCGGGCCCGCGGGCCTCAGCTGCGCCTACTACCTGCGCCGATCGGGCTACGCCGTCGCGATCTACGACAAGCAGCCCAAGCTCGGCGGCATGCTCCGCTACGGCATCCCCGATTTTCGGCTCTCCCAGGGCGTCCTCGACAAGGAGCTCGACTTCCTCCTCTCGGGCGGCGTCGAGGCAAAGACGGGGAGGAGGCTCGGGAAGGACTTCACGCTGGACTCCCTCAAGGCCGAGGGCTACGCCGCGATCTTCCTGGCTCTGGGCTCCTGGGCCGCGAAGGGCATGGGACTCGAGAACGAGGCCCATCCCAGGGTCGTTCCCGGCATCGGCTTCCTCGAGGGCGTCAAATGGAACGGCCCGCCGGTCTTGAGCGGCACCGTCGCCGTCGTAGGGGGGGGCAACACCGCGATCGACGCCGCCAGGACCGCGCTGCGCTGCGGCGCCGAGAAAGCGGTCCTCCTCTATCGGCGTACCAGGGCCGAGATGCCCGCGGAGGAAGAGGAAATAGAGGACGCGATCAAAGAGGGAGTGGAGCTCCGCTTCCTGGTCGCCCCCAAGAAAGTCGCGATGAAGGACGGCGCCCTGGTCGGCCTCGAATGCGTCGGAATGGAGCTGGGAGCCCCGGACGCGTCGGGACGGCCGAGGCCCGTAGAAATCGCGGGGAGCGGCTTCCTCTTCGAGGCCGATTGGATCATCTCGGCCATCGGCCAGGACCAGGACCTCCTAGGCCTGGGGAACTCTTCCCTCGGCCCGATCAAGCTCTCCAGGTGGAATGGCATCGAGACCGAGGAGGAGAGCCCGAGGACGAGCGCGGCCGGGGTCTTCGCGGGAGGGGACGTAGTGACCGGCCCCGCCACCGTGGTCGAGGCCATCGCGTCGGGCCGCCGGGCCGCCCTCGCGATCGACGCCTATCTCGGCGGCGAGGCCCCATCGCCGCGGGCCGCGGGCCTGGAAAGCTTGCGCGGTATCAACGCGGGCGCCCTCCAGGACTCGCCCAGGGCGAGCCAGAAGGCAAGGGAGCCGTCCAGCCGCTGCCTCGACGCGGAGGACAGCCTGACGCTCGAGGACGGAGCCGCCATGACCGAGGCCCACCGCTGCCTGGACTGCAGCTGCGTGGCCGTAAACGCCTCGGACCTGGCGCCTGCCCTGGTCGCCCTCGGCGCCTCGATACGGACTACCGCAAGGACAATCGCCGCTGAGGACTTCTTCACCGTCCGGATGCTGAGCGCGACGGTGCTCGGGCCGGGCGAGCTCGTGATCGGCATTTCGGTGCCTGCTCCCAGGGCCGGAACCAGGTCGAGCTTCCGGAAATTCAGGATCCGCAATTCCATCGACTTCCCGATAGTGAGCGTCGCCTCCTCCCTGCGCTTCGAGGGTGCCGTCATCAAGGAAGCGAGGATGGCCTTTGGCGCTGTGGCGCCCGTCCCCCTCCGCGCGGTCAACGTGGAGGAGTTCCTCATCGGCAGGGAGGCCGACGAGGAGACTGCCGAGCTGGCGGGGGCCATCGCCTGCGCTCAAGCTTTCCCCCTGGCCAGGAACGGCTACAAGGTCCAGGTGCTGAAGGGCCTCGTCAGGAAGGCCATCCTCGGAGCTTTGTAACCGGGTTTTAACGGATTCGTGTTTCTTTCCGAATACACCGGACGTATAATCGGATTAACCCCGGCCTTCCCGGGGAATCGTCCACAGGAGGCATAATGAAAAGAGCAATCGTCCTCGTCGTCGCCCTCGCCGTCGTCGCGTTCGGCGCCTTCGGCCAGGCAGCTCCCAAGGCCCTCGTAGCCGCCGCCCAGAAAGAGGGGCAGCTCACGGTCATCGCCCTTCCCCACGATTGGGTGAACTACGGCGAGATGATCTCGGCCTTCTCGGCCAAGTACAATATCAAGGTCAACGAGCTCAATCCCGACGGCTCCTCCGCCGAGGAGATAGAGGCGATAAAGGCCAATAAGGGCAACACCGGTCCCCAGGCTCCCGACGTCATAGACGTCGGCCTCAAGTTCGGCCCCGAGGCTGTCGCCGCCGGCCTCCTCGCCCCCTACAAGGTCTCCACCTGGGCGTCCATCCCCGACAGCGTCAAGGACAAGGACGGCTACTGGTACGGCGACTATTACGGCGCCCTGGCCTTCGAGGTCAACGCCGACATCATCAAGAATCCCCCCAAGACCTGGGCCGACCTCCTCAAGCCCGAGTTCAAGGGCAAGTTCGCCCTAGCCGGCGACCCCCGCATCTCGGCCCAGGCCTACATGACCGTCATCGCCGCCTCCCTCGCCAACGGCGCGAAGAGCCCTGACGACGTCGGCGCCGGCCTCCAGTACTTCGCCAAGATGAACAAGGCCGGGAACCTCGTGCCCCTCATCGCCGTCACCGGCACCCTCGCCTCCGGAGAGACCCCCATCACGATCGAGTGGGACTACAACGCCCTCGCCAACCGCGACAAGCTGGCCGGCAATCCCAACATCCAGGTCATAGTGCCGGATTCCGGCGTGGTGGCCGGCGTCTACATCCAAGCTATCAGCGCCTTCGCCCCCCATCCCAACGCCGCCAAGCTCTGGATGGAGTACATCTATTCCGACGAGGGACAGCTCCTCTGGCTCAAGGGCTACGGCCACCCCGTCCGCTACAACGACATGGCCAAGCGCAACGCGATCCCCGCCGACCTCGCGGCCAAGCTTCCCCCCGCCGCAGCCTACGCCAAGGCGGTCTTCCCGAGCCTCGCCCAGCAGGGCGCGGCCTCCAAGGCCATAGCCGAGGGCTGGGACAAGATCGTCGGCGCGGACATCCAGAAGAAATAAGGATATACGCATGACCGCTCACGCAGAGCGGCCCAAGGACGCCGACAATGACGCTACGGCGTCCTTGGGCGGTGCGGCCCCGGAACCTCGGCGGGAATTCCCCGCCGGCGCCCCGGGGCCGCGCGTCGGGGCCCAGCGGAAAAAGAAAGTCTCCTGGGCCTGGCTCGGACCAATCCTGCCTTGGGCAGGATTAGTGCCCTTCCTCGCCTTCGCCTTCCTCTTCATGATCCTGCCGGCCAGTTCCATCGTCGTCGGATCCTTCCAGACCGAGGCGGGCGCCTTCACCTTGGACAACTTCGCCCATCTCTTCAGGCCGAGCATCCTCAACTCCTATCTCGTCACCATAAAGGTGAGCGCGACCACCGCCGTCTTCGGCGGACTCCTCGGCTTCCTCATCGCCTACGCCATCTCGCTCGGGGGCCTGCCCAAGGGCCTGCGCTCCTTCATGTCTACCTTCTCGGGGGTAGCGTCCAACTTCGCGGGCGTCCCCCTCGCCTTCGCCTTCATCGCGACCCTCGGGCGCGTGGGCTTCCTGACCGTCCTCCTGCGGACCCTCTTCGGCTTCGAGCTCTACGATACGGGCTTCAACCTCTACAGCTTCTGGGGCCTCACCCTCACCTATACCTATTTCCAGATCCCCCTCATGATCCTCATCATCGAGCCGGCCCTCGACGGAATGAAGAAGGAGTGGAGGGAGGCTTCCGAGAGCCTCGGGGCCTCGAGCCTCCAGTACTGGGCGAAGGTCGGCATCCCCGTCCTGCTGCCCTCCCTCCTCGCCGCCTTCATACTGCTCTTCGGCAACGCCTTCGGCGCCTACGCCACCGCCTACGCCCTCACGGGCGGCCTCATCAACATCGTGCCCATACTCATCGGCGCGCAGATCCGCGGGAACGTCCTCCACGACGCCAACCTCGGCTTCGCCCTCGCTTTCGGGATGGTGATCGTGATGACGATTTCCATCCTCGCCTACACCGCCCTCCAACGCCTGAGCTCGAGGTGGGTCAAATGAAGAGGCGAACGGGACTCTCCTGGCTCTGGTTCTCCGTCGGCATCGTCTACTTCTTCCTCCCCCTCGCGGCGACCTTCCTCTTCTCGCTCAAGGGCAAGAAGGGCGTCCTCTCCTTCGCGGCCTATCGCAACGTCTTCGTCGATCCGGACTTCCTCAAGACCTTCGGCTTCTCCCTCGAGATGGCCCTGCTCACCGTCGTCGCGGGCCTCGTCCTCATCGTGCCGACGGCCATCTGGATCCAGCTCAAGCTGCCCAAGGCCAAGCCCCTCTTCGACTTCCTGACGCTCCTGCCCTTCGCGATACCGCCCATCATCCTCGCCTTCGGCCTCATCAGGACCTACTCGAGGCCCCCGCTGGCCCTGGTCTCGAGCCCGGCCCTCCTCGTCGCGGGCTACGTCATCGTCTCCTTCCCCTACATCTACCGCTCGGTGGATTCGGGGCTCCGCGCGATGGACCTGCGAGGCCTCTCCGAGGCCGCGCAGAGCCTGGGCGCGGGCTGGGGCAGCCTCATGTTCCGCGTCGTCCTGCCCAACCTCAGGACGGCCCTCCTCTCGGCGACCTTCCTCACCCTGGCCATCGTCATCGGGGAGCTGACCCTCGCGGTCCTCCTCGCCTGGCCGGCCTTCGGGCCCTACATGGCGCTGATGGGACGCAACCGCGCCTACGAGCCGGCGGCCCTCGCGATCCTGAGCTTCGGCCTCACCTGGGGATCCATCGGCCTCATACAGCTGTTGACGAGAACGGACAAAGAAAAGGGCCCCGGCATCGGCACGGGCGCCCACTAGCAGGAGTACGGCATGGCCTTCATAGAGCTGCGCGACATAGTGAAGAGCTTCGGCAACAATACCGTGGTCAAGGGACTATCCTTGAGCGTCGAGAAGGGCGAGTTCGTCTCCTTCCTCGGCGGCTCCGGCTGCGGCAAGACGACGACCCTGCGGATGATCGCCGGCTTCGAGACGCCGACTAGCGGCTCGATCCTGATAGACGGCGCCGACGTGGGCGATGTAAGGCCCAGCAGGCGCAACCTCGGCATGGTCTTCCAGAACTACGCCCTCTTCCCCAACATGACGGTGAGGAGGAACATCGCCTTCGGCCTCAAGATCGCTCGCGCTCCCGCGGGCGGAACCGCGCGCGGGAGCGCGAGCAGGACGGGGAAGAAAATCGCGGACCGAGTCGAGGAGATGCTCGACCTCATCCGAATGTCCGAATTCGGCTCCCGCTACCCCCACCAGCTCTCCGGCGGGCAACAGCAACGGGTAGCCCTCGCCCGCGCCATCGCCATAGAGCCCCGCGCCCTCCTCCTCGACGAGCCCCTCTCGGCCCTCGACGCGAAGATCCGCGTCAAGCTGCGCGACGACATCCGCGACATCCAGCGCAAGCTCGGCATCACGACGATCTACGTAACCCACGACCAGGAAGAGGCCCTCTCCATCTCGGACCGCGTCGCCGTGATGAAGGACGGCCTCATCGAGCAGATAGGCGCGCCTTTCGATATCTACAACCGGCCCGCCACGCCCTACGTGGCCTCCTTCATCGGCACGCTCAACGTCATTCCCGCCGTCGCGATCGACCCCGCCGCCGGAACCCTCGCGATAGACGGCCAGGTAATCCGCGCGCGCCTTGCCTACGACGCCAAGCCGGGCGCCGAGCTGTGCGTGAGCATCAGGCCCGAGGCGATCTCGCAGCTCGCCGGCGGCCTCGGGGAAGGAGAGCTCGCGGATTCGAACGTCCTCGAGGGCGAGGTGATCAACGTCAAGCTGCTCGGTTCCATAGTGCGCCTCGTCCTGTCCATCGGAGGGCACAAGGTCTCCATGGACGGCTTCAACGACCCCGAACTGACGCTGCCCGCCATCGGCGCCAGGCTTCGGCTCCTCGTCCCGAGCGAGGCGATCGGCGTATCCAAGCCCGAGGCCGCACCGGTAATCGCGGCGGCCGAAGAGGACAAATAGCCGGATCCGGCCATCCCGGTCCTCAGTGAAAGGCTTCTCCCGCTCGGCCTGGATTTTCGAGAATATTCATCGGCTTCCCCTAGGAATCCTGAGTCTTTTACTCAATACTTAGCGGCTGGAGGAAACATGAAACGAGTCGCGCTTACGATGGCCCTTGCCCTTACTATTTTCTCTTTTGCCGCTGCCCAAAGCGGCGATGACCCGAGCCAAGTCTGCGACGCCGCCAAGGTCGGCCTCTACCTTCCCGACGACACCCAGGCGACCATCGATACCGGTACGTGGATCGCGTACTCCGCCTCGGAGGCGCTCACGGTGATGTTGGACAAATACGACACCGTTTACGCCGCGAAGGACCTCAGCGAGAAGAACGTCGCGAAGGCCGCTACCCAGAACGGCGTCAAGAACTTCGTCTTCATCGACACGCATTCCGACAACGGCCTCGACTTCGCCTACGGCAAGGGAACCTACAAGGACGGTAAGGGCGTCGCTCACGACGGTTTCTTCGGACTCCTCGTCAACTCGGACGTGAAGAAGAGGACCTTCTTCTTCGCCTTCATGGTTCCCAGCCTGAAGAGCAAGACGCTGTACGACGCCATCCTCGAAATGGTCGACACCATGGTGCCGATGGAGTGATCACGGGCCCGGGAGGGCGGCTAGGGCACCCGAGGGAACCTCCTCGAAGAGCAGCTCGAGATCGGGGCCGTCCGAGGAGATGCGCAGGGCCCGCAGCCGGGCTCCGTTCGCGACGATCCCTCGCACGAGGATAACGAGCTCGGAGGGAGTGGCCGCGAGGAGGCAGCCGTCCAGGCGCCAGGGCAGGAGCCGCGCGGCAAGGCTGAGGGGTCCCCGCTTTCCTCCTCCCCTCTCGCTCGCCAGAGCGCGGGATGGCTGATAGGCCAGCAGGCCTAGCCTGGCCTCGCGCCTTCGCAGGCCGCGGAGGAGGTTCGCGAAGAGCATGTCCTCGTCCGTCGGTTCGGGACCGAGCTCGACGGACGAGAAGCGGCGGCTATCCGCAGCGCCTGCCGCCGCGACGCGACCCCGCCGAACCGCAAGGGCGAAATCGTCGAAGGCCTCCGCGGAAACCGTATTGAAGGTCACCGAGATCACCCCGCCCCCGCTCAGATCGATGCGCAGCTCCCCGCTCAGGAGCTCCTGCGACAGCCTGACAGCGGCTACCTCCGCGAAGCACGCGTCCCAGCGAAGGACCTCGCCGCGCGTAAGCCGCAGGAAAGTCACGCCCGCGCTGCCGACCGCGAGGATCGCCTCGTACAGGTCGTCGCCGGGATTGGCGTCCCTTCGCTCGACCCCCCTCGGCAGCTTGAGCACCAGTACCGATCCCTCGAGCTCCTCGTAATAGGCGTCGAAGCGCGGGGGCATCGCCGCCGCGCTCCGTACCTGGTAGGTCCAGGGACCGAACCGGTCGTATTCCTCGCGCTCCCGCTCGGTGACGGCGCGGCGCTCACGGATGACCGCAGGCTTCACGCTCGGCCTCCCGGCATCGAAGGACCGCCGCCATCGGCCTCGTCGAATACTTCCTCCATGCCCAATCCCGCGCGCCGTCGCCTCGCGTACAGTATGGCGTACAAGGCGCCGGCGACCGCGTACACGACGAGCATGAAAACGACGGAGGTGGCGTTGCGCAGGCTTATCCCGTAGAGATCGCCCGGATCTATCATCCACTCGTATAGCAGGTAGCCGAGGAAGGCGCAGAAGGCCAGGCCGAAGGCCGAGATTAGGGGGATCCGCCCTATCCGGAAACGCGCGAGGGGCGATGCGCGATACAGCTCCCTCTTCGCGAAGGGGAGCATCACCGCCGCGACCCCGGTGCCCAGATAGGTTACCGCTATCACGAGGGTCGACACGAGGGTGAGGCTCGCGAAGCCGAAGACGTTCCACACGTACAGGGCCGAGACCGCGAGGCCGGGGACGACCATGTACAGGAGGGCCTTCACGGGGGACTTCGTGCGCAGGTCGAGGTCCCCTATGTGCCCGGGGAGGAGCTTGTCGAAGGCGGCGGAGAAGAGTATGCGCGTGCTCGAAAGGTAGATAGTGCCCGCCCAACCGAAGAACCAGGCCGACATCGCGAGCACGACGATCGCGCGCGCCAGGGGCGAGGAGAGGGTCATCGCGGCGAGGAGGACGGGGTAGGGCCAGAAAGGCAGGGCGTTCGCGGCCTCTGGATGGAGGCGGCCGGTCCAATAGGCCGCATTCGCGCGCATGTAGAAGCCCCAGCCCATCGAGCGGTCTATCGCGAGGAGCGCGAGCGCGGCGAGGGCGGTCGCCGATAGGAGGGCGGCGCCCATCACGAGGAGGTTGCGGCGGAAGTCGTGGGCGCCCCGCACCTCGCCCGAGAGGCTGGCGCCACAGTTGGGCCAGAGGTTGAAGAAGGCGAGGAAGGGGAGGAGGAGGAGGACCTGACCGAGGCTCCCGCCCCAGAGCGGCGTGGCCGATCCCGCGGCCGCTTGGGCCGCCGCGCCCGCCGCGTCGACGGCGGCGTAGGCGCCGCGCAGGCCGAAGAGCTCCAGGGCGCCCGCGTCGAAGCGGTCCGCGAAACGAGCGGCGCCGCCCCCGGCGAGGAGGATGCCGATCACGACGAGGAGGGCGGAGGTGCCCAGCCAGAAGCAGAAGCGCTGGACCTTCGCGTAGGTCCCCATGCCGAGGGCCACGACGACGAAGATGAAGAAGCAGGTGACTACGCAGCAGCCGAACCACGCGGCCTGGCTCGCCCCCATCGCGAGGGCCAGCTTCCCGAAGCCGAGGACCGCGGCCAGGGGCACGAGGACGATCTGCCTCAGCATGTCGGCGTAGAGGGGCGTCCAGAGCCAGAGGATGAAGCACCAGCCCGTGATGGCGAGGATGAAGCCCACCGCCCCTCCCAGGACTCGGCTCTGCCAGACATAGTCGCCGCCCGCCTCGGGCATCACCGTGATGAAGCCCGCGTAGACGACGATCTCGGTGAGCACGAGGAGGGCGCCGACCAGGAGCGCCGGGATCATGCCGCCCTGGAAGTGCCAGGCCTGGCTGATGATGTACAGGCCGAGGGTGACGAGGTTGACGGAGAAGAAGGCGTAGATGAAGGCGTCGCGGCCGCCCCAGGACCTCTCGAGCCTAGCCACGGGAGGAAGCCGGCCTGTTCCGCTCGAGCCAGTAGCTGAAGGCCGCGGCGAGCC
This sequence comes from Spirochaetaceae bacterium, assembly GCA_025355995.1. Taxonomy (GTDB): domain Bacteria; phylum Spirochaetota; class Spirochaetia; order Treponematales; family Rectinemataceae; genus UBA1306. Next base: position 34,326 of record JANXYQ010000127.1, on the reverse strand, counting down.
GCAGGAATTCCAGCTTGATCTTCTGGGGCTTGCGCCAGGCCGTCTTGCCGGTGATCAGCTTCACGAAGGACTCGTACTTGTGCACCGGCGTCTCCAGGGCGTCCCATATGGCCTCGGGCCTCTTCGAGGAGGCGATGGCCTTCTTGAGGGCTTCCTTGCCCCGCGCGCTGTTCCCCCAGACGTAGAGTACGTCGAGTATGGCCAGGCGCTGGACGTACTTCTCGCGGCCGCCCTCCGCGTCGGTCGCGAGGAGGGGCAGGAGGGCCTCGTACATCTGCCGCGCCCTCCTGGTCTCCTTCATGATCTTGAAGGTCGCCTCGGTGAAGCCCCCGATGATGTCGGAGGCAAGCTTGTTGATGAGGGCGCCGGGGATAAGGGCGCCCCAGGGGTTCAGGTAGGAAAGGCCGATCGCGAGGGGGAAGGCCAGCGCGGAGCGCAGGAAGTTGGCCCGCTTCACGCTCTTGGTGAAGCCCCGGAGGCTGTTGTGGCTGTAGATGTAAGTCCCGTTGACGATGGCCAGGGGAACGAAGCGGATCAGCCTGAAGGCGAGGTCGCTCAATCCAAGCGAAACCGCAACGCCGTTGAAGACGAAGCGGTCGAGGAGCTGCTCTACGAAGCGGAGCAGCGGTATGGACATGAAGGTGAAAAAGATCGAGTTGGCCGCGTTGGGCGCGTCGAAGGAGGCGAGGCGCCAGCGCGCGATGTGCAGGCCGTGCCTCGCGATCTCGTCCACGATGAAGTTGCGAGTATAGGTGATCGCGAACCAGGCGCCGATCAGGAAGAGACCTACGGAGGGAGGGAAGCCCGAGAGGATGGAGAGCAGTTGCGCCGTGAGGAGAGCCAACGCGGCGCCGCCGACCATGCGCGCGACGTCCCGGATGCCGGAGTTGAGGTCCCTCCAGCGCCCGATCAGCGAGAGCGGCTTGGTGATGGCCTCGGGCCTGCGCGCCGCCCCCCGGTCCTTGCCGAGGGGGATGATGGCTCGGTCCCCGCGCCCGCCCTTCCCCGGCAGGGCGACGGGCAGGGGCGAGGACTTGTTCGTCCACAGCACCGCTCGCCAATTGCGCAGCTCGTCGCGGGGCACGAAGCCCATGCCCGGCGCCATGAAGCTGTAGCCGTCGGAGTGGCTGCCTATGCGCCCGAGGAGGGGCCGCGAGGAGTAGCGCGCCGCGGCGGCGGCGAAAAGCCCGTCCTCGATGCCCGCGACGCCTCGCCCCGCGGCGAGGGCGGCGGTCGCAGCGGCGTCCCCGCGATTCAAGGCGCGCCGCAGGGCCTCGAGGAAGCGCGCGTCCTCGGCGTAGCCGGCCTGCCTCGCGCGATTGCTCCACAGCTCTATCGCGTCGATGTCCGCGGCGTTCCCCAGGAGCTGTCTCACGCAGACCTCGAGCTCGTCGTCGAGGGGCCGCACGTAGGAGACGAGGACGCGCCTCTCGCCCAGCTCAGCCTCTACGCCGGCGACCGCGGCGTAGAGCTTGTCGGCCTTCACGAACTCGCCATCGGCGAGGATGTCCTTGTACAGCGGGTCGAAGAAGCGCTTGCGGAGTTCGGCGGCCTTGAGCCGATCGATGCCCCCGTCGCCGGGTCGGACGGCTGCCCTCGCCTCGCGCAGCTTGGCGAGGCGGCGGTGGAGGAGCTGGCCCAGGTGGGAGTGGAAGAGGTACTTGCCCTTGGCCTGGGCCCGCAGCCCCTCGACCGAGAGCTTCTTCATCTCGCCCGGAGTCCCGTCGAAACCCTCGTTGATGATCGGGAGGGACTTCTTGTTGAACTGGTGGATGAGCTCGGCGTAGAGCCTGTCGTACTCCGCGTAGTTGCCGTGGACCAGCTTGAGCAGGCCCTTCACCGATGGCGCGTCGAGGAGGGCCGCCAGCTCCGTAACCGTCCCGCAGCCGCAGAGGAGGAGGACGTGGTAGAAGCGCCGCTTCGCCCGGGTCTGGGCGAGGCACTCGATCCCGATCGTGACTCCGATGCCCATGATGCGCCCGGCCTCGATCGCCTCCTCGAGGGCTGCCGTCTCGAGGAGGTCCTCGTAGACTATCGTGAGGCGCGAGAGGCCCTTTATATAGGCGTCGAGGACGAGCTGGGCCGGCGTCTTCCTCCCCGGGCCCGCGTTGTCGTACACGTGGTCGTCCCAGCCGTCGCCCCTCGAGGCGGCGGCCTCGGGGACCTCGGCCAGGCCCAGCTCGTCGAGCATGCTCCTGACGACGTAGGCCCTGCCCGAGAGGGCCTGGCCGAAGGCGGCCATGTAGCGATGCTGGAGCGCGAGCTCGCCCTTGGCCTTCACCGTCTCCTTCATCAGGGCTATCAGGATGCGCCTCGTGTTGTACGGCATCTCGAGTCCCTGGAAGTTGTAGGCCTCGTCGCGCAGCCTGGCGAGGGCGACGAGCCTGTCCGCCCCGTTCGCGGAGCAGATGGCGCCGTAGAGGAGGGCCATGTCGATGGCCTTGTCGTATACGAGGTTCTTGATGCCGCTGACGTGGCCGTCGAAGAAGAAGTGCATCCTGTCGAAGGGCTTGGAGCAGAGCCGATTTATGGTGGCGGTCGTGCTCCTGACCTCGGCGCTGAAGGTAAGCCGCGAGGCTATCGCCTCGCGGCGCGAATCATGAATATCGGCCATTTTTACGTCCCTTCGTCTCTGCCCCAGGCTACCATGGCGGAGAGGCGGGGACAAGGGAGCGAAAGTCGCGTAGTATCGCGCAGTACGGAGGCAGGACATGAAAATGGAATTCGTGACGGTGCGGACGGGGGACATCGCGGGATCGATAGCGTTCTGGGAGAAGGTACTCGGATTCGCGGTGGCTCGGCGCCTCTCGCCGAGGCCCGGCATGGAGATCGCGTTCCTGAGCGACGGCGCGGGCGGCCAAGTCGAGTTCATCCAGGCGGCCGGGGAAGCCGCCTACTCGGGCCAGGGCCTCTCCCTCGGCTTCCGCGTCGAGGACATAGAGGCGACCGCGAGCATGCTCAAGGCCGAGGGAGTGGCCATACTCCACGGCCCGACGAGGATGCCCAACGGCGTCAGACTCCTTGGCGCACGCGACCCGAACGGACTCGAGCTCGGCTTCATGCAGGAGGCGAAGGCTTAACCGCGCGCGCCGGGAAGAAGAAACGCGCCGAGTCGATAAGGACACTATCTTAGGGGCGGCGCCGAACGCTTGAGCATCAGGATATCGGCGAGGGCGAGGATGTGGCTCCGCTGGAGCGCCGCCAGCTCCCTCGCGAAATCAGTGTCGCCCTGGCTCAGGGCCGCGGTCTCGTTCTCGGCCTCGATCCCCTGGCCCGAGACCGCGAACCCGAGGGCCTCGACCTTCGCGCCCGCCCCCGAGCGCAGCGCGATGAGGTCTTCCAGGGACCGGTCGACCGAAGCCTGGTCGTAGAACTTCGCCGACCCGAAGAGCCCGGACATCCCCGCGTCCGTCGGGAGGAAGAGTCTCTTCTGGTTGAACTCGGCGTTCGCGAGCGTATAGGCGACCTCGTCATAGAGCTGCCCTATCTCGGAGTCTATCGCCTCCTTGTCGGAGTCGTCGAGTATCCCCCCGGCCCTCTGGGCGAGGAGCTCGCGAATGCGCTGCTCGATGTCGACGAGGTTCCCGAGGATCGAGTCCACGAGGCGGTAGTAGGACAGCAGGTCGTCGCCGTTCCCCATCTCCGCCCCGAGGGAGAGCACCTGCGCCTGCATCGAATCGTAGATGGCGTAGCTCGCGGGATCGTCGGCGAGGAGCATGACGCCTCCCGACAGGCGCTCGGAGCTCCTCGCCTCCCCGCCCTCCGCCTCCCCCAGTATCCCGTTCAGGAAGCCGAGAGCCGAGCCCTGGGCCGAGGCCCCCGGCGACAGGAAAGCGGCGGAGAGGATCAAGCCTGCGAGGAATCGTTTCATTCTGGGCTCCCCGTAAAAGATACCTATAGACTCTCGAGCCGCGACCGGGTATTTTTTTATCTATGAACAAGATCATCGAAGCCATCAAATCCCGCAGGAGCGTGCGCTCCTTCAAGAGCGACGCCCTTCCCCGGAGCGAGCTCGAGGCCATCCTCGACGCCGCGGTCTGGGCGCCCAGCGGGATGAACGCCCAAGTCTGGCGCTTCACGGCACTTACGCGGAGGGCGCACATCGACCGCCTCAACGGCCTCATCAGGGATTCGCTGCGGGATTCCAAGATCGAGCGCTTCAAGGCCATCGCCGCCGATCCGAAATCGGACCTTTTCTACGGCGCCCCCGTGGTTGTGATCGCCTCGGGCGAGGCGGACGGCCCGACCTCCGCCCCCGACTGCGCCCTGGGCCTGCAGAACATGATGCTGGCGGCGGCCTCGCTCGGCATCGGGAGCTGCTGGGTACACGCGCCCGCCCGCATCGCCTCGGGTCCCGAGACGACGGCCCTCCGCGCCGAGCTCGGCATACCCGAGAGCCACGCGATCTTCGGCTCCATAGCCCTGGGCTACGCCGCCGGTCCCGCGCCCGCGGCGCCTCCGCGCAAGGACGGCTGCACCGCGATCCTCGACTAGTCGTCCGGCTCGCCCGCAGGGAGCCGGCTGAACTCCCAATGCTCCGGCGAGCGCCAGAGGCTGGAGAGGGTCAGCTCGCGGATGAAGATGAGCTCCTTGGGCAGGCGGTCGTAGAGCTTCATGAAGAGCTCCTCGTGGGCGAGGAGCTCGCCCACCCATTGGTCGCGGTCGACCGCCATCAGCTCGCCGAATTTCTCCCTCGTGAAGCCCTCGAGACCCTTCCAGCAGAGGTCCTCGTAGCGCGGCATCCAGCCGAGGGGGCTCTCGACCCCCTTGGCGTGGTTGTTCGCGCGCTCGACTATCCACTTGAGCACGCGGATGTTCTCGCCGAAGCCCGGCCAGAGGTATTTCCCTTCCTTGTCCTTGCGGAACCAATTGACGCCGAAGATGCGCGGGGGATTGTTGATCATGCGGCCGAAGCGCAGCCAGTTGCTGAAGTAGGCCGCCATGTGGTAGCCGCAGAAAGGCAGCATCGCGAAGGGATCGCGCCTGACCTGCCCGACCGCGCTCGTGGAGGCGGCGGTCGTCTCCGAGCCGAGGGTCGCCGCGAGGTAGACGCCGTAGATCCAGTTGAAGGACTGGTAGACCAAGGGGTAGACCGCGCTCCTGCGCCCGCCGAAGACGAAGGCCTTGATGGGCACGCCCTCCGGATTCTGCCACTCGGGGTCGATGCAGGGACATTGGCTCGCGGGGGCGGTGAAGCGGGCGTTCGGGTGCGCGGCGGTCTTCCCGGCGCCGGGGCTCCAGGCCTCGCCCCTCCAGTCGATCAGCCCCTCCGGAGGGGAGTCGGTCATGCCCTCCCACCAGACGTCCCCGTCGGGCGCGAGCGCCACGTTCGTGAAGATCGAGTTAGCCCCGATGGTCGCCATCGCGTTGGGATTGGACTTCTCCGAGGTACCGGGAGCCACGCCGAAGTAGCCGGCTTCCGGGTTGATCGCCCTCACCTGGCCCTCGGGGTCGGGCTTGATCCAGGCTATGTCGTCGCCGACGGTGGTCACCTTCCAGCCCTCGACGGCCTTGGGCGGGATCAGCATCGCGAAGTTGGTCTTGCCGCAGGCGCTGGGGAAGGCCGCCGCGACATAAGTCTTCTCTCCCTCGGGCGACTCGACGCCGAGGATGAGCATGTGCTCCGCGAGCCAGCCCTGCTCCCGCGCGATCACCGACGCTATGCGCAGCGCGAAGCACTTCTTGCCGAGCAGCGCGTTCCCGCCGTAGCCCGAGCCGAAGGACCAGATGGCCCTCTCCTCGGGGAAGTGCGCGATGTACCTGTTCTCCGGGTTGCAGGGCCAGGCCACGTCAGCGTGCCCCTCCGCCAAGGGGGCGCCCACCGAGTGAACGCAAGGGACGAATTCGCCGTCGGCGCCGAGCATCTCGATCACCGGCCTGCCCATCCGAGTCATGATGCGCATGTTGGCGACCACGTAGGCCGAGTCCGTGACCTCGATGCCGACGTGGGAGAAGGGCGAGCCCAGCGGCCCCATGCAGAAGGGGACTACGTACATGACGCGGCCGCGCATGCAGCCGTCGAAGAGGCCGTTCAGGATGGCCTTCATCTCCTTGGGCTCCATCCAGTTGTTGGTCGGTCCCGCCTCCACCTTGCGGCGGCAGCAGATGAAGGTACGGTCCTCGACCCGCGCGACATCGCGGGGATCCGAGCGCGCGAGGAAGCTGTTCGGCCGCTTATCGGGGTCGAGGCGGATGAAGGCGCCCGACTCTACGAGGCCGCGGCAGATCTCCGCGTTCTCCTCCTCGGAGCCGTCGCACCAAGCGACGCGCTCCGGCTTGCAGAGCGCCGCGATCGCCTCGACCCACTTCGCGAGAGCCTCGTGCCTGACATAGTCCGGTGCGCCCATGTTTCCCCCTCGAGCCCGCGCGTTTTAGCGCGGGAGCCCGAGGAAATTATAAGCCGCCTGCGCGGCTTGCGGGCGTAGAATAGTCATGCGCGAAAGCGCGCATCTATATGCATGACATCAAAGCTCGGGCGTGTCGCGGCTAATCGTCCTCGTCCTCGCCCTCGTCGAACTCCTCTTCGTCCTCGTCGTCGTCCTCGTACTCCTCGTCCTCTTCGAGCTCCAACTCTTCCTCGTTCTCGTCCTTGAGCTTGATCAGGGTTTTCAGGAATATTTCGTGGACTACGCTCCCGGATATCTCCGACAGGTCGAATCCGAGCTTCTCCATCTGGGCGCCCAGCCAACCGTCGAGCTCCATCTGGTCCGAGAAGTGCTTGGCGCTCAATTCGATGATCTCGTCGTATTCGGATTTAATCATGTGCCTCCCCTATCCTTGCGGCATTATCCGCGAAGGCGTCGGCCGAAGGCAAGGCCGTCGCCGCAGGCTCGGCCTCCGGCGGTCGAGGATGCCGCGCATCGGGAGCGTCCTAGGGTTTCCTTCCCATGAGGCCGTGCAGGCGCGGATGTTGCCCCCGCCGATCCGAACGATCTCCGTCTCGACGCCGGCCGCCTCGAGGGGCTCGAAGGCCATCTTGAGGATCGCGTCCGTAATGCCGCCCTTTCGCGGGCTGCCGTTGATCCCTAGGATCTTCATAAAATCCTCCCCTATCAGCCTCGGAGGCGATCAGCTAACAAATAATAACTATCCTCGCTGTCTTCCTGGGCGAGAGCCGCAAAGCCCCTGCCGGCGGCCATGCGGGCCAGCTCCCCGATCGAGGGGAGCGGGCGCGAGACGGCGCGGCCGGCCTCGCCGTGCATCGCGTTGATGGCGTCCCTACCCTCGATATGGGCGACGAGGGCGCGGCCGCCGGGCTTCAGGCACCTGGCCGCCGCCGCCCAGAAGGCCTCCTGGTCCAGGAAGTGCGGATAGCAGGAATAGGCGACCAGCAGGTCGAAGGGGCGGGGCGGCTCCCAGGCGAGGAAGTCGGCCACCGCGAAATCGAGCCTGGCGTCCGCGCGCTTCCCCCGCGCGAGGGCGATCATCCGCGGGGATATGTCGAGCGCGAGGACGCGGCCGCCGGGGCCAATAAGCGCGAGCAGCGGCCCGAGGAGCACGCCCGTCCCGCTCCCGACATCGAGGACGGAGGCGCCCTCTATGTCGCCCAGGAGGCCCAGGATGCGGTCGAGCCTCTCGCGCGGATGGACGGCGAGCTCGTCCCAGCGATCGGCCAGGCTATCGAACAGGGTGGCGATGTCGTCGCGCATAGGCGGGAAGCAGGGTAGCCCCCGAGCGGCGGAGCGGTCAAGGCTGCAGGGGTGCTATAATTGAACCATGGACGACTTCGGCTTGCTAGGCATCCCGCCCACCAGGGATCGGGGCCTGGTGAAGAAGGCCTTCCGAGCGAGGGCCAAGGAGCTTCACCCCGATCTTGCGCCCTCGCGGCCGGGAGAGGATCCCATTGAGCGGCACCTCCGCTTCGCGGCGCTGAATCAAGCCTATGGTCGGGTCCTTTCCACGCTATCGGCCCTACCGGAATCCCCTCCAGCGGCCCCGCCCGAGGCCGCCCGCGGCGACCCCGCCTACGCCCTCTACAGGAAGGGCATGGACTGCTTCATGGCCATCCATCCCAGCGCCTGGTACTCGATCGACGAGGCGAAGGACGAGGAGCTGAGGGCGAGGGTGCGGGAGCTCATCCGGCTCTTCCCCCGGGCCTATTATTTTTTCAGCCTCGTCGCGAGCGAGTTCCCCGACAGCCCCTGGGCTCCGGACGCCCGGGACAAGATAGCGGCGATCGAGAGGCGCACTCCGAGCTACGAGCGGATAGCCGAATCCTTCGGAGCCTACCGCAGGGCGGGCAGGGAGCGGGGGCTGCGCTGGCCCTAGCGAAGCCAGTAGCGCAGGACGATGTAGACGATCATCGCGCCGGTCACGGCCAGGAGGAGGCCGCGGATGAATCCGGCCCCCCGCTTCAGCGCCACGCGGCTGCCCACCCAGGCTCCCCCTGCCTGGGCGAGGCCCATCGCTATCCCGAGGGGAGCGAGCACGCTGCCCGACGCGACGAAGACGCCGAGGGACACGAGGTTGCTCGTGAAGTTGGCGACCTTCGTGTGGGCCGTGGCGCCCCGAAGGTCGAGCCCCGCGAAGGCGACGAGGGCCATGGCCCAGAAGGTTCCCGTGCCCGGCCCGAAGAAGCCGTCGTAGAAGCCCAGAACGAGCCCCGCGATTATCCAGAAGGGAACCCAGCCGACCTTGGCCTCCTTAGCGTCGAGGCCGAAGCGCGGCTTGAGGGCGAGGAAGACGAGGATGGCCAGGAGAAGGGCGGGTATGAGGAAGCGAAGGAGGCCCGAATCGACGGCGCCCACCGCCAAGGCCCCGAGGCCCGCGCCTAGGGCGGTGGCGGCGATGCCAGGAACCATGTCGCGGAAGCGGACGATGCCGGCGGCGCGGTAGCGCAGCGAGGCGGTCAGGCTGCCGAAGGTCGACTGAAGCTTGTTGGTGCCGAGGGCGAAATGAGGCGGCAGTCCCGCCGCGAGGAGGGCGGGCAGGGTGATCATGCCGCCTCCGCCCGCGATGCTGTCGACGAAGCCGGCTGCCCCTCCGGCGAGGATGAGGAGGGCGAAACCTAGGAAGCCGAGCTGTGGGTGCATGCAGCGGATTGTAGCGCTTCGACCCGATCGAGAATAGGATTTGCATACTTTGACATAATCTGTTAATATGTAAACAACTTACCGGAGGCACGCCATGCCAAACACGATCCCCCTAATGTTCCTCGAGACCGCCAAGGCCTACCCCGACTTGACCGCCCAATTCTCGAAGGCAGGGGCCGAGTTCAAGCCGATCAGCTATTCCGAGCTGCTCGAGGACATAAAGGGCTTCGCGGCCGGACTCAAGGAGCTCGGAGTCGAGCGCGGAGACCACGTCGGCCTCATCGCCGACAACCGGCGCGAGTGGATGATCGTCGACCTGGCCCTCCTCGGCCTCGGCGCCGCTGACGTGCCGCGGGGCTGCGACGCCACCGAGCAGGAGATCCGATACATTCTCGACTTCAGCGAGTGCAGCGTCTCGATCCTCGAGAACGACAAGCAGTTGCGCAAGATAATCGCCAACAAGGCTGGCCTCCCCTTCCTCGAGTCGGTGGTCCTCCTCGACCCGCCGGGGGCCGCCGATAAGGCCGCCGCCGAGGCCGCGGGGCTGAGCCTGAGGACCTTCGCCGAGGTGGCGGCCCTCGGCGCCGCCCGCCTCGCGCGCCTGCCCGCAGAGTACCTGGACGAGGCCGCCAAGGGAAGGCGCGACGACATCGCGACCCTGATCTACACCTCCGGGACGACGGGGGAGCCCAAGGGCGTGATGCTCACCCACGGCAACTTCCTCTACCAGACCGAGCAGCTGCCGAAGATCCTCACCATCTCACCAGGCGACATCTGGCTCTCCGTCCTCCCCGTGTGGCACTCCTTCGAGCGCATCCTCCAGTACGTCATCCTCGTCTCGGCGGCCGCGATCGCCTACTCCAAGCCCGTCGGCGCGATCATGCTCGCCGACATGCAGGCCATACGGCCCCAGTGGATGGCCTCGGTGCCGCGGATCTGGGAATCGGTCAAGGACGGAGTCTACCGAAGCATCAACTCCCAGGGGGGCGCCAAGAAAATCCTCTTCACCTTCTTCGTCGGGGTCGGGGAGTCCTTCGCCTACTTCCGCAACCACCTGCTCGGCCGCAGTCCCGATTTCAAGGGCCGCCCGAGGATCCTCGAGGCCCTCGCCTCCCTGCTTCCCTTCGTCCTCCTCTCGCCCTTCTACGCCCTCGGAAACCTCCTCGTATTCGGCAAGATCAAGCAGAAGCTGGGTGGCCGGTTCATCGCGGGCGTGTCGGGTGGCGGCGCCCTGCCGCCGTCGGTGGACCGCTTCTTCGGCGCCATCGGCATACTCATCCTCGAGGCCTACGGCCTCACCGAGACGGCTCCCGCCATTTCCTGCAGGCTGCAGCGCAAGCCCGTGACCGGCACCGTCGGCCCCGCCCTCGAGGGCACCGAGGTGAGGATCGCCGACGAGAGGGGCGCCGCCCTGGGCGCCGGGCGCAAGGGCCTGATCATGGTCAGGGGTCCCCAGGTGATGAGGGGCTACTACAAGAAGCCCGAGCTGACCGCGAAGGTGCTCACGCCCGAGCTCTGGCTCGACACGGGAGACCTCGGCATGCTGACCCGCCGCGGCGAGATCAAGATCACCGGCCGGGCCAAGGACACCATCGTCCTCTTGGGCGGGGAGAACGTCGAGCCGACGCCCATCGAGCAGAAGCTCTGCGAGAGCCAGTACGTCCAGGCGGCCGTCGTCCTGGGCCAGGACCAGAAGTACCTGACCGCCCTCATCGTGCCCGACAAGGATGCGGTGAGCGCCTGGGCGATGGAGAACCGTGTGCCGATCCTCGACTACGAGGACCTGCTGCTCCAGGCGGAGGTCCTCGAGCTGATCGACACCGAGATCCGCGAGCTCGTGAGCGCGCGCAACGGCTTCAAGAGCTTCGAGCGCGTCTTCCGCTTCGCCCTGCTGAGCCAGGGCTTCGAGCTCGGCAAGGAGCTCTCGGCCAAGCAGGAGATAAAGCGGCACGCGATCAACGCGATCTACGCGAAGCAGATCCGCAAGCTCTTCGAGGCATGACGTTGATACTTTTCCGCGAGCGTACTATCCTTGCCGGATGGAGACTCTTTTCGCCCCCGCGGAGCGCGATACGGCCGACGACGTCCGGAGGACCTTCGACGCATTGAAGGCGAGCGTCCCCTACGACGCCATACTCGACCTGATGCCGACCATGTCCCTCATCGTGAACGGGCGCAGGCAGGTGCTGTTCGCCAACGCCGCCGCCCTCTCGGCCCTCGGCCTGAAGCCCTCGGAGGCGGTCGGCTCGCGCCCCGGCGAGCTCCTCGGCTGCGTACACGCCTTCGAGACTACGGGCGGCTGCGGCACGAGCGAGGCCTGCCGGGTCTGCGGCGCGGTCAATACGATAGTCGAGGCGATCCGCACCCGGGCAAGGGTCGAAAGCGAGTGCCGCATAACGTTGAGGCGGGACGGGAAATCGGACTCCCTGGACCTCCTCGTTACCGCGGTTCCCATAGGCGGAACGCCCGGGAATTTCCTCATGGTCACCATGAACGACATCAGCGACAAGAAGCGGCGCGAGATCCTGGAGCGCATCTTCTTCCACGACTTGATGAACGGCCTCTCGAGCCTGCAATCGGGCCTCTTCCTGATCAACGCCGAGTTCGGAGGGATGGCCAGCGAGCACGACTACCTTCCCAGGGTGGCCTCGGTGATGGAGAGCCTCATAGACGAGGTGAGGCAGCAGCGCGAGATCCTGACGATGGAGAACGGCGACCTCGAGACCGAGCTCATCGAATTCGACCTGGGGAAGCTCGCAAGAGAGATCGTCCGGCACGCAGAGATAGCCGACTACGCGGGGGGGAAACGGATCGTCCTCCGCGACGGGAGGCTCAATCCCCTCGCCTTCTCCGATCCCATCCTCCTCCGGCGCGTGATACTCAACATGCTCAAGAACGCGCTCGAGGCCTCGGCCCCGGGCGAGGAGGTCCTCCTCGAGCTCGAGGCGGAGAGGGGCCGCACGCGGATCTCGGTGCGCAATCCGGCCTTCATCCCGAGGGAGCACCAGCTGCAGGTATTCCAGCGCTCCTTCTCGACGAAGGGCCGGGGAAGGGGCCTCGGGACCTACGGCATGAGGATGCTGACCGAGAGGTACCTCGGGGGCAGGATCGAATTCTCCTCCGGAGAGGGCGCCGGCACCACCTTCCGCGCGATCCTCCCGGACCGGCTGGCGCCATGAAGACCATCCTACTCGTCGAGGACGACGCGGCCCTCGCGTCGGGCGAGAGGGAGCGGCTGGAGTCGCGGGGCTATCGCGTCCTCCGCGCCGCGAGCGGGAAGGAGGCCGTGGCCCTCGCCGGATCGGCCGAGGAGGCCGTCGACCTCGTCCTCATGGACCTCGATCTCGGGCCGGGATTGGATGGGGCCGAGGCCGCCTCCGAGATCGTCTCGGCGAGGGAAGTGCCTGTCCTCTTCCTCACGTCCGACGAGGACGAGGCCGCCGCCCGGAAAGCCGATGGGATCGCGCACTACGGCTACGCGGACAAGGGCTCGGGAGCGGCCGCGCTCGACGCCTCGATCAAGACGGCCCTCCGGCTATTCGAGTCCCTGAGGCGGGAGAAGGCCAAGGAGGCCGCGCTGGCGGAGCGCGAGGAACAGCTCGGCTTCGCGATTGAAGGCTCGGGGGCCGGGCTCTGGGACTGGCGCATGGACACGGACGAGCTGGTCGTCAACGACCGTTGGCTGGGAATCCTGGGCTACGCGCGCGAGGGGGTCTCTCCCATCGCCTTCCGGACCTTCGCCGGCATGACCCATCCGGAGGACCTCGCGCGCTCGGACCAAGTCACCGCGGACTACCTCGCCGGCAGGATCGCCTCGCACTCGATCGAGCTCCGCATGCGCCACAGGGACGGCCGCTGGGTCTGGATCCTCGACAACGGGAAGATCACGGAGCGGGACTCGGCGGGAAAGCCCATCAGGATGTCGGGCATGCATTTCGACATCACCGAGCGCAAGCGCGACGAGGAGAGGATCAAGGCCCTCCTCGCGGAAAAGGACCTCATTCTCAGGGAGGTTCACCACCGCCTCAAGAACAACATGAATACCATTTACAGCCTCCTGTCCCTCCAAGCTGACGCGAGCGGCGAGAGCGCCGTGGTTTCGGCCTTGGAGGACGCGAAGAGCCGGGTGCGCAGCATGCTCGTCCTCTACGACAGGCTGTACCAGCCCGACGTCTCCGGCGAGCAATCGATCGAGCGATACCTGGATCGCCTCGTCGAGCAGGCCGTGCGCAACTTCCCCAACGGCGAAAATGTCAAGATCGAGAAATGCATCGACGACTTCTCGATAGACTCGAAGCGCCTTCAGTCGATCGGGATCCTTGTGAACGAGCTCCTGACCAACATAATGAAATACGCCTTCGCGCGAGAGGGCGACCACGCGATCTTCGTATCCGCCTCGACGCAGGGCGCCAACGCCGTCCTCGCGGTGCAGGACAACGGCGCGGGCATACCCGAGTCAATCGACTTCGAGAGCTCGGGCGGCTTCGGCTTCATGCTAGTATCCCTGCTGGCCAAGCAGCTCGCCGGAACGATACGGATAGAGAGGGGCGAGGGCACGAGGATCGTCCTGGAATTCCCGATGTAGGGAAGGAGGCCAATGAACAACCTATATATCTCTCTGCTGATCGTCTTCGCCGCCTTCGGGGCCTTCTGCTTCAACATGGGGCACAAGAGGGCGTACCGAGTCGTCTTCAAGAGCCTGCTAAGGGGGCAGATCGGCTTCCTGTCCCAACGGAGCGCCTACCTGGCCGAGAATCGAGCCTCGATCACGCCGGAGGAGCGCGCGAAGGCGCGGTACAGCTACGAGACCGTCGGGCAGCTCGTCATCGGCTGGTATAAATACTTCGGCATGGTCAGGGACGACAAAGAGCTCGGGGCCCTCAAGGCTCAAGTCAAGGCCGCTCTGGAGCGGTACCTCTCGTCGATCGAATCGCTCGAGTGATTTCGCCCTTGAGCGTCGCGGCCTTCAACGCCGAGAACTTCTACCTTCTCCTCGACAAGGAGTACGGGCGCGACGAGCTCGAGGCCCTCGACGAGGCGGACTACCTCGCAATGAACGCCTCGATCTTCAATCCCAACAAGGAAAGAGGGAAGATCGCCGCCATCGCCGCGACCATCCTCGAATACGACTTCGACCTCGTGAGCCTCTGCGAGGTGGGCGGCATGGAGACCCTGACGGCCTTCAACCGCATCTATCTGGGCGATCGCTACGACTGCCGCATCCACGAGGAGAACTCGAGCCGAGGCATCTACGTCGGAGCCCTCCTGAAGAAGGGCCGCTTCCCCGGCGCGCGGGCCAAGGCGATGCCCGGCGCCTTCTCCCGCAACCTCCTGCGCCTCGACCTGGGCGAGGGGGGCGGGAACCTCGAAGTCTTCGCCGTCCACCTCAAATCCCAGCACGGCGAGGATCGGGGCCTCGAGCAGCGCATCCGCGAGGTCGAGGTCCTGTGCTCCCTCGTGCGGACCCGCAACTGCGTCGTGCTCGGCGACTTCAACGGCATACTGATCCGTGGCGAGCACCAGTTCGAGTACGGCCCCCTACTCGAACTCCCCTTCGCCGACGTACTCGAGACCGTGGGCATCCCGATCGACCAGCGGCGCACGCACTACTACTTCGGCCCGCGCGCCAACTTCGCCCAACTCGACTACATCTTCTGCACCGAGGACATCGAAGTCCTCGACGCGGGCGTGATCGAGGGCGAGATCCCCATCAACCGAGAGCAGCGCAATCGCCTGCCCTCCGACCACTTGTTCATCCGGGCGACCATCAGGCCCTCGGGCTAGGCCGAGGAGACCGCGGTCCGGCCCCGGCCGGCCGCCTTGGCCTCGTAGAGGGCGCGGTCGGCCGCCTGCATTAAATCCGCCACGGGGCAGTCCGCCTTCGCCCTCGGGTCGTAGACCGCGCAGCCGAGGCTAGCCCCGACGCGGAGGTCGGGGAGGCCGGGGACCGCGATCGCCTCGATCCTCGCCCTGACCCTCTCTGCTATGACCAGCACGTCCTTCGCGCCGCAATAGGGCAGGAGGAGGGCGAATTCGTCGCCGCCGTAGCGGCCGGACACGTCGTACAGGCGTATGGCGGGCCCGGCCTCGGCCGCCTGGGACGCGGCCGGATCGTCCACGAGCCTGGACTTCAGGTCGTAATCCCTGGAGTTGTGCATGAGCACCTCGGCGACCATGAGTATTACCTTGTCGCCGGCCTGATGGCCGTAGGTATCGTTGATCTCCTTGAACCGGTCGATGTCGATCATGACGAGCGACAGGCAAAAGAGCTGGCGCCTCGAGGCGCTGAACTCCTCGGCGAGCCGCCTATGGAAGGCGGCGTGGTTCAGCAGCTTCGTGAGGCCGTCCCGGTCGGCGAGCTCGGCCAGGACCGCATTCTTGTCCTGGAGCTCCGCGTTCTTCGAGTAGAGTTGGCTGACGAGCCCCGTGATCTCCTGCGTGCGCCTCTCCACCCTGGCCTCGAGGCCGACGTTGAGCGCCTCGACCTCGCGGAAGAGGGAGACGAAGCGCTTCTGCACGGCGAGATCCATCATGAGGATGAGGGCGAAGAAGACATACTCCGCGCTGTAGAGGGAGAGGATGATGTTGCTCGCGATCAGGATGTCGGTGAAGGCGCTGGCGAAAAAGAGACTCAGCCCTACGAGGAGGAAGTAGGCGTCCTCCCTCTTCCGGCTCCTCGCCGCGGAAATGGCGATCCTGAGGATGTAGGCCATGCCGACCACGAGCAATACATTGGTGAGGTTGAATAGTATGCCGGTAACGCCCTCGAAATAGGTCACGAGACCGCCAAAAATGGCGAAGGATCGTACGTTGGGGCGGCTCGCGGACACGATGAGGCCGGGAAAGGCCAGGCCAAGGGCCAGGAAGGCCGCCAAGAGGCATATATAGAGGATCTTGAAAGCGACCGACTTCTTCTCATAGAGCGCGAAGACCATGAGAAAAGCGCTCCCTCCGATAAAGTTCGATGCGAAGAACTGGCCCCTCTGCCACAGGACTCCCGCCTCGACGGAGGAACAATTGTAGAGACCGACGGCCATGGCATCGTAGAAGGCGATGGAGAAGCAGACGAAGGCGAAATAGAGATTTACACGGCTTTCCATGCGGAGGACGTACATCACGAGCCGGGACAGCCCGGCGTAGCATGATATCCCGCACATGATGAGCACCGGGAGGGAATTAGGTGTCATGGTAGTAGCTTCGCGCATGGGAATCCCTAGGTCAAGTTTGAGGGCTCCCGGCGAGGAGGGCTCGGACCTTCGCGATGGTCAGCGGAGCCGAGCCCTCGAAGTGGTTGTTCACGTTTATGTAGACACTCTTCCCGTTCCGGATGCGATGATCGATCGAGCCGACAATCCTGGCGATTTCCTCGTCCTTGGGGCGCACGATCCTGCTCCAGTCCTCGCCCGTGCGCTCCTCCATGCCCTCCCGGTCCTCGCCGTGGAGCCGGATGCAAAGGCTCTCGCCCAGCCTCTCGCCGAAGCGGTCTACGATCGCGGCGACGTCGTCCATCCAATACCCCTGGAGGAGGGCGGGAGCGATCCGTCGCCCCCGCAGCAGGTCGAACCATTCGCCGTCCAGCCATCGCGGATTGCGCAGCTCGATCGCATAGGGAAGGTCGGCGGGGAGGGCGTCGAGGAAGGCCTCGAGGGCGCCCTCGAAGCGGGCCTTGCTCGCCATCTTCTCCTTGTTGAGGTACTCGAACTGGAACAGGAAGAGCCCGATCTTGGGAATCAGGGGGGCCAGGCTGTCGACGAACCTCAGGAAGAAGTCGCCGTCGAGGAAGAGGGCGTTGGGCCGGAGGGCCTCCCCCTTCCTTCCGTAAAAGTGGGTCAGCGTGATCGCGTTGGGGCACTTCACGACGAAGCGAAAATCGGGGGGGCTGGAAGCGTCGTACTCCGCCACCGTTTCGAGCCGGGGCAGGGCGGCGCCCGACTTGCCCAGGGACCAGAACCACTGATCGACCTCGACTGAACCGTACTTCCTGGCGTATTCCTCGAGATAGTTGGCGGGCTCCCGGCTCGAATAGACGAGCCCTTCCCACGAAGGATACTTCCACGAGCAGGCTCCGACGTAAGCCTTTCCCGTCATGGCGCCCTCCCCCCTTGGAGGTCCTCCTCGCCCGAGACGAACTGCTTGCTGCAGAGATTCCGGTATACGCCCTCGACCGCGGCCAGCTCGGCGTGCCTGCCCTGCTGAGCGAGGCGCCCGCCGTCGAGCACGAAGATGCGGTCGGCGGCCATCACGGTCGAGAGCCGGTGCGCGATGACGATGCTGGTGAGGCCGCGGAAGGAGGATCCCATCGCGTCGATGATGGCCGCCTCGCTCTCCGAGTCGAGGGAGCTCGTGGGCTCGTCGAGGATGAGGATGCGAGGCCTGCGCAGGAGGGCCCGGGCGATATTGAGGCGCTGCTTCTGCCCGCCTGAGAGCTTGACGCCCCGTTCGCCGAGGATCGTATCGTAGCCCTCGGGGAAGGCGCGGATGAAGTCGTCGGCGTTCGCTATCCTCGCGGCCTCCCGCACCTCCTCCATCGTTGCGCCGGGCTTCGCGTACTGGATATTCTCGAAGACCGAGCCGCTGAACAGGAAGCTCTCCTGCGGGACGTAGCCGACCTGGGAGCGGAAGCTCCCGGTCTCGAGCGTCGTGATGTCCATGCCGTCCAGGAGGATCCGGCCCTTCTGGAAGTCGTAGAAGCGGCAGATCAAGTTGACTAGGGAGGTCTTGCCGGCTCCGGAGGGTCCGACGATGGCCACGGCGCTGCGGGCGGGGATGCGCAGGCTCAGGTCCCTCAAGACCGGCGTCTCGCCGTCGTAGGAGAAGTCGAGGTCCTCGATCTCGATATCGCCGGCCAGCGGCGGGCAGGGCCGGCCGCCCGAGAACTCCTTGGCCTCCTCCTGGTCCAGCAGCTCGAAGATCCGCTCCAGCGCCACCTCGGCCTGCGAGAAGGTCTGGGCGAGGGTGTTGGCGATGGTCTGGACGGGGACGAAGAGCATGCCGGCGTAGGCGTAGAACTGCACGAGCTGGCCGACGCTGATGTACCCTCGCGCGGCGAAGGAGCCCCCGAGGCAGAGCACCAGGGCGGTGCCGACGCCCACGATCAGGTCGCTCAGCGATCCTAGGGTCCCGAAGGTCCTCATCAGAGCCATGTTGTTGTCGTAGAGCCGCCTCAGAACGTCCATGAAGCGGTTCGATTCCTCTCCCGCCATGCCGAAGGTCCTCACCGTCCTTACCCCCGAGATCTGCTCCTGCAAGCGGGCGTAGATGGACGACAGCGTTTCCCTCTGCAGCCGGATGGCGACTTGGTTCCGCGTCCGCGCCCAATAATAGAGGACGGCGAAAACGGGCAGCACCAGGAGGAGGACGAGGCTGAGGGCGGGGGCGGTCATCGCCACCACGATCAGGATCAGGCTAAGCGAGAGGAGGGGAGCCACGACTCCGTTGACGCCGTTGTACAGGAGGCCCCACAGCGCGTCGGCGTCCGTCGTCACCCTCGCCATGATCTTGCCCGTGAAGCTCGAGTCGAAATAAGATATGGGAAGCCTGTGGATGTGCTCGAAGAGCGAGCCGCGGACCTCGAGGTGGATCCTCTCCCCGACGAGGGCCAGGAGCATCGTCTTGCAGAATTGGAGGGCGCTCTTGCATAGGACGAGGAGGACGAGGAAGGCGCCGACGCAGAGGAAGGCCCGGCCCAGGCCCATCGGGCCGAGCAGGGGCAGGCTCGCCCTGCCCGAAGCCCGGCTCGCCGGAGCGAGGAGCACATCGACGACGAAGGCGAAGACCCGCGGCGCGGCCAGGTCGATCAGGATGACGGCGAGGAGGGCGCCGATCGCCAGGGCCATCCAGGGCGAATAGTGCCCGACGTAGCCGAGCCACCTGGCGAAGCGCGCGCGCTTTTTATTCATCGCGCCAGTATGCCAACCGTGGCCGGGAATGCCAATAGCCGCGAGGAGCCGAGCATGAAATTCGAATTTCGTCCGATCTTCAAGGGCTTCAAGTTCAAGCCCGAGCGGTACCGAAGGATGATGAGAACCGTTTCGGGGATTCTAGCCTGGGTCCTCCTCCTCGTTTTCATCGCAGCCTTCCTCCTTCGCAGGCTCCATGCGATCGCGCGATGAGAGCCCTCGAAGAGTCCGACGTAGACTAGATACGGGAGGAAGTCGTGGACGCATGGTCTAGGCTCATAAACTATTGGGACCGGGAATGGAAGGGCGACAGCTTCAACGGGCGCTGCCTGCGCGACGAACTGGCCGCGCAGACGGCCAATCAGGTCGTCGACGCCGACACCCTCGAAGGCTTTACCGTCTGGGGGGTCGCCCTCCATGTCCATCGGTACAAGGAGATCTTCCTCGCTCGCCTGGAAGGCCGGGCCCCCGGCTTTCCGGAAGGCGACCAGGATTTCCCCCCGGTGCCGAAGGACAGAGTCACCGAGGCCAGGTGGCAGGCCGCATTGGCCCGAATGGAGGCCACCCACGACGCCCTCTCGGCCCGGGCCCGAACCCTGGACGAGAGGTTCCTGGACCGCTCCTTCGACGGCGGCGAAATGACCTGGGCCGAGGGCCTCATCTCGGTGTTCACGCACGATTTCTACCACGTGGCCCAGATCCGGAACATGAGAGGCCCCTCGAGCAAAACCCCTCTTTAGCGGAGCCTCATGTCGCCCAACGCGACTCGGGCGTGATGCCCTCCGCCGGAAGCGACGCCTCCGCCCTGGGAGATGGCGCGCTTCGGGCACCAGGTCGAGCTGGCGCCGCAGTTGTCGCAATCGTGCTTCCACGCGGGACGGCCATTCTCCAGGACCACGTTCTCCCTCGGGCAGACCCGCGCGCAGACGCCGCATCCGTCGCAGGCGGCCGAAAGCTCGTAGCTAGCGTCCATCCTGGCGAATTGGCCGGAGGCCATGCCGTGGAAGAAGCTCCCGAGAGATGAGCCGAGGAAGGCCCCGCGCTCCGGCTTAACTGCCTTTCTCGCCTTGACGGCCTCGTTGATCTCCGGGAGGCGCTCCGCGTCGGTCCTCGGCAGGGGGCCCGAGAGGTCACGCACCAGCTTGATTATCCCGGTCTGGCCGCCGGAGGGGACATCCACGTACCCGGGAGAGCGGACTATGAAGCCGGCATGGAGATCGCCGCCCTCAGGGGCAAGCCTGCCGTCATCGGGGGCCGCCGCCGCGGTAGCCAGCACCTCTTCTACCTGTCCGCGACCAGCGCCGATCCCCTCGTCCTCGAGGCGGTGACCATCGAGAACGGCGTCGGCCCGAGCAATGTCGCCGTACTCCGCCAGGCAGATCGCGATGTCCTGGTCTCGGCCAACAGGGAGAAGGGCGAGGCCGCTCTTTACTTCATTCGCGACTGAGGGCGCGAGCGTCGCCAGCGGCCCAATTCGTATTTACCGAAGCGGGTGTTTTCGTGTATCATCCGCTTGTGCCAAGCATCGTCTTCCGCAACGCGCAGAAATCCGCGCTTAGATTCCTCATAAAGCCGGGGACTCCCTTCCCGCGGATACTGAAATCCTTCTCCGACCTGAAATTCCCGGACTCGGACGTCGCCGACGAGCAGATTACCTTCGCGATCCTCGAGTTGGTGGCCAATTCCATCCGCGCGCATCAGGAGAGGAACACGGAAGAGGACGTCATCGTGGAGTTCCGGTGCAGGGATGACGCCCTGCAGGTAGGGATCCTCGACGCGGGCGGCGGCTTCGATCCCTCGGGCCTGCCCTACTCCTTCGAAGAGCCGGTCACGGCCATCGACCTGATGTCTCCCGCCTTCATGTCCTACCGCGAGCGCTTCGGCAATCAGCGCTTCGGCATGGGCCTCGTCGCCGTCCGCAAGGTCTTCCCCCGCTTCCGCCTCGTCTTCGTCGACTGCATGAAGAACCCCGTCGAGTGGCCCTCGAAGGTCATCGTGGGGACCAGGATCGACCTCGAGCTGCCCCTAGGCGCCTATGGGCGCGCGGGCGATCAAGCCGGGGATTGAATCCCCGTCAGCGGAGGACCCTCGGCGCTGGCCGTCGATACGGGCTTCATCACCGTACCGGGACACATCTTCGCGGCCATAAACACAAAAATGCCGAGCAGGAAGTACGCCGCAATCCATCCGGACCGCGGCATGTGCCTGGACGTGGACGGAGAGATCTGGGTGCCGATGGAGATCACCCTGATAGGCAAGGCGGTCTTTATGGAGGCGTGGCGGAAAGGCATGGAGGAGCGGACAGCCTACGACGCGAAGCCCGAGAGCCGGAGGTTCTACTCGACCAAGGAGCCCTGGCAACGGTATCGGCCCGTGGGATTGAAGGAGACCGATCTCGGGCTCCACTACGGGCGCAGGGAAGCGATCATGGACGGCTTCCGCAAGGACAGGGACACGCTGATCGAGCTCGTCACGGGCAACCAGCTGTCCGCCGCGCAGCAGAGCGGGAAAAAGCAGGATTGGAACAAGTCGGGAATCATGCTCGCGAAATTCCTCCAGTATGGGAAAGCGGAAGGGACTTTCGAAAGGCGCTCGGCATCGATGCGGGCTATGCGGACGCGCGCATCAACCTGGGGAGTCTCCTGTTCCTCCAGCAGAAGTACGCCGACGCGTTCGCGACCTACGACGCCGCCCGGGAGACCCTCGAGAGGGGCGGGCACCAGAAAGGGAACGACCTGCTCCTGACGCTCTACCTGGATATCTCCCGCACCTAGTATCAGATGGAGAAATACGCGGAAGCGAAAGACCATTTCCAGAAGGCATACGCGATCGATGCCGGGAAAGCGGAGGCTTTTGACTACCTTCAACACGAGAAGTCGACCGGCAGCCGCGGCGCCGGGCAGGAAGACCCCCTGCTGAGCATCCAGTTCGCCGGCGAGCAAGGCAACGCAAATGATTCAGAATAAGGTCGCCTCGTTTTTCAAGACTATCGCGATCGCGTCGGCGGTATTGGCGCTCGCAGCATGCCAGCACCCGATCACGAAAGACCTGTTTCTTCACGCGACGGACTCGGTGGGGCCGACCATCGCTCGTTCGTCTCCCGCCGAGGGAAGCTAGCGCGCCGATATAGTGGAGGTGAGCGGATCTTATGCGTATGTGGCGGCTGGTTCCTCGGGACTCCGGGTGATCTATCTGCTCCCGTAAGCGCGCGGCGTGGGGGTACGGAAGGGGAGGTCAGGCGATCAGTCAGCGCGGCCAAAGCGCCCTCGTCCGGCGCTTTTATCGTCCGCAGCAACCGCCACCGGCGCCGCCCAAAGAGGCGCGGTAAGCGCCGATCTCGGCCCTGATCTTTTTCATATCGATCTTCGCGATGTCGTCGACTGTCTTCACATAGCCGTGGAGCATCCCCATAGAGCATTGGAAGGTGAAATCCGCGGTGACGGGGATGGGCGGGGTCTCGAGCTGACCCTTGCCGAGATCGAGGCCGCCGTTGTACTCGGGGAAGATCACCCGGCTCGTGCAGGAAGTGAGGTCCTGGGCCTTGAACTTGATGACTGCCTTCATGCCCTTCTGAAGCACGAGGGCGGCGGGCGTATAGCCCGTGCCGCTGACGTTGACGGTTATCACCTGGACGCCGTTCTCGATAACCGGGAGGCCGACAGTATCCACAGGCACCTTGCCGCCGGCAAAGGTAGGATTGCTCGCGCCGGAGCAGCATCCCCCGAGGACCCCGCCCTGGCCGCCTGGGATCAGCGGAGCGTTCGAGGCGCTGCCCTGGTCGGGGGGCAGAGAGGCGGCTTCGCCGAGATCCGCGACCACCGTGATCCGACTCCTGATCATGCCCATCCAGCAGGTATAGGCGATGACTCCCGGTTTTTTAGGCGTGAACTCCACGAGGTTGTCGCCGGGGACGAGGGTCTTCGATATGCCGTAGGCGGGCACAGTGACGGGATTGTTGCAGCCGTTGAGATCGTCGGGCGTCACTCTGATGATCCATTTAAGGGGAACCCCGGCCCTGACTACGAAGGGAACGTATTGGCTGGATGCAAAGGCCGTGGTGACGGTCTGAGAATTGCCCGAGAGAGTCGCGACGAGGGCAGTCGCGGCCGCGTTAGGCGAAACTATCCCCGCGGGCGCCGCCGCGGGCAGGCTCGGCTGGGCTATGCCCGCGAGCGATACGGAGTCCCCGAGCAAAGGGATACCGGCGAGGGATGCTGCCCGCGCGAAGGTGACGACGCCCAGGAACATGACGAGGACGGCGCTCGCCCTGACCATGACAGGCACGAATTTGCGAGGCAGGAGCGCCGCCGCGAAGCCGAAGACGAGCATGAGAGGCATTGTCCCGGCGGAGAAAATGAACATCGCGAGGGCTCCGGCAAAGGCGCTGCCGGTCCCGAGGGCATAGAGCTGCATTGTCTGCAGGGGGCCGCAGGGCATGAGCCCGTTGAGGAGGCCTATCGCGAACGGAGTCCGCGCCGCGAAGGGTCCGCGCTTCCGAAAGCCGGCGCCGATGCGGCCTATCGAGTCCCGGAGGCTTGCGGGCAGGAGACGCGAAGCCGAGGGGATCTTCGATATGATGCCGAGCATCTTTAAGCCCAGGACAACCATGAAAAGTCCCGCGGCCGCGGCGATTGTGCCTTTAGCGATGGGCGAAAAGCGGAAGACCGAGCCTAGGGCGCCGACGATGCCGCCGACGATGGTATACGAGATCACGCGACCCCCGTTGTACAGGAGTCCGGGGCCGAGGCGCTCGAGCCTTTCTGCGGCGGCCGCGCCCGAGGGGACGCTCTGCGAAAGGGCGATGCCCCCGCACATGGCGACGCAGTGGACCGATGTCAGGAGGCCGATCACGAAGAGCATGCCGTAGCCTATGGAAGCGTCGACTTTGGGGAGAGCGTTGAACAAGCCCGCCTGGGTCGCGATCATATAGAGGGCGACGAGGACGACCCCGATTCCCAAAGCTACCATCGTGCTCGCGGCGCTCTTCTTGTTCTTGACCGTGTAGCCGTTTTTTTCGACGACCGCCTTCAGGTTGTCGACCGAGGTTGTCTCATCGTCGAACTCGATCCAAGCGCTTCCGCCCTTAAGGCTCGCCTTGGCTTCGATCACGCCCGGAGCCTTGCGAAGGGCAGCGGAAATCCTCGCCTCGCAGGATGAACAGGTCATGCCACCCACGAATAAAATCGTCTGCTTACTGCTCATCGCGGCTACCTCGCTAGATCTCAAGCTCTTCTGGAAGGAACATATACGGCTGCTGTGAACGCAGCATGAACGCCAGACGCTCAATTCATGGAATCGCGAGCCGAACATCGAAAGGAAGACGCACAAACGATTCATGCTGCGTTCGCACACGGGAAATAGGATCTCCATCTCGGCCCGAGAGCACGAAACCGGGCCTTCGAGGAGGACTTCACTCTTCAAGGGAAAAGCTATCATGGCGGCGGCGATCGCATGCGCGACCCTGGCATTCGGGTCGACGCGAATCTCAGGCGCGACTTCCGCCGATTGCGGTATCGTCACCAAGAAGAAGGACGTCGCCGCCGCGGCCTTCATCCCTACTCGTACGATGGTCTCAAGATGGAAATCATCGCGGTCAAGGCTTCCGATGGCACTATCCGAACGGCTCTCAATACCTGCCAGGCCTGCTATCAGTCCGGGCGCGGCTACAACAAGCAAGTGGGCGACGTCTTCGTCCGCCAGAACTGCGGCAATCGCTTCCGCGTCGACCAGGTCGAGAAGATCAAGGGCGGATGCAATCCGGTCCCGATACTCGAAGGCGACAAGACCGATCTCGGAGCCGCGATCGGCGGCTAAGGCCTATAGTTCGCCTTCCGCCTCGCGTAACATGCCCGCGTTCGATCGACGCGGGCTATTTTTTTATTCTATATCCTTGGGCGCCCTTATCTCTTTGCCTGAACGAGGGCGAATCCGGCTTCCTGCCAGGCATTCATGCCGCCTTCGAGGTCGATCAGGTCGGTATAGCCTTCCTTGACGAGGTCCTTGGCCGCAAGCTCGGACATCCTCCCCGAGCGGCAGTAGAGGACGATCTTCGCTCCCCTGTCCTTGGGGAGACCCTTGATGAGCTCCCTGGTCTGGTCGAAGGGAATACACGCATCCGTGTTCGCGATCTCGCCGGCATAGGGGATATGGACATTGACGAAGTAGAAATCCTTTTTCGTCAACATCGAAGCGAGAGCTCTAGCGTCGACACGCAGGTACGATCCACCCGGTACTTCGATTCGCGCGCCGACCGCCGCCGGGGCCGCGGGGCTCTCCCCGGCCAAGGCCACGGCAATGGCCAAGGCGCAGATTCCCACTGCGACGGCGATCGTCAAGGTCCTTCGATTCAGGGATAAATGCCGCATGCTCGCCTCCCCTTGAATGGTTCGAATTCGTGCTGCATCAGCGCCCGGGCAGCCTCGCGACGAAGGACGCCCCGCCCAGGTCGCATTCGCCGACCTCGATCCGGCCTCCATGGGCCTTGGCGATCTCCGAAGCGATGGCCAGTCCGAGGCCGCGGCCGCCCAGATCCTGGGCCCGCGATCGGTCTATGCGATAGAAGCGCTCGAATATCCTTTCTCGCTCCTCTTTCGGTATGCCTGGGCCAGAATCGTCGACCGCTATGCTGACGACGCCGCGCTCGCCGCGGGAGTTCACGCAGGCGCGGTCGGAACTGACGCTCAATCTCACGCGGCTGCCGTCGGGGCTGTACTTGAGGGCGTTGGAAATGAGGTTGTAGACGATCTCGCTCAAACGCAGGTAGTCGGCGATGAGCGTGGGGCCGGGCTCTTCCCCGCATACGACCGAAAGCTCGATCCGCTTCGCCGCTGCCCGGGCGGTGAAGAGCGAGACCGCCCTGCGAACGATCTCGAGGGGATCGACCTCCTCCAATTCCAGTTCGAGTTCGCCCGATTCGATCGTCTCGAGCTCGCGCAAGGAGTCGATCAGCTTGGAGAGCCGGATCGTCTCTTCGTGCATCGACCGCAGAGTCGAGATTTCCAGGGGATAGACGCCATCGATCATCGCCTCGACGGTGCCCTGTATCAGGGTGACCGGCGTCCTAAGCTCGTGCGCGGCGTCGGCGATGATGCGCTTCTTGGCCTCCTCGAGCCGCCTGAGCTCCTCGGTCATCGCATTGAAGGACAGCGAGAGCTCGGCGATCTCGTCGTTGCTCCGCGTCTCGACTATGGGTGATAGGTCTCCGGCCGCCACCCTTCGCGCGGCGCTGTTTAGCGCCGCCAAGGGGCGCGTGACGCGGCCAGCGAACAGAAGCCCCATCAGGAGCGCGAGCAGGCTCGATCCGATGGTCGCCCACAGTATCGAGGCGGAGACCGAGGCGAGAAAGCGCTCGTTGATCCCGGTGAGGGAGGAATCGACCATCGAGCCCACGAGCACGGTCCCCACCTTCGCGAAATCGACGGTTACGGGAAACCCATGGGCGAGGTGCATCGCGGGGTGGACGGTGCCGAGGAGCTTGCCGGAGGTGTCCGCGACGATGATGCCCTTCAAATCGGCCACTACGATGCGGTCGGCCAGCAAATTGCGGATGGTGTCGTACGGGTAGGCGGCGATCGGGCCGTCCCGTTGTCCGACGCGGTCTCCGCGAATGCTTTTATCCAGGGTGATGAAGACTTGCTTGGGAATCTCCGAGAGAAAGACCTGCGCGCCGTCCCAGCTGCGGTTCATCGAGAAGTAGTCGCCAAGGATCGCGGCGTAGATCTTGGCCTTGCTCGCGTCCCCCGAGTATACGAAAGACCTGAAGAGATTCTCGGTCGTGAGCCTGACCAGGGCGAGGGATGCAGCCGAGCCGACGAGGATGACGGCGCAGAAAAAAAGCGAGAGCCGGGACTTAAGCCTCATCGCGGCTTTCGAGGAAGCGGTAGCCCACCCCCCTCATGGTTCCGATGAATTTGGGATCCTCGCTGTCGTCGCCTATGGCCTTGCGGATGTTCTTGATATGGGCGTCGATGGTGCGCTCATAGCCCTCGTAGCGCGCTCCGACCGCGCGCTCGAGGATTTCGAGGCGGGTCCATACCCTGCCCGGCTCCTTCATCAACTGGACGAGGATGTCGAACTGGATCGCGGTCAAGCTGACCTCGCGGCCCGCGACCGAGGCCCTGCGCTTCTTGATGTCCAGCTCTACGCCGCCCAGCTTGAGCAGGCTCGGACCCTGATCGGAAACGCCGGAGAGCGTCCCGCCCGGACTCCGCCTCAGGACCGCGCGAACCCGCGCGACGAGCTCGCGCGGGCAGAAAGGCTTGGCGATATAATCGTCGGCTCCTAGCTCGAGGCCCAGGATCCTGTCCGTCTCGTCCGCGCGCGCGGTCAGGAAAATGATGGGGACCGAGGAGGTCCTCCTCACTTCGCGCGCCACATCCAGGCCGTCGGCTCCCGGCATATTGACGTCGAGGATGAGGCAGATGGGGGCGTGCTCCTTGAACAGGCTGAGCGCCGCTTTGCCGTCGAAGGCGAGGAGCGGCTGAAAGCCGGAGGCCTCGAGATAGCTCGCGACCATCCGGGCAATCTTCTCCTCGTCGTCGGCGACCAGGACCTTGTCAGGCATGAGCGGCGATGGCGACGACTTCGTATCCCGCCTCGGCGACGGCCGCCTTGAGGGCCGCGTCATCGAGGGCGAGGCCGCTCACGACCGCTTTTTTCGTGCCGAGGTCGACCTCGGCGCTCTCGACTCCCGCTACGTCGGCCAACGCATTCTTGACATGGTTGACGCAATGGCCGCAGCTCATGCCTTCGATCGACAGTGTCTTCTTCATCGCACGCTCCTTGAGGTGATTGAATACGGCTTAAAGCGCTTTAATCGCAGGGCGTTGGTCAGGACGGAAACCGAGCTCATGGACATGGCGGCCGCCGCCAGTATCGGGTTCAAGAGAGGGCCACCGAAGGCATACAGGAGGCCGGCGGCCACCGGTATGCCCAGGACGTTGTAGCCGAATGCCCAGAAAAGGTTCTGCTTGATGTTGCGGATGACGCTCTTGGACAGCTTCATCGCGGTGGGAACGTCCATCAGGTCGGATCGCATGAGCACTATGTCGGCGCTTTCCATGGCGACGTCGGTGCCAGAGCCGATGGCTATCCCGACGTCGGCCTGAGCCAAGGCGGGGGCGTCGTTGATCCCGTCCCCGACCATGGCGACTATCCTGCCAGCCGCCTGGAGCTGCTTGACCTCGGCCGCCTTGTCCTGGGGCAGGACCTCGGCGAGGATGATGTCGATGCCGACCTGCCTGGCTATGGCCTGGGCGGTGCGCTTCGAGTCGCCGGTTATCATCGCCACGGAAATCCCCATTTCGCGCAGGGCGGCGATGGCCTTCGCGCTGGACTCCTTCACGGGATCGGCGACCGC
This sequence comes from Spirochaetaceae bacterium, assembly GCA_025355995.1. Lineage (GTDB taxonomy): Bacteria > Spirochaetota > Spirochaetia > Treponematales > Rectinemataceae > UBA1306. The sequence goes on along the minus strand of JANXYQ010000127.1, from coordinate 6,037 downwards.
GATGAGCCCCGCGTAACGCCCATCGACTGCGATGAACATCGGCGTCTTGCCCTCGCCGGAGAATCGATCGGCATCGTCGACGCCGGCCGCGGGATCGACGCCCTCGGCCGAGAGGTGGCGGGCGTTGCCCAGGAGGACTCGCCTTCCCGCGATGAGGGCCTTGATCCCGTGGCCCGGCACCGCGGAGAAATCCTCTGCCGCGACGACAGCCGCACCGCGCTCGTCGGCGGCCCTAAGCACGGCCTCCCCTAGCGGATGCTCCGACGCCTTCTCGGCCGAGGCCGCGAGGGACAGGAGCCCCAGCTCGTCGAGGCCGAGGGCGGAAAGATCGCCTGCGCGCACGATATCCGTGAGCGAGGGCACTCCCTTGGTGATGGTTCCGGTTTTGTCGAAGACGATCGTATCGACCTTGTGCGCCATCTCGAGGGCAGCGCCAGACTTGATGAGCACCCCATGCTCGGCGCCCTTGCCGGTGCCGACCATGATGGCGGTCGGCGTAGCCAGACCCAGGGCGCACGGGCAGGCAATGGTCAGGACCGCGACGAAAACCGTGAGGGCGAACACGAAGCTGTGTCCCAGGAGGAGCCATGTACCCGCCGCCAGGATGGCTATCCCGAATACAATGGGCACGAAATAGCCGGAGACGATGTCCGCCATCTGCGCGATGGGGGCTTTGGAGCCCTGGGCGTCCTCGACGAGCTTGATGATGCGGGAGAGCATCGTGTCCGCGCCGACCTTGGTCGCCTTGAAGGTGATCGAGCCGTTCTTGTTCATCGAGGCGCCGATGACTTGGTCGCCGACGACCTTCTCCACGGGGATGCTCTCTCCCGTTATCATGGACTCGTCGACCGCGCCGTGCCCGCTCAATACTTCGCCGTCCACGGGGATCTTCTCGCCGGGGCGAACCATGACCGTGTCGCCGGCTTCGACCTCGTCTATCGGGATCTCGAGTTCCACGCCATCGTGGATCACCGTCGCCGTCTTGGGCGCCAGTCCCATGAGCTTCTTGATCGATTCCGATGTCCTGCCCTTGGTGACCGCCTCCAGGGATTTGCCGAGCAGGATCAAGGTGATGATGACTCCGGCGGTCTCGAAGTAGAGGCTGTTCACGGCCTTGAATTCGCCCGCCGCAATCTGGAATGTAGAGTAGAGGCTATAGAGGACGGCCGCGGACGTTCCCATCGCGATGAGGGAATCCATATTGGGCGAGCCGCGAAGGATCGCCTTGACGCCGACGACATAGAATCGATAGCCCGCGGCGATCACGGGAATAACCAGGCAGATCTCAAGCAGCGCGTAGCGAAGAGGAAAGTTCATCGAGTCGATGGCGGAAGGCAGCGGCCAGCCGAGCATCGCGCCCATGGCGATATAGAGTAGGGGAATCGAGAAGCATGCTGAGATGACGAACTTCGTCCAGAGCACGCGTATCTCCCGCTCTTTGGCGGCCTTATGTTCATCCGTCTTGGCGCCGGCTTCCGCGATGGCCAGAGGCATATAACCGGCCTTCGTAATTGCGCGCTTGATCTCGGAGAGGCGGATCGCCGCCGGATCGTACTTCACGGAGGCTTTTTCGGTCGCGAAATTGACCGAGACCGAGTCGACGCCGGGAAGCTTGCCGACGACACGTTCTATCGTTTTCGCGCAGGCGGCGCAGGTCATGCCGCCGATGGGGATGGCGACGTCCTTGGATTCCCGGTCGTCTACGGCCTCGTAGCCCGCCTTGGCGACGGCTGTCTTGATCTGGTCGATCGTCAGCTTCCCGTCCTCGAACTTGACGAGCAGCTTCTCGGTCGAGAAATTGACCGCCGCCTCTTCCACGCCGGGAAGCTTTTTCACCGCCCGCTCGGAGGCCTGGGCGCAGGCCGCGCAGGTCATGCCCCGTATCTGCAGCTGAAGTGCCTGAACCATCTTCGCGCTCCTATCCTATATACTTCTCGAGGATCATCGAAATCTCGTCGATCTTCTCGCTGCCATTCTTCGCCTTCGCCGCATCCTTCACGCAGGTGTTCATGTGCTGCTTGAGGATGATTAGGTTCGCTTTCTTGAGGAGGGCGATCGCCGCCTGGATCTGGTTCGAGACCTCTATGCAGTAACGGTCCTCTTCGATCATGCGCGCAATGCCGTCGATCTGCCCGCGGGCGGTCTTCAGGTGCCCGAGCGCCTTGATGCTTTCCTCTCCGCAATGGTCCATCGTCCGTTCCTCATTCCGGGAATACCCCCTCCCACGGTGGGGGTGTGTTAAAGATAAGCAGGCCGATATTCATGATCAAGGGATGGACCCTCGGAATGTGTGAACGGATCGTGAATGCTCTATGTTTTTTGGCGCATGCGGTCGATGGCCAGGTACCTGTTTCCCGTGGCGGATAAGCGAAGGCCCGGGAATTCGCTTCTACGCGCTTTTGGCCAAGAGATAGTTCGTTCTCCGAAAAAGGCACTGATCTTCGGCTTCCGGTTGATGTCTCTCGTCTCCAGCACGGTCATTGGTCGCCTCCGCCGACATAGCAAGCTTATGTCAACCGAGGTCGAGATTTACGCTCGCGCCGACGCGGAGACCGGAGTACTTCCGCGCCCTGCTCAAGCATCTCGGCTACCAGCTTCGCCGCCTCCTCGACGCGAGCCCCCCCGACGGCCGCCACGATGCGCCGGTGGTAATCCCTTATCGCGGCGATATCGGGCCCGGCCCGGTAGAAGCGCTGGATCATCGGCAAAGAGATCGGGGCGATGCTGCTCATTACCAGGGGCAGTACCCGGTTGCCCGAAGCGTCGGCGATGAGCTGATGGAAGCGCAAGTCGAGCGCGGCGCGCCTCTCGATCTCGGCCGGGTTTTGAGGCAGGGCAGCCTCCCGAATAAGCAGTTCTTTCAACGGGGCAAGGTACTCACCGCCGCGCCGAGCGGCCGCGAGCCTCGTCGCCTCGAGCTCGATCAGGACCCGGAAGGCAAGCACATCCTCGAGGACCTCCGGAGGGAATTCCCCGCCCGCATCGAGCACGATCGCTCCGAAGGTCGAGAGGGTCCCCTCGCGCCAGAAGTCCCTGACCCGCACGCCTCGCCTGGGCTCGATGGATAGAAAGCCCTTGGCGGCTAGCTCGACTATGGCCTCGTGGAGCAGCGGCCTCGAGACCCCGAGGCTCAGCGCGAGCTCGCGCTCGGGCGGAAGGATCTGGCCAGCGGCGAGCTCGCCTGAGATGAGGCGCTTCTCCAGCACGGACTCGCAGCGGGCCTTGAGGGACCGGGCCTTCTCGCTCGCCGGCTCCATCAGGCCTCCGAGAGGGATTCGAGCGGTACTCGGGGATAGACCTGCCCGTGGCAGGGCGGAGCCGAGTTGTAGAGATACTCGAGGTCGATGCCGGCGAGGCCTCCGCCCATCGAGGCGCGATAGCTCCCTCGGGCCAGGAGGCTCTCCATGCCGAGGTTCATCGAGAAAAGGGCCGTGGAAGCGCCCTCGTCGATCTCGCGGAGCTCGGATCCCCAGGGGCCGGGCGAGAATACGATACGCGAGGCTCCCGCGCTCCTCGCTTGGATGACGGGCACGAGTCGCGGGAAGCCTTCGCCGTCCACGAAGGCCAGGAAGTTGAGCGACGCCATCGCGTCGAGCACGCCCAGCGCGCAGGGAGGAAGCACGGACCCGTCCCCAGGCGCCAGGCCGCGGCGGCCCACGAAGCCGGCCCCGAGGGCGGTGGCGAGAGTCGCGAGGACGATTCCGCCCATCGGCAGGGCCGCGGGACCTTCGACTCCGGCTAGATCGAGATAATGGACAGTGTTGATGCCGAAGTAGGTGTTGTAGCGGAACATGGGCTGGCGATTGTATTTCACGTACTCGCTCCCCTCTTTGGCGCTCCGCTTCCATATCGCCCTGCCGCGCCAGAGCTTCCGATCGAGGCTCATCACGAGGAAGCCGACCCTGGGCCGCCGCCGCATGAACTCCTTGCTTAAGCCTCTGGAGAATTCGCCCAGAGTGATTCCCCTGGGTCCGAGGGCCGAGAGGGTCGTGAGCAGGCTGACATGAGGCTCCCCGGCGTCGTTCATGGTCGCCACGAGTCCGACCTTCTCGGCCGGCTCGAAGGCCGTAATATCCCGCTCATCGAAGCTGTCTCTCATGGCGATCCCATCCTTTCTGCCTTTATCGAGGCCGGTTCGGAAGCCTCCGCGGTCGAGCCCGTCCAGGAAACATCCACAAGCCCGCGCGAGCCCCGACGGGCCGCCCCGGCGAGGGTCTCCATGTCAGTCGCCCGCATCAAAGGAGCTTGGGCAAATTCCCATTCCATCCCGAGCCGCCGGTACTTTTCGGCGCAGAGATTATTGAAGGCGCAAAGCTCCCACCGCTCGAGCCGTGGAGGCGCGAGGTCCGCGATCAGGGCCCCGAGCTCGAGAAGATTCTCTTCCCTATCCGTCGCCCCGGGCACGATCGGAGTGCGGATCCAGAGGGCAGCGGGCATCGGCGACGTGCGCATGAGGGAGACGGTTTTTCTCAGGTTCTCGAATACGAGCGCGTTGTCCAGCCCGGTGAAGGCCCTATGCCTCTCGGGGTCGGCTTCCTTGAGATCGTAGAGAACGAGGTCGACCTGAGCGTAGAGCTCTTCGAGGGTTGCCCACGATACGACGCCGCAGGTATCCAGGGCAGTGTGGGCACCCGACTCGCGGCAGAGGCGGAGCGTCTCGAATGCGAACGAAGACTGGGCGCTCGCCTCCCCTCCGGATAGCGTCACGCCGCCGCGATCGGAGCGCCTGTAGTAGTCCCTGTCCTTCAGGAGCTCGGCTGCGAGCGCCCGAGCGCCCATCCTTTCGCCGAGGAGTTCCATAGCGCCGGCCGGGCAAGCATCGGCGCACTCCCCGCAGCCGTCGCAGGCCGATCGATCGATGCCGATGCCGCCATCGGCCGCGCGAGCGAGGGCGCCTCGCGGGCAGGAGCGGAGGCAGGCGCCGCATCCGTCGCCGGTCGAGGCCGCGATGCAGCGAAGGCCGATCCGCTGAATCTGCGGTCGGGGGTCGATCGACTCCGGATTGTGGCACCAGGCGCACGCCAGGGGGCAACCCTTGAGGAAGGCGGTGCTCCTGAGGCCCGGGCCGTCCTCGGTGGACATGCGCTGGACCTGGAGCACGAGGCCCGTCGGTTCAGAATCGCCCATGGCTCACCCGCGCGATGACCTCGTCTTGGAGCTCGCGGCCGATTGTCGTGAAATAGGCGTTGTAGCCCGTCACGCGCACTAGGAGGTGCCGGTACTCCTGGGGGTGGGCCTGGGCGTCTTTCAGCATCTCAGGATCGAGCATGTTGATCTGTAGGGCCGTGCCTCCCTTCTCCGCGTAGCCCCGGAGGAAGGCCTTGAACTTGGCCCGGTGCTCGGCGTCCCGGAGGATGGACGGATTGAAAGTGATGGTGTGGCTCGCGCCGTTCGGCAGGGCGTTGAGGTAGTCGCCCCAGTCGGCGCCCTCGCCACCGCGACCTCCCAGGACGGTGCCCACGGAATTGGCGTTGGACGTTGGGCCGTATATGTCGGCCCCGTTCGAGGGACATATCGCGTTGGAGAGGAACTGTCCCCGCTCCCGACCGTTCGGGCTCGCGGCCATGATGAAGCCGTCCCCTGCCCAATAGTTCCAGGAGAGCATACCCGGCCGGAATTGCCGTCCCGTGCTCGCGGTCCGGTGTTTCCAAGTCTCGCCGCACCAGAGCTCCATAGCGGCCTTGGCAATAGCGTCGGCCTCCGCATCGTCGCGGCCGTATTTGGGCGCTTTATTCAGAGCCTTCGCTTTTAAGGCCTCATGGCCCTTCCAGTTCGCCTTAAGCGCGTCGATGAGCCCGCCCATCGTGCATTCCTTGCGATCGAAGACTAAGTACTTGATCGCGAGCAATGAGTCGACCGCCGTGGCGTAGGTGACCGCCTCGATGGTGACGAAGGAGAGTTCGGCCCCGCCGGAGTTAATGTCGCATCCACGCTCCATGCAGCCCTTGACCATGCAGGAAAGGTAGGGCGTGGGGAAGAAGCGCGCGCGCAGGGATTCCGACCGCTCATAGAGATCGACGATGCGCTTGATGATGAA
>JANXYQ010000096.1 GCA_025355995.1 Spirochaetaceae bacterium | reverse complement strand
CGGCATCGTTCGCCGAGGGAGCGAACGACACGCTCGTTCCCTTCGTGTAGTAGGTACTCCCCACCGCGAAGTAATCCGTCCCCGATACACCCTGCGGATTCAGGCTCGTCGAGATCGGCCCCGCGGTATCCGTCGTCACCGATACAGTAGCCAACGATCCTATTTGATCGAGATGGTCCACCGCATAGATCGTCGTTGGGCTACCCGCGACGGTCACGGTGAATGGCGTGCTCGCTGCGGACGCGGTGCCGTCTATATTGTAGCCCTTCACGCCGCTCCCGCTACCATCGCTCGCCACGGGGATGAACGACGCGCTCGTACCCTTCGTGAAATAGGTACTGCCGACGGCGTAGTAGTCCGTTCCTGATGTTCCCTGAATGCCGACGCTCGTCAATGTCGGCGCTGCCGTATCCTGAGTGACCGTCACCGTCCCGAGATTGGTTACGTTCCCTAGATTGTCCACCGCATAGATAGATTTCGTCGTACCGGCGCTCACCGTAAGCGGAAGGCCTACCACGGTCGAGCTCGCGTCCAGATTATAGCCCTTCATGCCCGATCCGCCGATGTTATCGGTCGCCGCCGGATTGAACGGCAGGCTCGCGCTCTTCGTGAAATACGTAGTCCCGCTCAGGTAGATCGTCGGTCCGGACGGCGCGCCGATGCCTCCGGTGGGCGGCGTAGAGTCCTGGACGACCGAGAGAGCCAACCCGGCCGACACGTTCCCGGCGAAATCGACCGCGTATATGGTCCCGTTCGCGGCCATAAGCACGGTCGCGGTCGGGGAGGCGCCGCTGGAATTAGTCGTATAGCCTGCGATGCCGGATCCTGCATCGGCAGAGAGTACCGTGAAAGTCACTCCGCCGGTCTTGGTGAAATACGTCGTGCCATCCGTGTAGGGACTGGTGCTCGAAACGAAAGTCGGGGGACTAGGATTCGTCGTATCGTAAGTCAGCAGCTTCTGATCCGCGCCCGGATTTAGGACGCTCCATTGATCGTAATTATCCTTTACCTGAACCTCGATCGTCTTGTATCCGTCTGCATGCGCCGCCAATGGCGTAAAGGAATTGTAGACGCTGCTATAAACGGTCTCTATCGTCTCCGGCGTCGTTCCGCCTAATTTCGTGCCGCCAGCATCCGTATCGGTCAGGATGAACCTGATTTTCGTGAGAGCCTGGCCGCCGGCCACGTCGATATTGGCCGTGACCTTCGCGAAAACGGGGAAGGCCTTGAATGCGCTATTCGCGCCGATATCGTTCGTCCCGTCCCTGCTGACCGAAATCGCCTGGATGATCGGCGCGTTGACGGCGGAGGAGCCCGTAAGGAAGAAGAATTCAAAATCATTCTGCATGGCATTATCGGCGTCATCGCTGAAGTCTTTCTTCAGCGTCACGGTGATGCGCTGAGCGATCCCTAGAGTCTGCGAGGCGTTCAGCTGGAGAGTGAATCCGCTCGGGAGGGTGGCGCCAGCGAGGACGACCGGGACCATGGTGAATTTGTTCGTGATGTCGACGGGGGCCACGGTGCCGAAATCCCCGATGCTTACGGCGGTCACGGTCACGTTGGCGATGGTTAGGGTTTTCGCGTCCATCGTCTTTGAAAACAGGATCTTGATGATCTTGTTGATGCCGACGGTGCTATTGGTGTAGGGATCGAAGCTCGAGATTGCGGGCCTCGCGATAAAATTCGCGGTGATGACTATATCGGATGCGGAGCTTCCGACTCTGGCCAAGGTCGTCGCCGTAGAGGCCGAGGAAAAGGTGACGTTCCCGCCGCCAGCGGAGGTCCAACCGCCGAAAACGTTGGCGTCGTTCGGCGTGGCCGTCAGTGAAAAATCAACTCCGACCTTCTCATCCTGCGCGCCGCTGAGCGACAGGGAACCGCCGGAACCCGGGCTTGCCTTTATAGTTACGGTGACGGGAGCCGCCGTCGCCTTCGTCACGTCCGTACCGATCGCGGCCTTGATGTCGTTCCCCGTGAGCATGTTCGAACAGGACATGAGCAGCGCCCCGAGGGAGATACCGATGATCGTTGCCTTCGCACCGCGCGAGCTTCCTATGCATTTTTTCGTCGTAGCCATGGTATCCCCCGGGATTCTAGTATCAATATTTACTTCGCGACCTCGGCCCTGAAATCCGTGAATTCAGCCGTATCGAGGGCCCTCAGCATCACGTAGACGCCGCCCCTCAGGTTCTTGATGCCCTTGGCGACGAGCCTCTCCGAGCCGTTGAGCGAAACCGAGACTGTTCCCGCGGCTGGATCGACGCCGACTTCGAAGCGGTTGAGGTCGTAGATGGACTCGGCCACGGGCACTTCATCGAGGAGCTTCATGTCCCAGTCGTTCACCGAGCGGTAGAGCTGGAGCCTCGTGATGTCCTTCTTGAAGTGGACCGGATCGCGAGTCAGCCAAACGCAGAGGGAGTCGCCGGACCCATAGCCCTTGAGCGTATAGGATTTGGGCGTAAAGACGTGGAGGCCGAGGCCAACCCAGCCCCTTCCGCGGGCATTCGAGCGCGCGCTAAAGAAATACGAGAAGCTGCGCTGGTCCTGGACTAGAGGCGTGGCGAGCTTGGCGTAGAAGGCTTCGTGATCCGTCTGCCTGGCAACCCCGTCCTTGATCGACCATGTGCCAACGATAGGCCTCGCGGCGGCGAAGCCTTCGAGGAGGAGTTCCTTGCCGAGCGCGAAGGGCAGATCCGAATCGCCGACCGAGGCGATCTCGGGGACTTTTACGACGACGATCGGCGGTGACGCTTCAGCGATCGAAGCAGCCTCGACGGGCGCGGGCTCAGGCGTCTCTATGGGTGCCGTGACGTGCACGGGCTCTGTCGCGGGCGCTGGCGGAGCTTGCGCAGGCGCAGCCGGCTCTTGCACGGAGGCTGGCGCCTCGACCGGTTTCGTATCGGCGACGGCTGGCGCCGCGGCCGGCGGAGCTACCTGCGCGGGAGCCGGCTCTTCGACCGCGGGCTGCAGGGGGGGCGGGACAGGCGCCGCTATCGGCTTGACCTTCGGGGCGGCCGCGGCCTTCTGCGCGGCGATGTCCGCCGATCTTTGCGCGAGCTCCTTATCGGTCGGCAGCTCGGCCGAGATGGGCGGCGGAGCGATCGCAGCCGGGGCCGCCTTCGCCGCTGCGGGCTTGGGAGCAGCGGGGACGAGCGCCTCGGCCGGTTTAACCTGCGCGGCAGCTACCGCCTTCTGCGCGGCGTTGTCCGCCGATTTTTGGGCGAGTTCCTTGTCGGTCGGCAGCTCGACGGCGATCGGCGGCGGGGCGATGGGTGCGGTAACCGCTACTGGCGCAATCGGCGCGGCAGGCTCGATGGCGACCGGCGCCTGGACCGCGGGCTTCGCCAAGGCTGCCCTTCGCGCCTCCGCGGCCTGAGCCTGGGCGGCCTTGGCCTCCTCGTCCACCGAGGCCCTTTGCATGGCTGCATCCGCCGATCGCAGAGCGAGCTCGGTATCTACGGGAAGCTCGGCGGCGATGACGGGCGGACCGGCGGGCGCCTCGGGAGGAGTCTCGACCGTCGGGGCGACAGCGACCGCCGGTTCGGGCGCGAGCGGGATGGCCGGAACCGCGGCGATCGCCTTTGGTGCTGGCGTTGGCGCTGGCGCGGCGACAGCGGCCTTGGCCGTCATCAGGCTCGACCATTTAGTGCTGGCGAAGCGATCGGCGAGTGACCAAGCGCGGCCCTCGCCTCCGAAGATGGAAGCGAGGTACCCGAACTTGCCGGCGAGCTCGGGGTTGCGGGATTTCAGCTGGGCGTAGGCCGCGTCGGAGGACTTGAAGTCCTCGAGCTCGTATTGGCAGCGCGCCAGGCCGAGCAGGGCGTAGTCGTCGGACTCGTTCAACGAAAGCGCGTATTGGAAATACGAGAGCGCGAGATTGAAGTCCTTGCGCAGGTAGGCGACGTTGCCGAGGTTCGTCCAAGCTTCCTGCTGACCGGCCTTCGCCGACTCGGAGAGGTATTTCCAGGACTCCTTGAGCATGCCGTAGTTCGCGAAGAGGATGCCAAGCTCGTTGGCGCGCAGCTTGGGGTCGGACTTGGCGACGGCGGCTTCGAGGGACTGGACCTTCGGCTCGATCTCCCGGGCGACGAAGCGGTCGAGGGCCCCGTCGAAGGCCAGGGCGGTATCGGTGTCGTCGGGCAGGGTAAATCGCGGGTTCACGTCGGGGAAGGCGGCCGAGGGATAGACCTTCCAGCATTCGGGCAGTCGATAGAAGGCCGCGGCGCCGGCGCGGCTGTTGTCGGCCCATTCCTTCGCGGCCACGCGCCATGCCTTGATGAAGCCGTCCTTCACCATCGTGACCTCGACCGGAATCCAGGCCTTTCCGCCCTGGAAGACGAGGAGGCCGGGATCGTAGAAGCTCTCCTTAGCCGCAGCCTCGGTAAGGGAGGTGTCGAAGGCCGCGAATATATGGCCGGGTATCGTGATGAAGGCAGCCTCGACGCCGACCGACTGCATGAGGGTCGCGAAGAGTATCGCGAGGTCCGAGCAGTCGCCTCCGCGGTTCGCGAGCGTCTGGTGGGGGAACTGCACGGAGTCGATGTAGTCCTTCAGGCCGTGCTTGACCGAGTAGTCGTTGGCCGGGACAACGACGTAATTGAGCCCGTACAGTCGCTCGGACTCGAACATGCCGATCGCGTATTGCAGGGGCTTGTTGATATCGCCGCGGAGCCTGTCGCGCACGATGCCCGCGGCGTACTTGGAGAACCAGAGGGCGGCGGGGTTCGTCGGCGAGACGAAGGCGGCGGCGCGGCGGTCGTCGGACCAGGTGATCGCGTTGCGGTGATGCATGCGGAAGTCGATGGGCGCGCGCACCGTCCGGTCCACCCCGAGGTAGCTGTACTCGACGATCACCTCGGCCTTGGCGTCGGTGCCCTGCGTGATATTGAGGACCGAGTCGGAGAAGAGAGCCTTGACTGGAACGGTCATCGAGGCGCCCTGCGGTATGCTGGCGTACTGGCCGCAGACCTTCGGCTGGTCCATGTAGCGCCCGGCGTTGAACGAGACCTTGACGTCGCGGATCGCGGCGTCCTCGCGGTTCACGATCCTGACCGAGCCGAACGCGTTGTCGTCGTAATAGGCGTACAGGGAGGGGAAGACCGCGTCGAGCTTGACGTCCTCGACCGAGAGGCGCGGCTTCGGACCCGCGACCGCCGAGAGGTCGTAGCTCAGGGAGAGCCCGGCCTCGAAGGCCGAAAAAATGGGGGCTTGCGTCCCGAAGTAGGTCGAGTAGCCGCCGCTCAAGCCTAGGGTAATCGCAGGGGCGAACCGGTACCCGAGGCCGAGCCTCGCGCCCGCGGCGTAGGCGGGGCCGCTCTTCGACGGCGCGAAGAGTTGGGCAAGGCCGCCCATCGCGTCCAGGCGGAGCGAGAGCCTGTCCGTTGGCCTCCAGATCGCGCCGACGCCGAGGTCCCCCTCGGCAGCCTGGAGGGCCGAGCCCCCGGAAGCATAGGGTGCGTCTACGTACTGCCCCCTCACGAAGGGCAGGAGCCAGGGTAGGACGGCGAAATCCAGGGTCGATCCTATCCCGAAGGATACGGTCGAATAGAGGGCCTCGCTCGCCTGGGAAGTGGCGTTGACGTAGGTATCGAAGGGGAAGAGCAGCTCGGCCTGGGGCCGCGCGTAGAGCTTGCCGGCTAGTTGGGCGACGGCCGGCAAGCAGGCGAGGAGAAGTACGGCAGCGAGGGCCGCGAGCTTCCTGGCGCTCATTCTCCCTGATCCCAGGTCATGCCGCCGCCGCGGTCGGCGGCCGCCGATGAGGCGCGGAGCGCCTGGCCCGCGTCGACCTTGGACGACAGGTAGGCGTAGCGCTCGGCGAGGGCGGGATCCACCGCCTTGACCCGCGCGAAGAGCTCGTCCGCCTCGGCGTAGGCGTCAAGCTCATAGCGAGCCCTCGCGAGGCCGATCATGGCAGCCTTGTTGCCGGGCTGAGCCGAGAGCGCCTTGGTGAAGTAGCTCGCCGCGGTATCGTAGTCCTTGAGGAGGAAGGCGACGTTGGCCAGGTTGACGAGGGCGGGCGAGTAATCCTTGGCTACGGCCTTCTCGAACTCAGCCTTGGCCTGCTCGTAGAGGCCGTACTGGGCGTAGACTATGCCCAGGGCGTTGCGCTGCTTGCCGGTTCCCTCGCCCTGCATGGTGGCCAGGAGGCGTGCCGCCTTCGGCTCCACCTCGGCGGTCACGAAGCGCCCGAGCACGTTCTCGAAGGCGAGGGTCACCGATTCCTCGGAGGGCTTGGCCGGCTTGTAGTCGACGTCGGCCAGGGCGATCGGGGAGAAGTCCTTCCACGCCTCCTCTATCTTGACCAGCTTCGGCGCGGAGCCCTGGGCCTTCCAGAGATCGGCGCCCGCCTGCCAGGCGCGGAGGAAACCGTCGCGGATCATCGACGCGCGAAGGGGCACCCACACCTTGCCGGAATCGAAGATGAAATTGCCGAGCTCGCCGAAGGTCGTCCTGGCCTGTGCCTCGTTCATGTCGAGGGGGAAGGCGACGATGACGTCCTCGGGAAGGGCGGCGATGGCGGCGGGCACGGCGACCGACTCCAGGGCCTCGGCGAGGGCGAAGGCTATGGCGTCCGAATCGCCGGATTTATACGAGAGGGTCTGGTAGGGATACTGCAGATAGGCGAGCTTGGTGACGTCCTTGCGCGCGTCGACATAGGGGATGTTGGGATCGGCCGTCCAGACCAGGCCATAGACCCGCAGGCCCTCGAACATGCCCATCCCGTATTGGAGGAACTTGTCGATCTCGGACCGGGAATGGACGCGGACCAGGCCGGCCAAGTATTTGGAGAGCTCGAGCATCACGGGGTCCTGGGGCGAGATGAAGGCCGCCATGACGCGGTCGTCCGCCCAGGTCGCCGCGTTGCGGTTGTTGAACACTACGGTAATGGCCTTGGACACGCTCCGGCCGGCATCGAGGATCTTGTACTCGACCTTGATGTCGCCCTGTATCTTGGTCGTCTCGGAGAAGCCGAGGACCTTGTCGTTGAAGTTGGCGTAGATCGGTATCTCGACCGTCTTCCCGCGCAGGAGCAGTGGAAGCTGGGCGCAGACCGACTCGCGCGAGGTATAGGTACCGGCGGAAAAACTCACCTTGACCTCGCGCAGCTCAGCGGACTCGGCGTTCGTCAGGTCCATGAAGGCTATGGGGGTCTTCTCGCTCTTATAATAGGCGATGGGGAAAATCTGCTCCTGCTTCTTGACCGTCGTCGCCAGGCCGGAGGTCCCGCCTCTCAGCTTGTCCATGCCGATATTGAAAATGAGTCCGGCGGAGAAGCCCTTGTAGATCGGGGTCTCGGTCCCGAGCAGCTGGGAGTAGCCCGCATTGCCGAGGATGGTGAAGCTCGGGTTTACCCGGACGCCTATCTCGGCCTTGGCCTTCCAATAAGGCGCCGGCCCGGATTGGCCGGGGATCCAGGCGTAGGCCATTCCGGCGCTCGCCCCGGCCCTCGCCATGAGCCTCGGGATCGGGAACACATAGAACGACAGGCCCGCGCCGCCCTGCCCGAAGGTCAGGCTCTTGCCCGCGACCCCGTTGTAGGGAATCGAGTTTATGCCGCCTTCGACGAAGGGACTGAGAAAACCGAAAAAAGACATGTCGGCCTTCAAATCCAGCCCGTAACCTACGCTGAACAGGTCGAGCGACGAACCGGGCAGGGAATTGCCGGCGGGAATCCAGGCTTGCGGCTCGACCCGGACGCTTACCTGAGGCGAGGCGAAAGCCCGCAGGCACAAGGCGAGGAAGACGCAAAGGACGAGATAGGCTTTGATCCCGTTTCTGGCCATCATAATGATCCTTTATTACAGAAATCGACGATGCATTACATAATTGATTATATCGTAGTTTTTCCCGATTAAGTACTGGATTACAAATCAGTACCTCAGAGCCAATCGAAAGGCGGTTCCGCCAGCGGCCCTAATAGAAAAGCCCCCGCGGCCATCGGCCCGGGAGCTTTGCTAATTATTTTCGGAACAATAACTTACTTGGCGACCTCGGCTTTCTTCTTGTTGGCGAGCGTAGCCTTGCAGGTCTTGCAGATCTTGACCTTCTGTCCATCTATCTCCAGCTCGTACAGCACCTTCACGCCTTCGCGCTTGCAGACGGGGCAGGTACCGCGGCCGTGCGCGACGGTTTCGCGCAGACCCTTCCCACGGTGGGCTTTAGACATATTGCATCCCTCCTAGGTCAGGCCTTTGCCTGCGCCTTTTCTTTGGCTTTCTTCTCGGCCTTGCGCTGCTCGCGCTCGACCTTCTTGGGGTCTTCCTTGCGGTCGACCAGTTCGAGCACCACCATGTCGGCGGCGTCGTGGGCGCGCTCGCCCAGGCGGACGATGCGAGTATAGCCGCCTGCGCGCTCCTTGAAGCGCGGCGCGATATCCGTGAAGAGCTTCGCCAGTATTCCCTCGTCCCAGATCTTGCGCGCGACCATGCGGCGGGAGTGGACGGAGTCGACCTTCGCCCTGGTGATTTCCTTCTCGGCGAAGCGCCTGACCTCGAGGGCCTTGGCGTGCGTGGTCGTGATGCGCTCATGCTCGAAGAGCGCGGTCATCATGTTGCGGATGGTGGCCTTGCGATGGGCCGGCATCATGTTGAGCTTGTTGAATCCGATCTTATGCTTCATCGGTCTCTTCCTTCTTCATGGACAGCTTCAAGTAGTTGCGCAGCGCGGAATAGTCCGTCATGCCGAGGCCCAGGTTCCATTCCTTGAGCTTGTCCTTTATCTCCTGGAGCGACTTCTTGCCGAAGTTCCGGGTCTTGGCGATGTCGTCCTCCGTCTTGCGGGTGAGGTCGCCTATCGTCTTGATGTTGGCGTTCTTGAGGCAATTGGAGCTCCGCACCGACAGCTCGAGCTCCTCGACCGGCGTGTTGAGGATCTGCCTGACCCTCTCCTCGACCTCGTCGTTCTCGTCGTCGGCCCCGGCCTCGCCCTCGTCGAAGTTGACGAAGATGGCGAAGTGATCCTTGGCTATCTTGGCGGCCTCGGCGAGCGCGTCCTCCGGCTTGACGGTCCCGTCGGTGTACACCTCGAGGATCAGCTTGTCGTAGTCCGAGCGCTGGCCGACCCTCGTAGGCTCGACCGAGAACTTGACCTTGCGCACGGGCGAGAAGATGGCGTCCATCGGTATGGTCCCGACTACCTCCACGTACTTCTCGTTCACCTCGGACGGCACGTAGCCGCGGCCGAGGTCGACCTGGATCTCCAGGTCGATCTTGGCGTCGTCCATGAGGGTGCAGATTTTGATCCCGGGGTTGAGGACCTCGAGCGCCTTGTCCTTCTGGAAGAAGGCGCCGTCGATCGGGCCCGGCCCCTTGAGCTCGTACAGGAAGGTCGCCTGCTCCTCGTCGTCGGGGAGCTTGATCCTGACCTGCTTGAGCATGTTGAGGACCTCGATGGTATCCTCTACGACGCCCGGGATAGTCTCGAACTCGCTCGTCACGATGTGCTGCGCGCCCTCGGAGTCGTAGCGCACGATGCGCACTGCCGTGATCGCGTAGCCTTGGATCGAAGAGAGGAGGACGCGGCGCAGCGTGTTACCGACTGTCGTGCCGTAGCCCGGCTCGAACGGATAGGCGAGGAATTTACCGTAGTCCGGGCCGGACTCGCTCTGCTCGTAGGTGATTCCCTTGGGTCTCTTGAAACCCTTGAGTAGGTTCTTCCGCGCCATTTGGGCTCCTTACTTCGAGTAGAGCTCTACGACGAGCTGCTCGCGGATGTCGGCCATATCGGTGATGTCCTGGCGATGAGGAATCGCGTTGAACTTACCGACCATGTTATCGGGATCGACCTCGAGCCAGGGCATGACGCCCGAGCGGCTGAATTCCTGAAGGGCGTCCTTGAAGATGCCGAGCTTCTTGGAGGTCGGGTGCACCGCGACCTGGTCGCCCGGCTTCACGATGAAGCTCGGGACGTCCACGCGCTTGCCGTTCACGGCGATGTGCCCGTGGAGCACGAGCTGCCTCGACTGCGCCCTGGAGGACGCGAATCGCATCCGGTATACCACGGTGTCGAGCCTGCGCTCGAGGAGGCCGAAGAGGTTCTCGCCCGTCTTGCCGCTCATCCTCAGCGCCTTCTCGAAGGTGTTGCGGAATTGCGTTTCCATCAGGCCGTAGGTCCTCTTGAGCTTCTGCTTCTCGCGAAGCTGCACCGCGTAGTCCGACCGCTTTGCCTGGCGGGACTTCGGCGCCTTCCCGGGGGGAAGTGCCTTGCGGTTGATCGGGCACTTGTCGCTCTTGCAGCGGTTGCCCTTGAGGAACAGCTTCTGCTGCTCGGTCCGGCATAGCCGGCATACTGGTCCAGTGTATCGCGCCATCGTTTATACCCCTTAGTTAGATGCGCCGGGCCTTGCGCGGCCGGCAACCATTGTGGGGGATGGGCGTCACGTCGTTGATGCTCTTGACCTTTAGGCCGAGAGCGCCGAGCTGGCGTATCGCCGACTCGCGGCCGACGCCCGGCCCCTTCACGTATACGTGTACCTCTCGAAGACCGACGGTGAGGGCCTTCTGCACCGCCGTCTCCGCTACGGTCTGGGCGGCGAAGGGGGTGGACTTCTTCGCCCCGCGGAACTGGTGGACTCCCGACGAGGACCACGAGATCGCGTTGCCGTTGAGGTCGGTGATCGTGATGATCGTATTGTTGAAGGTCGCCTGAATGTAGACGTTGCCCTCGTATACGCTCTTCTTCTCTTTCTTCTTCTTGGCGACTGCCACGTTCGCTCTCCTTAGCCTTGCTTAGCCTAACGTAGCGTTAGACTGCCTTCTTCTTGTTCGCCACGGTCTTCCGCTTGCCCTTGCGGGTTCGCGCGTTGGTCCTGGTGCGCTGCCCGTTGACCGGCAGCCCCCTGCGGTGGCGAAGCCCGCGATAGCATCCTATGTCCATGAGGCGCTTGATATTCAGCGCGGTCTCGGAGCGGAGGCGGCCCTCGACCTTATAGTCGTTCTCGATGATCTTGCGGAGCTCGGCCAGCTCCTCGTTGGAGAGGTCGTTCATCTTCTTGTTCGGCTCGACCTTCGTGGCCTCGCAGATCTTGCGGGCGCTGGAGCGCCCTAGCCCGAAGATGTAGGTCAAGGCGACCTCGACGTGCTTGTTGGGGAGGTCGACTCCCGCTATACGTGCCATGGACTACCTCCTCCCCTCAGCCTTGCTTCTGCTTGTGCTTGGGGTTCTCGCAGATGATCCTTACGATGCCGTCGCGGCGGATCACCTTGCACTTGTCGCATATTTTCTTGACGCTCGTCCTTACTTTCATGCCAATCTCCTCGGATTGTAAGCCTTTTCGGCGAAAGAATCTACAGGTTCCTCGACCTGATATGGCCCTTGCGGGTCAGGCCCTCGTGATGGTGCATCTTCAAAAGGGCGTTTATCTGCGACATCGTGTCCAGGTCCACGCCGACGAGGATCAGGAGCGACGTGCCGCCCAGGAGGTAGGCCAATTGGCTCGGGAACCCGAACATGGTCTGGACCAGCGAGGGTATGAGGGCGATGAAGCCCAGGTAGATCGAGCCCGGCAGGATGATCCGGTTGAGGATCCTGGTGAGGTGCTCTTCCATCTTCTCGGAACGGATGCCGGGAATGGAGCCGCCGTTCTCGCGGATGTTCTTGGAGATCTGCTGAGGGTTCAGCGTAACCTGCGTGTAGAAGTACGCGAAGAAGATGATCAGCGCCACGTAGAGCAGGTTGTACCAGAAGCCGCTCGGCCTGAGGAAGTAGGAGAAGTCCCGGAGCCATTTCGCCTGGACGCCCAGGGTCGAGGAGATCTGGAGAGGGAAGGTGAGTATCGAGCTGGCGAAGATGACGGGGATTACCCCCGAGGGGTTAATCTTGAAGGGGATGTAGGTGTTCTGGGCCCCGTACATCCGCCGGCCGACGACGCGCTTGGCGTAGTTTACCGGTATCTTCCTTTGGCCTTGCTGCTCGAATATGACCATGACGACGACCAGGACGAACATCGCGAGGACGACGATCGCGTAGATCGCGTTGAGCTCGTCGCGCTGGATCTTCCGGTAGAGCTCGAAGAGCCCGTTGGGGAGGCGCGCCACGATGCCCGCGAAGATCAGGAGCGAGACGCCGTTCCCGATGCCGCGCTTGGTGATCTGCTCGCCGATCCAGATGAGGAACATCGATCCCGTCGTAACGGTCAGGATGGCGACGAGGGTGTAGGGCAGGCGGGCCATGGTTATCGCGTTGGGGATGCGGTCAGCCCAAATCGTTATCGAGTAGGACTCGACGATGGTGACGATCACTGTGCCCATCCTGGTCCAGCGCGCGATCTTCTTCTTACCGCCGTCTTCCTCGGATACCTTCTTGAGCTTGGGGGACACGACCAGCATCAGCTGCATGATGATCTGCATGCTGATGTAGGGCATGACGCCGAGCATGAAGAGCGAGAAGTTCTTGAACGCTCCGCCCGCGAAGAAGTCGAGGTAGTCCGTGATGCCGCCGGACGAGCTGTTCTGGGCAGCGAAGTAGGACTGCAATGCGCTCGCGTTGATCCCCGGTATCGGCAGGAAGGTGCCGAGACGGAACAGCGCTAACCACATGAGGGTGTAGAGGATCCGCTGCCTCAACTCTTTTACGCGGAATATGTCGATGAACGCGTTGCTCGCCATGGTTTCAATCCGCCCTTCGCGCCTATCAGGCGCCGTCGACCGTCGCGTCGCCCGAAGGCGTCTCGACCTTGCCGCCGGCCTTCTCGATCTTCGCCCTCGCCGCGGCGGAGACCTTGTCCACCTGGAACGTGAGCGCCTTCGTTATGCTGCCGTCGCCGAGGATCTTGATGAGAGCCTCGGACTTCTTGACCAGGCGCTTCGCGAGCAGGGAGGCCCCGTCCACGATCTCGCCGGCCGAGAATTTGTCGTCGAGCTGCTCGAGGTTCACGATCTGCCAGTGCTTCTTGAAGGAGGTGTTAGTGAAGCCCCTGTGCGGCAGACGCCTGTACAGGGGCATCTGCCCGCCCTCGAAGCCCGGGTAGGTCTTGCCGCCGGAACGCGACTGCTGGCCCTTGTTTCCCTTGCCGGCGGTGGTGCCGAGGCCGGAGCTCTGGCCCCGCCCGACCCTCCGCCGCTTCTTGGTGGCGCCGTCCGGCGCGTGCAGGTTGAAGTCGGCCATCACTCGATCTCCTTCACTGATACGAGGTGCTGCACGGCCCGCACCATCCCGAGGATGGCGGGCGTGGCCTCTTGTACGGTCTTGGAGCTGATCTTACGCAGGCCGAGGGAGCGCACCGTGGCGCGCTTCTCCGGCTTCTGGTGGATGCAGCTCTTGACCAAGGTAATCTCGATTTTCTTAGCCATCGTACTTAACCCCACAGGTCTTTGAGCGTCTTGCCGCGGTTCTTGGCCACGGTCTTGGCGTCCATCATGTTGTCGACGCCGTCGAACACGGCGCGCACGATATTGATCGAGCTGCGCGAGCCCACGCACTTGGAGAGGACGTCGGTTACGCCGCCCGCCTCCATGATGGCGCGGACGGGCCCGCCGGCGATGATCCCCGAGCCCGGGCAGGCCGGCTTCAGGAGGACGTGCGTCGCCTTGTACTCGCCGACCACCTCGTGGGGGATCGTGCCGTTCTTGACCGGCAGCTTGATCATCACCCGCTTGGCCCGCTCGATGCTCTTGCGGATCGCCTCGGTGACGACCTTCGCCTTGCCGAAGCCGAAGCCCACCATGCCCTGGCGGTCTCCCACCACGGTAAGCGCCGAGAAGCTGAAAGAGCGCCCGCCCTTGACGACCTTCGCCGTCCTGTTGAGCTTGACCAGCTTCTCCATGAAATTATCGCGACCGGAGTCGTCTCGTCGTCCTCTATTGTCTCTGTTATCCACGCCGTCCCCCTAGAACGTGATCCCGGCCTTGCGGGCGCCGTCGGCGATGGCTTTCACTATGCCGTGGTACTTGTAGCCGTTGCGGTCGAAGACCACGACGGCAACGTTCTTTTCCTTGAGCCGCTTCCCGATCTCCTCGCCCAGCTTCGCGGCGCCGCCCACGTTCCTCTTGAAGCCCTTCAGGGATTCCTCGAGGGACGATGCGGAGGCGAGCGTGGCGCCGGCGACGTCGTCGACGACCTGCACGTACAGGTACTTGTTCGACTTGTAAACGGTCATCCTCGGCTTCTCCGGCGTGCCGGAGAGGGTCTTGCGGACGTGCAGCTTGCGCTGTCCCCGCTTGCGGAGCTTGTCGCTCAGTTCCTTGACGCTCATATTCTCGGCCTCACTTCACGCCGGTCTTTCCGACCTTCTTCCTGATCTTCTCTTCCTCGTACCTGATGCCCTTGCCCTTGTAGGGCTCGGGAAGCCGAAGGCTCCTGATCTCGCTCGCGAACTTGCCCACCAGCTGGCGGTCGTGCCCTGAGATCAAGATCTTCTGGCCGTTGGCCTCGACGACGGCCGCGAGGCCCTCGGGAACCGCGACGGCGAAGTCCGTCGAGTAACCGAGGCTGAGGATCAGGACCTTGCCCTGCAGCTCCGCTCGGTAGCCGACGCCGTTGATCACGAGCGACCTCGTGAAGCCGGCCGACACGCCGACGACCATGTTGTTGACGAGGTTGCGGTAGAGACCGTGGTAGGCCCTCGCCTGCTTCGAATCGGACTTCCTCGTCACGACGACGGTGGCGCCCTTCACGGCTATCTCCACCTCGTCGACGTAGGACTGGGCAAGCTTGCCCTTCGGGCCCTCTACGGTGACGAGGTCGCTCGAAACAATGACCTTGACGCCCGCGGGCACTGGAACCGGCTTTATACCTATTCTCGACATGTCTTTCTCCCGGTCACCAGACGGTGCAGATGAGCTCGCCGCCCACCTTCTTCTCGACGGCCTTGCGCCCGGTCGTCACGCCTTCGGAGGTCGAGACGATGAGGGTGCCATAGCCGTTGAAGACGCGGGGGAGCTCCTTGTACCCGGAGTACACGCGCCGGCCGGGCCGGGACACCTTCTCCACGCCGTGGATGACGGGGTCGTTCGCGTCGTCGTACTTCAGGAATATGCGGATGACGTTGGAGCCCTCCGCCTGGATCTTCTTGAAGTTCTTAATGAAACCCTCGGTCTTGAGGATCTTCACTATCTCGAGCTTCAGCTTAGAGGTCGGGATGTCGACCTTCTCGTGACGAGCCGAACTCGCGTTGCGGATTTTCGTCAGCATGTCCGCGATGGGATCGGAAACGCTCATCGCTACCTCCTACCAGCTCGACTTCGTCACGCCGGGGATCAGGCCCTCGGAAGCGTACTTCCGGAAGCAGATCCTGCACATGTCGAACTTCCGAAGGTATCCGCGCGCTCGCCCGCAGACCTTGCAGCGCCGGACCAATCGGGTCGAGTACTTCGGCTTCTTAAGAGCCTTTAGAATCATCGCCTTGCGTGCCATATTTCGGCCTTCCTTATTTCCTGAAGGGCATGCCCATCTTGGCGAGGAGGCTTTTGGCCTCCTTGTCGTTCCGGGCGGTCGTGACTATCGCGATATTGAGCCCCATGATCTTCTCGATCTTGTCGAAGTCGATCTCTGGGAAGATGATCTGCTCCGTCAGCCCGAGCGAGTAATTCCCGTGCCCGTCGAAGGCGTTGGGATTGACTCCGCGGAAATCCTTGACGCGGGGGAGCGAGACGTTCATCAGCCTGTCGAGGAACTCCCACATCATGTGCCCGCGAAGGGTGACCCTCGCCCCGATCTCCTGGCCCTGCCGGATCTTGAAGGTGGCGATCGACTTCTTCGCCTTCGTCTTCACGGCGTGCTGCCCGGTGATCTGCGCGAGGTCCTCGACGGCGGCGTCCAGGAGCTTCTTGTTCTCCTTGGCCTCGCCGACGCCCATGGACACCACGACCTTGACGAAGCGGGGAACCTGCATCATCGAGTCGTACGCGAACTCTGTGAAGATCTCGGGCGCGATCTTCTCGCGGTAGATCTTCTGGAGGCGGGGCACGTAGCCCTTCGGAAGGGGCGCGCTCTCGCCACCCGACTTCTTCTCGGCGGCCGCCGCGGCCTTCGCCTTCTTCTTCTCGGCGGCCTCCGCGGCCTTGGCGTTCACTTCCGGTTTAGCTTTTGCTTCAGCCATATCAGAGCGCCTCCCCGCACTTGCGGCACACGCGCTTCTTGGCGTCGCCCTCGATCTTGTAGCCGATCCTGGTCGGGCCGCACTTGCGGCAGACGATCATGATGTTGGATATGGCGATCGCGGCCTCGATCTCGACGATGCCGCCTCGGTCCGTCTGCTTGCGCTTCTTCTGCGCCTTCTTGACCATGTTGCAGCCCGCGACGATAGCCCTGCCCTTCTCGCGGTCGATCCTGATCACCTTACCCTGCTTTCCCTTGTCCTTGCCGGCTACGACCTGGACCTGGTCCTCCTTGCGGAGCTTGTACTTGATTTCGGCCATTTCCGGTCTCCTCACAGGACCTCGGGCGCCAGGGACACGATCTTCATGTAGTCCCTCTCGCGGAGCTCGCGCGCCACCGGCCCGAA
Source organism: Spirochaetaceae bacterium (assembly GCA_025355995.1). GTDB lineage: Bacteria > Spirochaetota > Spirochaetia > Treponematales > Rectinemataceae > UBA1306. The sequence continues at coordinate 93,705 of JANXYQ010000096.1, read as the reverse complement.
TATCCGCTTGCCCTTCGGGTTCTTGTTGGCGTCTATGATGACGCAGGCGTTATCGTCGAAACGGATGTAGGTCCCGTCCGGTCGGCGGTATTCCTTGTGCGTCCTGACGACTACGGCCCTCTCCACGGTTCCCTTCTTGATCGCCGAGTTGGGGGTCGTGGCCTTGACCGCGACGACGATGATGTCGCCGATGCCCGCGTAGCGCCGGCGCGTGCCGCCGAGCACCTTAATGCACTGGACCATCTTGGCGCCGGAATTATCGGCGACGACCAGCATGGATTCTACTTGTACCATCTCGATCCTGCCTTATTTCGCCTTCTCGACGACCTCGACCAGCCTCCAGCGCTTGTCGCGGGAGAGGGGCCGGCATTCGATCACCCTGACGGTGTCGCCCTCGTGGGCTTCGTTCTTCTCGTCGTGGGCCTTTATGCTCATGTTCCTGGTTACGTACTTCTTGTAGAGCGGGTGAAGCTTGCGCATCGTGATCTCCACGACAATGGTCTTCTCCATCTTGTCGCTCTTCACGACGCCCTGCAACGTCTGCTTATTCCTGGTGACCTTCGCGGTTTCCACTTTCGTCTCCTCGCCTTACTTCTTGACCGTCGCCACTGTAGCGGCGGCCGGGGTAGCGGCGTTCGCCACGGTAGTGGCGTTTATCAGCGTCTCCACTCGGGCGATCTGGCGGCGAAGGACCCTGGCCTGAACCGGGTTCTCCACGTGGCCGACGACCGACTGGAAGCGGAAATCGAAATACTTCTTGCGAAGCTCGATGCGCTTGGCGACGAGCTCGTCGAGCTTGAGCTCCTTGAAGCTGTTCTTCATGGCCTCACTCCGTATCCGCGCGAAGCGTGAATCTTGTCTTCACGGGCAGCTTGGAGCCGGCGAGGCGCATGGCCTCCTCGGCGATCTTCGGCTCGACCCCGGAAAGCTCGAAGAGGACTGTGCCGGGCCTCACGACCGCGACCCAGTACTCGAGATTGCCCTTGCCCTTGCCCATCCGCGTCTCCGCGGGCTTCTTGGTGTAGGGCTTGTCCGGAAATATGCGGATCCAGAGCTTCCCGCCGCGCTTGATATAGCGATTGAGCGCGACGCGAGCCGCCTCGATCTGGCGGTTCGTGAGCCAGTCCGGCTCCATGCACACCAGGCCGAACTCGCCGAAGGCGATAGTGTTCCCGGTATGCGCGTCGCCGTGGACCCTGCCCCGCTGCTGCTTTCTGTGCTTGACTCTCTTGGGACTAAGCATGATCTAGCTCCTCGCCCGGGTGTCGTCGCCCGCGGAGCCGCGTCGCGGGGCTTCGCCCTCGCGGCCGTCGCTCGGCCTAACGGGCCGCTCGGGCCTCGGCGCGGGCCGCTCGCCAGCGTCGCTGCGGCGCGAGTCGTCCCGCGGCCTGCGGTCGCCCCGCGCTTCGTCTCGGGGGTTATCGAAATCGCGGCGCTGCTTGCGGACCAGCATTCCCGCGTCCTCGTTCTTGTCTGAGCGATACACCATGCCCTGGTAGATCCAGACCTTGACGCCGATGCGCCCGAAGGTCGTCGAGGACTCGGCGAAGCCGTAGTCGATGTCGGCGCGCAGGGTGTGGAGGGGGACGCGGCCGTCCTTGTGCTCCTCGGTGCGCGACATGTCGGCGCCGCCGAGGCGCCCGGAGACTCGGACCTTGCAGCCCTGGGCCCCGCCCTTGATCGCGTTCGATACGGACATCTTGATCGCCTTGCGGAAGGACCCGCGGTTCTCGAGCTGCCGGGCGATGTTCTGCGCGACGATCTGGGCGTTGGTATCGGTCTTCTTGACTTCCTTGATCTTGATCTGGACTTTCTTCGTCGCGATCTTCTGAAGCTCGCCGCCGATGCGCTCGATGTTGGCGCCCTTGACGCCGATGAGCACGCCGGGGCGCGCGGTGTGGATCACCACGGTCACCCGCTGCGGGTGTCGCACGATCTCGACCTCGGAGATATCCGCACCCTTGCACTCGGGGAGCTCTACTATCCTGCGTCGAAGCGCGAGGTCCTCGTGGAGAGTCTTAGCGTACTCGCGCGGGTCTACGTACCAGCGGGACTTCCAGTCCTTGTTTATCCCTAAGCGCAGCCCGATGGGATTTACTTTATTTCCCATATTACGCCTCCGTCTTCTTTCCGATCTCGTCGATCACGCAGGAGATGTGGCACATCCTCTTGATGAGCATGTCCGCCCTGCCTCGAGCCCTGAACCACACCCGCCTCATGCGCGGGCCCTCGTCGATCCGTATCTCCTTGACGTAGAGCATGTCCTCGTCGAGCTTACGGTTCCGGTTGAGGGCGTTCGCGGCCGCGGAGACGACGACCTTCTTGATGAGGCCGGCGCCCTTGTTGGGCACGTTGTCGAGGATCGCGATCGCCTCGGCGTAGGGCTTCCTCCTCACGAGGTCGGCCACGGGGCGGACCTTGGAGGGAGACGCGATGAGCCACTTGGCCGTGGCGCGGTATCCAGTCTTGGTTTCTGCCATTTCCCGCCCCTACTTCTTCTCGGCTTTCTTGTCGCTTCCGGCGTGACCGCGGAATACGCGCGTCGGGGCGAACTCGCCGAGCTTGTGGCCGACGAGGTTCTCGGTCACGTAGACCGGGATCCACGTCTTCCCGTTGTATACGGAGATGGTCATCCCCACCATTTCGGGGATGATGGTCGAGGTCCGGGAAAAGGTCTTCACCATCTTCCTGTCGCCCGCGACCTTGCTCATCTCGATGATCTTCTTGTACAGGCTCTTCTCGATGAAGGGCCCCTTCTTTACGGACCTGGACATCGGCTGTTACCTCACTTCCTGCGCTTGACGATGAAGCGGCTGGACGGCTTGTGCGTGTCGCGCGTCTTGTAGCCCTTCGCCGGCTGGCCCCACGGGGACACTGGCTGCTTGTAGCCCTTGCCCCGTCCCTCGCCGCCTCCGTGCGGATGATCTACCGGATTCATTACGGTTCCTCGCACGGTGGGACGAACTCCTAGCCAGCGGGTCCTGCCCGCCTTGCCCAATCGTTCGTTCATATGCTCGTCGTTTCCGACGGAGCCGATGGTCGCCATGCACTTCTTGAAGACCATCCGGAGCTCTCCGGACGGCAGTTTCACGACGACGTAGTCGCCTTCCTTGGACGCGATCAGGGCCGAAGCGCCCGCGGTACGGGCCATCTGGCCGCCCTTGCCGAGGGTGAGCTCGACGTTGTGGACGATGATGCCGACCGGGATCAGCTCGAGGGGCAGCGCGTTGCCCGGCTCGATCGGCGATCCGGCGCCGGAGAGCACCTTCTTGCCGACCTCGAGCCCCTTAGGGCTCAGGATATATCGTTTCTCGCCGTCCACGTACTTGATGAGGGCGATGTTGGCCGACCGGTTCGGGTCGTACTCGATCGCCGCGACGATGCCGGGGACGCCGGTCTTGTCGCGCTTGAAATCGATCTCGCGGTACCTCTGCTTGTGCCCGCCGCCCTGGTGCCGCACGGAGATGCGGCCGTTGGCGGCCCGCCCGCCGTGGGAGTGCTTGCCCCGGGTAAGGGACTTCTCCGGCTCGCTCGCGTTGTCGGTGATCTCCGTATTGATCACCTGGACGCGGTGCCGTAAGCCAGGCGTTATCGGCCTGAAAGTCTTGATTGCCATCTTGCTCCCCCCGCGCCTACGCGCCCTCGAAGATGGCTATCTTCTCGCCGGCGGAGAGCCTGACGATCGCCTTCTTCCAGGTAGCGGTCTTGCCGGGGCGGTTGCGGAGCCGCTTCGGCTTGGACTTGACGTTGATGATATTGCAGGAGACCGGGTTCACGCTGAACATGCGGCGCACCGCCTCCATGATCTGGCGCTTGTCGGCCCGCGGATCGACCTTGAAGGCGTAGTGCCCGATGTCTCGGGCGACGTTGCTCTTCTCTGTGAGCACCGGGGCTATAAGGATCGAATCGTATTCCATTCTCCGGCTCCTTACTTATCCGCGTAGAACTCGTTGAGTTCTTTCACGGCCGACTCGAGCACGATGACCTTCCTACCGTAGAAGAGGTCGTGGGCCCTGAGCCGGTTGTACGAGAGGAAGCTCAGCCAGGGGAGGTTGCGCCCGGCGCGCTTCACGTCCGCGTCGTCGTCCTTGAGGATGACCACGGTTCGGGTGGCGTCCTTGTCGGAGGCGATCGACTCGAGCTTCTTGACGAAATCCTTAGTCTTGCCGCTCTCGACGGTGAAGTCCTCGACGATCTGCATCGTGCCATCCTGGGCCTTGAGGCTCAGGATGGTCTTGAGGGCGAGGCGCTTCACCTTCTTAGGAAGGGCGAAGGAGAAATCCCTGGGCTTGGGCCCGAAGGCCGTTCCGCCGCCGACGTACACGGGAGACTTGTAGTCGCCCTGCCTCGCGCGGCCGGTGCCTTTCTGGGCGTAGGGCCTTCGGTTGGATCCGTGGACTTCGCCGCGGTCCTTCGTGCAGGCCGTCCCGAGCCGCTTGTTGGCCAGCTCGTTGTTTATCGCGTAATAGATGACGTCATCGTTGATGGGAAGACCGAATACGGCATCGGAGAGCTCGATAGACCTGAGCTCCTTCCCCTTTAAGGAAACGACTTTCCTTTCCATGCTGGGTCCTCCGCCTTACTTCGTCTTCTTGACCGCGTCGCGCACGAGCACGTCGCAGGTGCGCGGGCCGGGAACGGCGCCTCGCACGAGGATGAACCCGGCTTCCGCATCGATGCGGACGACCTTGAGGTTCTGGATCGTAACCCGCTCTCCGCCCATGCGGCCGGGGAGCTTCACGTTCTTGAAAGTCTTGTGGGGCCAGGTGCTCTGGCCGGTCGAGCCGGGCTCGCGGTGGAACTTGGAGCCGTGCGTGTTGCGCCCGCCGCCGAACTTCCACCTCTTGACGACGCCCTGGAAGCCCTTGCCCTTGCTGGTCGCGGCGACGTCCACGAAACGGAGGCCTTCGAGGGTGGCGACGCCGAGCTTGTCGCCGACGGCGACCTCGCCCTCGTAATCGCGCAGCTCGCGGAGGATCCTGGTGGGGTTTATTCCCTCGGGGAACTGGCCGCCGTAGGGCTTCGTAACCCTGGTCTTCTTCTTGTCGTAGACGCCCAGCACGACGGCGTCGTAGCCGTCCTTCTCCGCGGTTTTCTTGCCCACGACGACGTTCGGGGCGAACTCGATAACCGTGACGGGTATCAGGCGGCCGGTGTCGTCGAAGACCTGGGTCATGCCCGTCTTCTTTCCGATTAATCCGATCATATCGTAACTCCTAGCGTTGAACGCTTCGGCGCGGCTGGCCTCGCGGGCCTGGGGCCGGTCGGGCGTTTACTGCTTAGTCCTCGGCGCGGTTTGCCGCCGGGACACGAGTAAAGCCGAAAGCCTTACTGCTTGATCTCTACGTCGACGCCCGCGGGCAGCTCGAGCTTCATGAGGGCGTCCATGACGTCGGGGGTAGGATCGATGATATCGATCAGGCGCTTGTGCGTCCTCATCTCGAACTGCTCCCTGGACTTCTTGTGGACGTGGGGCGAGCGGAGCACGGTGTACTTGTTGATGCGCGTCGGCAGCGGGATCGGTCCCGACACCTTGGCGCCCGCCTTCTGGACGGTCTGTACGATGCCCCTAGCGCTGTCGTCTATTAGACGGACATCGAAGCCCCTGAGTCTGACTCGAATCCTGTCCTTCATGCTGCGGTCCTCCAAAGATCTCTTGCGCGCGTCCCCGGCTGCCGTACCCTGGCGGGCGAGCAATCGAAGCGCATCGCTGCGGGGCTGGGGAGCTCCGCCGTGGAAAGCCAAGTCGCCTTGGCCGCGGCCGCCGCCCCAAGGACGCCCGACCGCTCGATACCATACCATAAGTGCCGACACCGCGCATAGCGGGCATCGGCACTTATTACGCCCTTACTCTACTACTTCGATGACCTGGCCGGAGGCGACCGTTCGCCCGCCCTCGCGGATGGCGAACTTTAGACCCTTCTCCATGGCGATCGGGTAGATCAGCTCGACGATGATCTCGGTATTGTCGCCGGGCATGACCATCTCCTTCCCCTCGGGAAGGGTTACGGTGCCGGTGATGTCGGTGGTCCGGAAATAGAACTGGGGCCTGTAGCCGGCGAAGAAGGGGCTGTGGCGACCGCCTTCCTGGGTATTCAGGCAGTAGATCTGGCCCTTGAACTTCGTGTGCGGGGTGATCGAGCCCGGCTTGGCGAGAACCTGACCACGCTCGACCTCTTTTTTGTCGATACCGCGAAGCAGGGTGCCGACGTTGTCGCCGGCCCGGCCCTCGTCGAGGAGCTTGTTGAACATCTCGATGCCCGTGACGACCGTGGACTTCGTAGGCTTGATTCCGACGATCTCGATCGTCTCGTTGATCTTGACGATGCCGCGCTCGATGCGGCCCGTAACGACCGTCCCGCGGCCGGAGATCGAGAAGACGTCCTCGATCGGCATCAGGAAGGGCTTGTCGGTCACGCGCTCGGGGTCGGGGAAGAAGCTGTCCATGGCGTCCAGGAGTTCCTGGATGCACTTGGTCGCCTCGGTGTTGTCGGGCTCGGAGAGCGCCTTGAAGGCGGAGCCCCTGATGATCGGGGTCGTGTCGCCGGGGAACTTCTGGAACTTGAGGAGGTCCCGGATCTCCTCCTCGACGAGATCGATGAGCTCGGGATCGTCGACGAGGTCTACCTTATTAAGGAAGACGAGGATCGAGGGGACGCCGACCTGACGGGCAAGGAGGACGTGCTCGCGGGTCTGGGGCATGACCGAGTCGGGCGCCGACACGACGACGATGGCGCCGTCCATCTGCGCGGCGCCGGTGATCATGTTCTTGATATAGTCGGCGTGGCCGGGGCAGTCTATATGCGCGTAGTGGCGCTTGGCGGACTGGTACTCGAGGTGGCGGGTGTTGATCGTAATACCGCGGGCCTTCTCTTCCGGCGCGTTGTCGATGTCGTCGAACTTCATCGCCTTGTCACCGAATTTGCGCGAGCAGAACTGGGTGATAGCGGCGCTGAGCGTCGTCTTTCCGTGGTCGATGTGACCGATCGTACCGACGTTCATATGCGGCTTATTCCGCACGAACTTCTCTTTGGCCATATAAAACTCCTCCTGGCTTTGTCCCGCCAATGGTATTCATAGTGAGCTTTCGGAGTATATAGGAGAGTCCAGGTCGAATCAAGTAGCGAAAGAGCGCGTTCCACGATGCATTCGGTTAATAATACTCCGAAAATCCGGGGGTGACAGGCTCGAAGCGCAGGAATCGCGCCGAATACTCCGCCCTGCCCTCGGTGACCGAACGCAGCTCGCCCGCGAAGCCGAAGAGGCGGCGGAGCGGGGCGGCGCCCGATAGCAGGCTCCTACCCTCGGGCGCGGCGTCGATGGACTCGATGCGGCCGCCTCTGCCCGAGATCGCCGCCGCTGCCAACCCGAGGAATTCCTCACCGACGGTCAGCTCGAGGCGCATTACGGGCTCTACGATGACCGTCCCCGCCTCCCGGAGGGCCTTTCCGGCGGCGAGGGAAGCCGCTATCTCGACCGCCCGCTCCGCGGCCTTCCCCGGGCTCGAAGGCGAGCCCCCCGGAAGGGCGAGGCCCTCGAGAACGACCCTCGCGCTCTCGAGGGGGAAGCCCGCGCTCGGCCCGACGCTCAGGGCTGCCTCCGCGCCCCGCCGCGCCGCCTCGACGACGGACGAAGCCGCGCGCAGGGCGGGACTGGCCGCGAAGGAGAAGCCCTTGAGCTCCGCGCCCGACCACAGGCTCAGGGATACGGTGGCCCGCGCCCTCTCCCCGCCCAGGTCGCGGTCGAAGGCCTCCGAGGCCGCAGCGGTACCGGCGAGGAGCTCGCGGTAGGCGACGCGGGGTTTCCCCGTGCGGAAGCGCGCGCCGTAATCCCGCTCCAGGCGCTCGGTCGCCACCTCGAGATGGAGCTCCCCCATTCCCGACAGCTCGATGCGGCCGGTCTGGGAGTCCTCGCGCAGCCTGATCGAGGGATCCTCGTCGGCGAGGGCGGCGGCACCCGCGCGAAGGCGCGCCCCGTCCTCCCTCGTCCTCGGCTCGAGCGCGAGGGAAACGACCGGCTCCTCGAAGCCGATGGGCTCGTAGAGCAGCGGCCGGCGCGGGTCGCAGAGCGTGGCGCCCGTGGCGCCGACGCCCTGGCCGCCGAGCGCGAGGGCGACGATGGCGCCGTCGGACGCGTTGGGCACGGACTCCAGCCTATCGGCTTGTATCTCGAAGATGCGCGTTATGCGAACGAGCTTGCCCGCCCCGACGTCCAGGACCCGGTCGCCCACCGCCGCGCGCCCCGACCGCACGCGCAGCCACGAGAGGCGGCCGAAATTGGGGTCGCCGGAGGTCTTGAAGACGAGGCCCGAGAAGGGGCCGCCGGGACCGAGCGCGACGCCCTCGCCCGTGGCTGGGTCCTTCCCCTCGGGGCGGGCGGCCTCGCTGGGAGCCGGGAGGTAATCGGCGACGGCGTCGAGGAGGAGGACGGCCGCGCCGTCGCAGAAGGCCGAGCCGCAGAGGACCGGAGTGGCGCGCCCGGACAGGACCGCCGCCCTGAGGCCGGCCTTGAGCCTCTCGGGCGGGGTCTCCCTGCCCGCCACGAAATCCTCCATGATGCCGGGGTCCAGCTCGGCGAGGAGCTCGGCCAGCGCCACCCTGGCCGCCGACGCGCGCTCCGCGAGCTCCGGCGGCATCGGAGAGGGCTCCGGCCGGGGCGCCGCGGTCTCCGAGGGGCCGGAAAAATCGTAGGCTTTCATCTCGACCAGGTCGACGACCCCGCGGAAGGCCTCGCCCTCGCCCCAAGGAAGCTGGATCGCCACCGCTCCCGGATCGAGGAGCCGAACGAAGTCGCCCAGGGCGCGTTCGAAGGAGGCCCCACGCCTGTCCATCTTGTTGACGAAGGCCAGCCTGGCGACCCCCCGGCGCGCGCAGGCGCGGTACAGTGCCTGGGTGCGCGACTGGACGCCCGCCACCGCGCAGACGAGGACGATCGCCCCATCGAGCGCGCGCAGGGACCTCCCCACCTCGGACGAGAAATCTACGTGCCCCGGGGTATCGATGATATTGATCCGGACCCGGCCCCACTCGAGATTGGCGGCGGCGGCCTTGATCGTTATGCCCCTGGCCCTCTCCACCTCGAGGTAGTCGGTCGTCGTCGTTCCCTCGTCTATGTCGCCGGCCTCGCGGATCCGTCCCGAGACGAAGAGCAGCCGCTCGGTCAGGCTCGTCTTGCCGGCGTCGATATGGGCGAGGATGCCGATATCGCGGATGGAGAGCGACGCTAGGTCTGCCATGGGCGAAATTAGTATACATCGTCTCGGCTCCCCGAACGAGCCGCAGTTCACCCCGGCGGTAAAATAGTATATATTAGGAATCGAAGGGCGGCTTTCAGCCCGCCCAAGCAATATCGGGGCAAGCGCGAGCGCGCGAATAGCGGCTCCCCTTCGCCGCCATGGAGGTATTCATGAACGACATAGCGCGCTATGAGGCCATTCCCATCGACCAGCTACGCGACAAGGTGATGGACGACCTGGTCAAGCACTACTCCCTCGAGAGGGTGAGCCTCGACGAGTTCGAGCGCAGGACCGACCTCGTGTCCAAGGCCGAGACACGGGGCGAGCTCATCGCCCAGGTCTCCGACCTCCCCGGCCTGCCCGCGGAGGGCGGCGAGCGCCGCCAGGCCAAGGCGCCGGCGGGAGCCGCCTCGTGGCGCGTGGGCGCCGGGAACGCGAGGCTCAACGATTTCTCGCTCGCCATCTTCAGCGGCTCGGATTACAAGGGCGTATGGCAGGCGCCTCGCAACCTCACGTCCCTCTGCATATTCGGCGGCTCCAGCATCGATCTCCGCAAGGCCGTCGTTCCCCCCGAGGGCGTGACGATAAGCTGCCTCTGCCTCTTCGGGGGCGTGGACGTCATCGTCCCGCCCGGGATGCGCGTCCACGTCAGGGGCATGGGCATCTTCGGAGGCTTCGACAGGACGAGCAACGAGGTCGACGATCCCTACGCGCCGACCATCGTCGTCGAGGGCATCGCGCTGTTCGGCGGGGTCTCGGTGAAGGTGAGGGCCTAGGGCCATGGAGGATCTATTCGGAGGGGACGCATACGCCACCCCGGGGGACGTACCGCGGGCCCTCAGCGAGTATTTCCTCCTCGGCTCGCGCTGGAGCGTCTACTCCCATTTCTTCGGGACGATAATCCGCAGCAGGTCCCTCGCGCTCCGGTCTCTCTACGACGACCAGGCCTGGGCGCGGAGCTCCTTCGAGATAATCCGGAACCTCGAGCGCTGCGCCGCGAGGTTCCGCATCGAGGGCATGGATAAGGTGCGCGCCGCCGGGGGCCCCCTCGTCTTCGTCGCCAACCACATGAGCACCATGGAGACCCTCGTCCTCCCCGGGCTCATCCGCCCACTCAAGCCCGTAACCTACGTAGTGAAGCAAAAGCTCATGGACGGCTTCTTCTGGGGGCCGATCATGCGGTCCCGCGACCCTATCGCGATCTCGCGCAAGGATCCCCGCGCGGACCTCGAGGTCGTCCTCAGGGAGGGCCAGGCCCGGCTCGCCTCCGGCATATCCGTGATCGTCTTCCCCCAGGGAACGCGGACCGAGGTCTGGAGGCGCGAGGGCTTCAACAGCCTCGGCGTCAAGCTGGCCGCGAGGGCTGGCGCGCAGGTCATCCCGGTCGCGCTCAAGACCGACTACTGGGGCTCGAGTGGCCTCTTCAGAGGCTTCGGCCCCGTCCACCGCGACCGCGAGGTCCGCATTGAATTCGGCGACCCCATGCCGGTGAGCGGCCGCGGCAAGGCCGAGCATGAGCGCTGCCTGGATTTCATCGAATCGAGGCTGAGGGGCTGGGGCGCGAAGATCGGCTAGGCCTTGACCGGCCTTCCGTTCCGGACGTACTCCACGCTTTCCTCCACCGTCTCGAACACTCGCAGGAACTGCCCCATCGCATGCTGGTCGAATATCTCCCTGCCCCGCGCATCAAGCAGCACGAGGGCGATGCCACCCCCCCGCTCGAGGGCCGCGCGGAGGATGTCGAGGAGGACGGCGAACGTGCCGTTCGACCAATAGCGCATCCTGTTCATGTTGAAGACGATCCTGGTGTAGCCGCGGCCGATGGCTTCCCGAGCCTTGGCCTCGAAGACGGGCAGGGACAGGTCGTCGAGGACGCCCGAAACGTGAGCGATGAGGATCCCCTTGAGGAAGGGCGCCGTGGAGAATCGGAGCCGAAGCCCCTCCGAGTCCGGGCCGACCGCGCGGTCGACGGCGACGCCCAGTCCCGCGGCGTCGAAGGGGGCCTCGGTCCCGCAGCGCGCGAGAGCCTCCTCGACCGTCGGCGCGAACGTGAAGAAACATTCCAGCTGGCTGCGCGTGAAAGCCTCGAGCGACCGCTTGCCCAGGCCCGCGAAGGCCATGCGGCCGTCGTAAAGGACGAATTTCTGGAATAGGCCGAAGAAGGGATAGGGCGATAGCCGTCTGAGGTTGAGCCGGAACACGAAGGTATCGAAACCGCCCCTGAGGCAGCGCTCGACTATCTCGAGCAGGGGCTCCCCGTCGTTCGCCTCCAGGCAGGAGCCCTCGAGGTTCACTACCAGGCACTGGTCGTGCCCCGGCACCCGCTCGAGCCGCGCGCAGAATCCCTCCATCGGGACGTCGCCCAACCCCGGCACGATCTCGTCGCTCGCGGTCATGGCCCCTTGCATTTAAATGCCTCCGATTTAATTGTCAAAAGTATCGCCGTGAATCGATCATTAGTGAAATTGATTGTTTTTATGGCATCGATAGATTATATTTATCGCTTGGCAAGGAGCAAGCCTTATGGACTTCTTCTCGCTGCGCTGTTTCGTCGAAATAGTGCGGTCCGGTGGCTTCACTCGCGCCTCGGAGTCGCTCGGGCGCACCCAGCCCGCGATAAGCTCCCAGGTCAGGAAGCTCGAGGACGAGCTGGGGGGGCCCCTCTTCGACCGCTCCTCCCCCTCCCTCGCCATGACCGACCGGGGCCGGCGGCTCTTCCCCCGCGCCGAGAGGCTGCTGGAGGAGGTCGGCGACCTCGAGCGCGAGATAGCGGCCGAGGAGAGGTACCCGAGGGGCCGGGTCTCGATAGCGGCGGGCATCGCAGTGATAGAGGGGATGCTTCCGCCCATCCTCTCCTCGTTCAGGATGCGCTATCCCCTCGTCCGCCTGTCTCTGATGAACCGCCCGGGCGAGGGGATTTACAGGGCCCTAGCCGACGGCCGCGCGGACCTCGGGATCGGCTACCTCCTCGGCGGCAGGGCGCGCGTCGCCGGCGTGACAATAGCCCGGCTCCGCTTCTTCCTCGTCCGCAAAAGGGCGAGGAAGGGATCGGCCGCCGGTTCCGCGGAGCGCCTGCTTTCCGAACCGCTACTCCTCCTGGAGAAGGGCTTGGACCTCAGGAACTACGTCGAGGGCAGGCTCGGCCCCCTCGCGTCCTCCCTCGAGCTTCCGAGCGCTGAATCCCTCCTTTGCTACGCGGAGCGCGGTTTCGGGCCGGCCCTCGTCCCCGTCATCGGCGAGCTCCCGCCTTCGCGCGGCCTCGAATGGACGAGCCTGGACGACCGAGTCCCTCCGCTTCCGCTCGAGCTCTATTCGCGCGAAGGCGCCACGCCCTCGAAGGCAGCTTCGATGCTCGCGGAGGCGATCTTGAAGGGGAGCGAAGGGGAAGTGAGGGCATGAAAAAGCCCCGTCCTGATCGGGCGGGGCTCGGTATCGCGCTTAGGCGGAAACTACCAGCGATAATGGGCGAACGCTTTGTTCGCTTCGGCCATCTTGTGGGTGTCTTCCTTCTTCTTCACCGCGGTGCCCGTGTTGTTGAAGGCGTCGAGGAGCTCGTCGGCGAGCTTGTCGGCCATCGCCTTGCCCGAGCGGTTGCGTGCGGCCGAGATCAGCCAGCGCATCGCGAGGGCCTCGCGGCGGGTGTCACGGATCTCGACGGGGACCTGGTAGGTCGCGCCGCCGACGCGGCGGGACTTGACCTCGACGAGCGGCTTCGCGTTGTCCAGCGCCTTGAGGAAGACCTCGAGGGCGGGAACGTTGGCCTTCTTCTGCATCGCGTCCATCGCGTCGTACATGATGCGCGTATTGACGGACTTCTTGCCCTGCCACATCATCCGGCAAACGAACTTGGTCACGATGACCGAGTTGTACTTGGGATCGGCTAGGTGTCCCCTGTCTATAGACTTCTTCTTGCGGCCCATATCCTAATCTCCCTATGCCTTCGGCCGCTTGGCGCCGTATTTGGAACGGGCTTTCTTGCGGTCCTCGACGCCGAGGGTATCCTTCGCGCCGCGAACGATGTGGTAGCGCACGCCGGGAAGGTCCTTTACGCGGCCTCCGCGGATGAGGACCACCGAGTGCTCCTGGAGGTTGTGGCCGACGCCGGGGATGTAGGCGGTAACCTCGATCCCGTTGGAGAGCCTGACGCGCGCTACCTTGCGGAGCGCCGAGTTGGGCTTCTTAGGCGTGACTGTCATGACGCGGGTACAGACCCCTCGCCTCTGGGGGCACTCTTCGAGCGCCGGGGCCTTGTTCCGCCATTTGGAAGCCTTGCGGCCGAGGCGGATTAGCTGGTTGATGGTCGGCATCTATGCTTCGACTCCCTATTGTGCCGGGCCTCAGCATGGCCCGACGGTATATTGGTACGCGAAAACCCTGCTATTTATGGCCGGGAACCCGGCGAGAACTTGAACAATAGACCGGACGCCCGAGCGCTGTCAATACTCCTCAGTCCTCCACGGCGTCGGTATCGACCGGCTCGAAGCCCTCGTCGTTCTCGAAGACCTCGTCCTCTTCGAAGGCGGCGCCGGCCTCGGCCCTGTCCTCGAGGACGGGCAGGGGCAGCAGCTCCTTCTCGCGGCGGCGCTTCTCGAGGACCTCGGCCACGAAGGCGTCCAAGTCCTCGTTCTCCGCGTCCGAGAGCCTGATATTGCGGTACTTCCTCATGCCCGTCCCCGCGGGGATTAGGTGGCCGATGATGACGTTCTCCTTGAGGCCGCGCAGGGTGTCCGTCGCGCCGGCTATCGCCGCGTCGGTGAGCACGCGGGTAGTCTCCTGGAAGGAGGCGGCGGCGAAGAAGGAGTCGATCTTCAGCGAGGCGCGGGTGATGCCCAGGAGAAGGGGACGCGCGACCGCGCTCTGCCCGCCTTCCTGCACGACGCGCTTGTTCTCCTCGTGGAAGCGGTACTTGTCGATCTGCTGGCCGTAGATGAACTTCGTATCGCCGGGAGCCACTATCTCGACCTTCTTCATCATCTGCCTGATGATGACGCCGATGTGCTTGTCGTTGATCGTGACGCCCTGAAGGCGATAGACCTGCTGCACCTCGTCCATCAGGAAGCGTTGGCAGTTCTGCTCGCCCATGATGTTCATGATGTCGTGCGGGTTCTTGTTGCCGTCGCAGAGGAGGTCGCCCGCCTCGACGGTGTCGCCGTCGCGCACGAGGAGCCTGCGGCCCATCGGCACGAGATGCTTGTATTCCTTGTTGAAGATATCCTTGACGACCACGACGCGCTTGCCCTTGACGATTCCGCGGAAGGCCACGATGCCCGCTACGGTCGAGAGCACCGTCGGGGTCTTCGGCTTGCGCGCCTCGAAGAGCTCGCCGACTCGCGGCAGGCCCCCGGTGATGTCCATGGCCTTGGCGCTCTCCTTGAGGGTCTTGGCAAGGGTGCGGCCCGCCTTCACGAGCTCGCCGTCCTCGACGTTGAGGTAGGCTCCGCCCGGCAGGAAGTAGGTGACGGTTTCGTTGCCGGCCTCGTCCGTGATCACCACACGCGGCTGCTTGGCCTCTCGCTCGGCGGCGAACTCGGTGATCTTCTTCTCGATGTTGCCCGTCTCCTCGTTGATCTCTTCCTTAAGGGTAGAGCCGGGGATGATGTCCTCGTAGCGGACGTAGCCGTCGTGCTCCGAGATGATGGGGTCGGAGAAGGGGTCGAAGGTGGCCAGGGTGCCGTTCGCGGCGACGATATGGCCGGTGTTCACGATCACCTCGGAGCCGTTCCGCACGTCGATCTTCTGGTCCTGGGCGATGAGCAGGAGCCTGTTGGCCGCGCCCTTCGCGTCGGTGATGACCTTGGCGTAGGAGATGTCCGTGGCCTTGGCGATGCTCTTGTCCGCCTTCTGAACGATCTCGTCGCCCTTGAGGATCCGCTGGCCGTCCTGCACGAGGATCTTGTCGCCCTTGCCGACCTCGATGTTCGTGAAGATCTTGCAGGCGTGCAGCGCGCCCTTGCGGGTAAAGAGGGACCGGCCCTCGGGCATCTTAACGTAGGTCCCCACGACGTCGGTGACCAGCACCGGGTACTTGAGGTAGATGCGGTTCTCCTCGGAGACCTTGGTCGCCGCGCCGCCGATGTGGAAGGTACGCATCGTCAGCTGGGTTCCCGGCTGGCCGATGGACTGGGCGGCGATGATGCCGACCGCCTCGCCGATCTCCACGACGCGACCCGTCGCCAGGTTGCGGCCATAGCACTTGCGGCAGACGCCGTGCTTGGCCTCGCAGGTGAGCACCGTTCGGATCGTGACGGACTCGATGCCCGCCTCGTCGATCCTGTCGGCGATCTCCTCCGTGATCTCCTCGTTGGCCGCGACTATGAGGTCCCCGGTGATCGGGTGTCGGATCGGATCGAGGGCGTAACGTCCAACGATGCGCTCGCGCAGCGCCTCGATGATCTCCTCGCCGTCCTTGATCGGGGTATGCACGGCGCCGTTGATCGTGCCGCAGTCGTCCTCGTTGATGACGACGTCCTGGGAGATGTCGACGAGCCGCCTCGTGAGGTAGCCGGCGTCGGCCGTCTTGAGGGCGGTATCCGCGAGGCCCTTTCGGGCTCCGTTGGTCGATATGAAGAACTCGATGACCGAGAGGCCTTCCCGGAAGTTGGACCGGATCGGGAGTTCGATGATGTCGCCGGAGGGCTTGGCCATGAGGCCGCGCATGCCGGCCAGCTGGCGGATCTGGTTGCGGCTTCCGCGCGCGCCCGAGTTGGCCATCATGTAGATGTTGTTGAACCCGCCGTGGTGGCGCTCGAGGGTCTTCATCATCACCGTGGTGAGCTCTTCGTTCGTCTTGGACCAAACCTCGACGACGCGGTTGTAGCGCTCTTCCTGGGTGATATGGCCGGCCAGGTACTGCTTCTGGATGGAGTCGACCTGCTTGTTGGCGGCTTCGATCATCTCCGGCTTCTCGGCTGGCACGACGATGTCGTCCATGCCGATCGTGGCGCCGAAGAAGGTCGCGTAGCGGAAGCCGTTCGACTTGATCTCGTCGAGCATCGCGACCGTGACGTAGGGACCCTTCTCCTTGTAGATGGCCTCTATGAGGGCCCTGAGCTCCTTGTCGCCCATCTGGTAGTTGATATAGGGAACCTCGGCGGGCATCGACTCGTTGAGGAGGATGCGCCCGGCGGTGGTCTCGAGCAGGGAATCGGCTCCGATCTCGATCGGCTTGTTGACGCCGTTCCAGATCGGCCTCTTCGTGACCGGCACCCTGACCACCGCCTCGTAGTCACAGGACTTGGCCTCGCAGGCCATGAGCAGCTCCTCGGGGGAGGAGAAGCGCTTGCCCTCGCCGAAGACGCCGGGCTTGTGGCGCGTGAGGAAGTTGATGCCGAGGACCATGTCCTGCGAGGGGAAGACGATGGTCTTGCCGTTCGCCGGGTTGAGGAGGTTACGGCTCGAGAGCATGAGGGTCCAGCACTCGGCCTGCGCGGCGCTGGTGAGGGGAACGTGGACCGCCATCTGGTCGCCGTCGAAGTCGGCGTTATAGGCGTGGCAGACCAGGGGGTGGAGCTTGATGGCCTTGCCCTCGACGAGGACGGGCTCGAAGGCCTGGATGCCGAGGCGGTGGAGGGTCGGCGCGCGGTTCAGGAGGACCGGGTGCTCCTTGACGACCTCGTCCAGTACGGCGAAGACCTCGGGGGTCTCCGACTCGACGAGCATCTTGGCCTTCTTGATGTTGTAGACGACGTCCTTCTCCACGAGCTTCTTCATGATGAAGGGCTTGAAGAGCTCGAGGGCCATCTTGGTCGGGAGCCCGCACTGCCACATCTTGAGCTCGGGGCCTACGACGATGACCGAGCGGCCCGAGTAGTCGACGCGCTTGCCGAGGAGGTTCTGGCGGAAGCGGCCCTGCTTGCCCTTGAGCATGTCGGACAGGGATTTCAGCGGCCTATTGGAGGCGCCCTTCACGACTCGCTTCTTCTTCGAGTTGTCGAAGAGGGCGTCCACCGCCTCTTGGAGCATGCGCTTCTCGTTGCGGATGATGATGTCGGGGGCGTTGAGGCCCATGAGGCGCTTGAGGCGGTTGTTTCGGTTGATGACTCGGCGGTAGAGGTCGTTGAGGTCGCTGGTGGCGAAGCGGCCGCCGTCGAGCTGCACCATCGGCCTGAGCTCGGGAGGGATGACAGGGACGACGTCGAGGACCATCCACTCGGGCTTGTTGTCGGAATTCCGGAATGACTCGCAGATCTCGATCCGCTTGAGGAGGCGCTTGTCGGACTTCGGGCCCTTCTCGATCATGCGCACGCGGAGCTCCGCGGCGAGCTCGTCCATGTTGATCTGCTCGAGCAGGGAACGGATGGCCTCCGCGCCCATGCCCGCGGTGAAGGCGCCACCGTAGCGGTCCTGGGCCTCGTACCACTCCTCCTCCGAGAGGAGTTGCATCTTCTTGAGGTCCGTGTCGCCCGCATCGATGACGATGTACTTCTCGTAGTAGAGTACGGAGCGCAGCGCCGCCACGGGCAGGTCGAGGAGGAGGCCCATGCGGCTCGGGACGGACCGGTAGAACCAGATGTGCGACACGGGGGAGGCGAGCTCGATGTGCCCCATGCGCTCGCGGCGCACCTTGAAGTGCGTAACTTCCACGCCGCAGCGGTCGCAGATGACGCCCTTGTAGCGGATCGACTTGAACTTGCCGCAGTAGCACTCCCATTCCTTGGTCGTGCCGAATATTCGCTCGCAGAACAGGCCGTCTTTCTCAGGCCTGAGAGTGCGGTAATTGATGGTCTCGGGCTTCTTCACCTCGCCATAGCTCCAGGCCCGGATCATGTCCGGGCTGGCCAGGCGGATCATTATGCTATCGAAATCCTGTATGTCTCGCATTCTATATCTCCCTCGATACCCGGGATTTCGCCCAGGTACCTAGCAGTTCGCACAGCGAACTGCGAATTTGAGATTCCGCGGAGCGGAAGCTCAAAAGGCGCCCTGCTTGTTGATGATGTCGTCGTCCCTCTCGGTGAGGGCGATCTGCTTGCCCTTCGCGTCGTAGACGCGGATGTCCAGGGCCAGGCCGCGAAGCTCCTGGACCATGACGTTGAAGGCCTCGGGAATGCCGGCCGCCGTGTGGGGCTCGCCCTTGACGATCGCCTCGTAGACCTTGGCGCGCCCCGTCATGTCGTCGGACTTGATCGTGAGGAGTTCCTGGAGGGTGTTCGCGGCTCCGTAGGCCTCGAGGGCCCAGACTTCCATCTCGCCGAGGCGTTGGCCGCCGAACTGGGCCTTGCCTCCGAGCGGCTGCTGGGTCACCAAGCTGTACGGCCCCGTGGAGCGGGCGTGCATCTTGTCGTCGACCAAGTGGTGGAGCTTCATGAAGTAGATGACGCCGACCGTCACGTTGTTCTGGAAGTGCTCCCCGGTGCGCCCGTCGCGAACCGGCACTTTCGAGTTCGCGGGCAGGCCCGCGGCCTTGAGCTTCAGCTCGATCTGTTCCTGCGAGGGAGACTGGAAGACGTGGCAGGAGTACCACTCATTGAGCGTGCTGGCCGCCCAGCCGAGCTCGGTCTCCATGATCTGGCCGATGTTCATTCGGGAGGGGACGCCGAGGGGGTTTAGGCAGATGTCCAGCGGCGTGCCGTCGTCCAGGTAGGGCATGTCCTCGGCGGGCAGCACGCGGGCGACGACGCCCTTGTTGCCGTGGCGGCCGGCCATCTTGTCGCCCTCTTTCAGCTTGCGCTTGGCGGCGATGAGCACCTTCACCACTTCCTCGACGCCGGGGGAGAGGTCGTCGTTCGCGGAGCGCTTGAGGCGCTGCACGTCGATGATCGTTCCCTCGATGCCGTGGGGGACGCGCAGGGAGGAGTCGCGCACGTCCTTGGCCTTCTCGCCGAATATCGAGTTGAGGAGCTTGAACTCGGGGGTCGTCTCGGTCTCGCTCTTGGGGGTGACCTTGCCGACGAGGATGTCGCCGGCCTTGACCTTGGCGCCGATCCGGATGATGCCCTCTATGTCTAGGTTGTCGAGGCTCTTCTCGCTCGTATTCGGGATGTCGCGGGTTATGCGCTCGGGCCCCAGCTTGGTCTCGCGCACCTCGGTCTGGAATTCCTTGATGTGGATGGAGGTGAACATGTCTTCTTTCACCACGCGCTCGGAGATGAGGATGGCGTCCTCGTAGTTGTAGCCGTTCCAAGGCACGAAGCCGGCGAGGATGTTGCGCCCGAGGGCGAGCTCGCCGTCCTTGGTCGCGGGGCCGTCGGCCACGACCTGCCCCTTCAGGATCTTCTCGCCCTTCGTCACGATGGGGCGCTGCGTATAGCAGGTGTCCTGGTTGGTGCGCTGGTACTTCACGAGGACGTACTCGTCGCGCGCCTTCTTGTCCGCGTCCGGCTTGATCAGGATGTGGTAGGCGTCGACGTAGTCGACCACGCCGTCGCGGCGGGCCTTGAGGAGGACGCCCGAGTCGTAGGCGCACTTCTGCTCCATCCCCGTGCCGACCCTGGGCGGCTCGGTGAAAATGAGGGGGACGGCCTGGCGCTGCATGTTCGAGCCCATGAGGGCGCGGTTGGCGTCATCGTGCTCGAGGAAGGGGACGAGGGCCGCGGAGATCGAGATGATCTGCTTGGGCGACACGTCCATATACTGGAGCTCCTCGGCGGTTCGGGTCGTATAGTCGCCCTGGTGCCTGCAGGAGACGGAGGTCTCGAGGAAGTTGCCCGCCTTGTCGATCTTGGCGCTGGCCTGTGCCACGTAGTACTTGTCCTCGTCCATCGCGGAGAGGTACTCGATGTTCTTGGTGACCTTGCCGCCCTCGACCTTGCGGAAAGGCGTCTCGAGGAAACCGTACTCGTTGACGGTCGTATACGTGGCGAGCGACACGATGAGGCCGATGTTCGGGCCTTCCGGCGTCTCGATCGGGCACATGCGGCCGTAGTGGGTATAGTGGACGTCGCGAACCTCGAAGCTTGCGCGGTCGCGAGAGAGGCCGCCGGGCCCGAGGGCGTTGAGGCGCCTCTTATGCGTCAGCTCGGCGAGCGGGTTCACCTGGTCCATGAACTGCGAGAGCTGCGAGGAGCCGAAGAACTCCTTGATCGCGGCGACGATGGGCTTGATGGAGACGAGGTCCTGGGGACGGATGGTGTCCGTCTCCTTTAGGCTCATGCGCTCCTTGGCGATGCGCTCCATGCGGCCGAAGGCGCTCTTCATCACGTTGGCGAGGAGCTCGCCGACCGAGCGCACGCGGCGGTTGCCGAGGTGGTCGATGTCGTCGACGTTCGAGGCTCCGTAGTACACGTTCATCAGGTACTTCATCGTGGCGATCACGTCGCTGCGGACGAGGGTGAACTCCTTGACGGGCACCGTGTAGTCGAATTTCTTGTTGAGCTTGTAGCGGCCGACCTTGCCGAGGTCGTAACGGCGGCCGGAGAAGAACATGTTCGAGAGGTCGCGCTCGGCGTTCTCCACCGTGATGGGCTCGCCGGGCATGAGGGTCGAGTAGACGGCCGCGAGGGCGTCGGCCTTGGCCGGCTCGTCCTGGGAGGGGTCCTCTTTCACGAGCTTGATGTCCTCGCGCTCGAAGCAGTTGAGGATCATGTCGAAGTGGAGTGAATCAGGGTGCTCGAAGTTGATGACCTCGACCTCGAAGATCCCGAGGTTGACGAGCTCGTCGATGTCGTGGAGGTGGAGCTTCTCGCCCGCGCGGTAGAGCCTCTTCTTCTCGCCGTTCACCTCGGCCCTGATGGCCTTGGCGAGGACGCGGTTGATGGCCTGCTCCTTCTCGGAGCGCTCGACGCCGATGGCGACCTTCTCGGACTTATAGAAGGCCTCGACGATGTCCTCGCGGCTGTCGAAGCCGAGGGCGCGCAGGAACATGGTGCCGAGGATCCGCTTCTTGCGGTCGATCTTGGCGTAGATCAGCTCCTTCTTCTGGTCGATCTCGAACTCGAGCCAGGAGCCGCGGTAGGGGATGATGCGCGCGGAGTAGACGCCCTTCTCGTGGCAGAAGATGACGCCGGGGGAGCGGTGGATCTGGGAGACGACGACGCGCTCGGCGCCATTGATGATGAAGGTACCCCTGTCGGTCATGAGGGGGATGTCGCCGAGGTAGATCTCTTTCTGCCGTATCTCGCCCGTCTTCTGGAAGACTAGGTTGATCCTCGCCTTGAGGGGGACGGCGTAGGTCAGGCCCTTCATCTTGCACTCGAGCTCAGAGTACTTCATCGCGTCCTCGTCGAGGTTATAGCGCTCGTACTCGAGGAGCATGTCGCCGTTCGGGCTCTCGATCGGGAAGGTATTGCGGAAGACCTCCTCGAGCCCGGCGAGCATAGGGCCGGCGCCGGAGCGGACTTTCTCGCGCTGCAGGAAGCGCTCGTACGAGGAGAGCTGAATGTCGATGAGGTCGGGCAGGGACATCACTTCCTGATAGTCCTTGCCCACGTACTCTCGCTCTATCTTCTTCTCGCTAATTGCCATCCGTCACCCCCTGGTCTCGCTGGAACCGCCGAAAGACGAGAGAAAGGCCCCGGGAACCCGGAACCTTCGCGGGCGTCGCACGGGCGAGGCGGCCTCGCCCGTGTGACGCTCCGCTCGAGCGGAAATATAAGCTCGGACGGAGTCCGTATTACTTGACCTCTACGGTGCCGCCGGCGTCGGTGATCTGCTTCTTGATCTTCGCCGCCTCGTCCTTGGAGACGTTCTCCTTGATGGCCTTGTCGCCGGCCTCTACGAGGTCCTTGGCTTCCTTGAGGCCCAGGCCGGTGAGGGCGCGGACTTCCTTGATGATCGCTATCTTCTTGTCGGCGGGGACGCCGCCCTTGAGGATCACGGTGAACTCGGTCTGCTCCTCGGCGGCGGCGGCGGCGGGGCCGGCGGCGGCGGCTACGGGGGCGGCGGCGGTTACGCCGAACTTCTCCTCCATGGCCTTGATGAGGTCCGCGATCTCCATGATCTTCATCTCGGCGATGGCGTCGAGGATCTGCTCTTTCGTGATTGCTGCCATATTATCTTCCTTCTAAGAAACGCTTGTCCGCCCATACGGGCGTCCTTGGCGACGCGATACGCGCCGCGCGAGGCATACAGGAACGGCAGCTACTCCGAAGCCTGAATGCCGTAATCGACAACTAGGCCTGGGCGGGAGCTTCCGGCGCGGTCGCGGCTTCCGGCGCGGGAGCGGCTTCCGCCGCCGCGGCAGGCGCGGCCGGCGTTCCGGCGCCCAGCTTCTCCTGGTACGCGACGAGCGTATACACGAGCTTCTGAATGGGGCTCTTGAGGCCCGCCATGAACATCGCGATGAGCTGGTTCCTGGACGGCAGCCTGGAGAAGGCCGCTATCTCGATCGCGCTCATGAAACCCTTGTCGACGAAGGCCGCCTTGACCTTGAGCGCCGGGACTTCCTTGGCGAAATCGACGAGGACCTTGGCGACCTCGTTCGAGTCGGCCTTGGCGAAGGCGACGGCGGTCGGGCCGGCGAGGACAGGCACGACTTCCTTGGAGAAGCCGAGCTCGTCGAAGGCGATCCGGGCCAGGTTGTTCTTGATGACGTGGAACTCCGCGTTCTTCCCGCGCAGCTGCCTGCGGAGGGTCGAGATCTGCTCGACCGTCAGGCCGCGGTACTCGGTGAAGATGAAATCCTTGGCGTCGCCTATCTTGTTCTTTAGGTCGCCGATACCCTCGGCCTTGACGGCCTGGATCTTGGTAGCTCGCATTGCCATGACTTACCTCTTCTCGCTCTTGGCCTGGACGACTTTGACGCCCGGCCCCATCGTGGAGGTGAGGAACACGGAGCCCACGAAATCGCCCTTCGCGTCGGAGGGCCGCTTGCGGCCGATCTCCTCGAGGAGGGTGGTGAGGTTCTCCGAGACTTGAGCCGGCTCCATGGACACCTTGCCGATGGCGAGGTGGATGATGCCGGACTTGTCGGTGCGGAATTCGGTGCGGCCCTTGCGGAGCTCCGCGACGGCGGCCTTGAGGTCGTGCGTCACGGTGCCGGTCTTCGGGTTGGGCATTAGGCCCTTGCGCCCGAGCACCATGCCGAGCTTGCCGACGTCCTTCATCATGTCCGGGGTGGCGACCGCGACGTCGAAGTCGAGCCAGCCGCCCTTGACCCGCTCGATGAGCTCGTCGGAGCCGACGAAGGCCGCGCCGGCCTCGAGGGCCTCCTTTTCCTTCTCGGGCTTGCAGAAGACCAGGATCTTCTTCTCGCCGCGGAACTGGTGGGGGAGGACGACGGTGTCGCGCACCGACTGGCTCTTCTTGAGGTTGAGCCTGACGTGCACCTCGACGGTCTCGTCGAATTTGGCGAAGTGGAGATCCTTCACCAACGCGCAGGCGGAAGACGCCTCGTATTCCTTATCGTGGTCGTACTTCTTGACCGACTCTTCGTACTTCTTGCCGTGCTTCATTTCGAGTACTCCGTCTCGACGCCCATCGAGCGGGCGGTGCCGGCCACGATGCGCTTCGCGGCTTCGAGGTCGTTGGCGTTGAGGTCGGGCATCTTCAACTTCGCGATCCCCTCGAGCTTGTCGGTGGGGAGCCTCCCCACCTTGGTCTTGTGGGGCACGCCCGAGCCCTTCTCGATGCCGAGCGCCTTCTTGATGAGGACCGAGGCGGGCGGCGTCTTGAGGATGAAGGTGAAGGTCTTGTCGCTGTAGACCGTGATGATAGCCGGGATGATGAGCCCCGGCTCCATGCTCTTGGTCCTCTCGTTGAACTGCTGGCAGAACTGGGGCGCCGAGACGCCGTGGGGACCGAGTGCCGGTCCTACGGGCGGCGCGGGAGTCGCCTTGCCTGCCGGGCACTGCAACTTGACCATCGCAGTAACCTTTTTCTTGGCCAGTGCCGTTCTCCTTTCGTGGTGTACTCGGGAAGCAACTCGAGCCCGAAAGCCCGCGCCTGCCCCGAGGTAGCGTTTCCCTTGCGGGAAACTCCCATCCGCGGAGTTAAAACCCCTCTATGAGATACGACGCGATCGCCCGCACGGGCAAAGCGCCGCCGCTTTAAAAGATCCGAGCCTAGACTTTCTCGACCTGGAGCATGTCGACCTCGACGGGCGTATTGCGCCCGAAGATGCCCACCATTACCTTGAGCTTGGACTTGTCCGCGATGACTTCCTCGATCGAGCCCGTGAAGGACTCGAAGGGGCCGTCGATGATCTTGACCTGCTCGCCGGGCGCGAAGGTTTGCCGCGTGCGGGCGCCGCGGTCGCCCTTGATCTCGCCCGAGCGCTGGAGCACGCCGCGCGCCTCCTCGGCGCTTATCGGCTGCGGCTTGTGGTGCTGGGTGGCGCCGACGAAGCCCGTGACTCCCGTGATCTTGCGGATGGTGGCGCAGGTGCCCTTCCAGTCGAGCTCGGGCAGGTCCATCTCGACCAGGATATAGCCGGGCAGGATCTTGCGCGAGGTCGACCGCTTCTTGCCGTCCTTGACGTCGACGACTTCCTCGCTCGGCACCTTTATGTCGGCGACGATGTCGCGGGAGAGGTCCCCGTTCTCGATCAGCATGCGGATCGTGCGCTCGATCTTGTTCTCGTAGCCGGAATAGACGTGGAGAACGTACCAGGCCTTCGCCATGTTTGCCTTTGCGTCCCTTACCTGAAGATGACGTCGATGCCGGCGACGAGCAGGAAGTCGATGAAGCCGAGCACGGCAGCCATGACGACGGTGGAGACGAGCACCACCTTGGTGGACGCTATTACGTCTTCCCTGCTCGGCCAGACGACCTTGCGGAGCTCGGCGTAGCTGTCCTTGAAGAACTGAACGATCTTCTTCATAACGGCTCCTCTGATACAGGGCGATTCCCGCAAGGGAATCGCACGCGAAGCCTTCCCCAATTAGCGGGCTTCGCGACAGGCCAGGAAGGACTCGAACCCTCAACATCCGGTTTTGGAGACCGGCGCTCTACCATTAGAGCTACTGGCCTTCGTTAATCGAAAAAACTCCGCGAGTTTTTTCGATTAACGGCGCGAAGTCGAAAGCGGCCTCGCTTACTTTGACCACTGCCTGCAAATTCATCTATCCGGGAGACGGGGCCGCAAAGCCCGATCTCCCGAACCGCAGCTGCGCGACGCGCATCTGCTTACTAGAGTTTACTTTACTTTGGTCTCTTTGTGGAGGGTGTGCTTGCGATCCCACTTACAGAACTTCATGAGCTCGAGCTTTTCCTGCTGAGTCTTGCGGTTCTTCGTCGTCGTATAATTGCGGCGCTTGCACTCGGTGCACGCCAGAGCGATGATTTCCACGTTCTGCTTCTTGGCAGCCATAACCGATCCTTTCGACGAGGCGAACAATGCCTGCGCCCATAACGAATTAATCGCCTCGAAGCAGTGCTGGAACTACGGGCGTTGAGCCCTCGAACGGAATCGAACCGTTGACCTTATCCTTACCATGGATATGCTCTGCCAACTGAGCTACAAGGGCATACTGCGAAGCGTCGGAAACATAGCATCCACCCCCGGCTTTGTCAAGCCGGCAGGCAGTCGAGGGGCGCCGAGGCACGAGAATTGCTTACGCTTTTGGCTTTCGACGGCGGCGACTGAAGGCCCCCGTGATGATCGAAGCCATTTCGTCTTTACTCAGGATTAATAGCCCGACTCCGATGCCGCCGTAAACGAGGGCTGTAGCCGCCACGGATATCCCCGCGGCGAGGTTGACGTTCCAGCTGGCTAGGCGGAGGGCTAGGAAGGGCCGGAGGAACAAGATGGGCGCGGCCGCCAGGCCTGAGAGGAGGAGGAGTTTGAGAGCGTAGCGGCCCGAGAGGGCGAGCGCCTTGCGGGTCCCGGGGATACGGGCGCAGAATAAGGCGATCACTAGGACTATCGTGTTCGCCGCGCTCGCCCCCGCGAGGGCTAGGGCGATGCCGGGCGCCTGCAGAGGGCCGACCAGGACGAAGGCGAGGGCGATATTGATGACCACCGAGACGAGGCCGGCGAAGGTGGGCGTCTTGGTGTCGCCCCGAGCGTAGAAGGCGGGCGCCATGACGCGATTCATCGCGATGAACGCGAGGCCGGACATGTGCCAGAAGAAGACCGAGGACGTGAGCTTAACGGACTCGAGGTCGAATTCCCTGCGCCGGAAGAGGAGGGTCACGATATCCTCGCCGACGATCATCGAGTAGGCGGCCACGGGGATGGTGATGAGGAGCATGGCCCGCAGGCCCCTGCTCAGGCTTCCGGCGTAGCCCTCCCAATCCTCGGAGCGCGCAAAGCCGGCCATGTCGGGAAGGAGCACGGTCCCGAGGGAGACCACGAAGACCCCGAGGACTAGCTCCTGGAGCCGGAGCGAATACTGCAGGCTCGCGACCGAGCCCGTCCCGGAGTTGGTGGCTAGGTAGGTCGAGACGAAGATGTTTATCTGATAGGCGGCCATGCCCACGATCGTCGGGGCGATGAGGGCGAACACGCGCTTCATGCCCGGGTTGCGGAAAGCCCGGCCGAGGCCTATGAAGCCGAAGCGATAGCCCGCCTTAAGCACGGCTGGCAGCTGGCAGAGCGCCTGGGCCAAGCCCCCGACGAGCACCCCGATCGACATCGCCCGCGCGGGGTTGCCCGCGGCTCCCCCCAGCAGGTAGGGCACCGTAATCCAGCAGAGGTTGAAGAGGATGGGCGCCATCCCCGAGGGCGCGAAGATCCCGATCGAGTTGAGTATGCCCTGGAGGAAGGCCGAGACCGCGACCAGGGCGAGGAAGGGGAACATTATCTGGGTGAGGAGGGCCATCTCGCCGTGATGGGCGGAGGTAAAGAGGAGCACGATCCACGGCGCAAGGGCCACTCCCGCGGCCACGATGAGGCCGACGAGGAAGACGAGGACGGTGAAGGTCGCCGAGAGGAACTCTCGGGTCTCGTCGTCGTCCCCGCCCGCGAGATAACCCGTGAAGGTCGGTATGAAGGCGGCGGTCATGGAGCCTTCGGCGAAGAGGCGGCGCAGGAAATTGGGCAGGGTGAAGGCGACGCCGAAGGTATCCGCGAGCCAGCCCGTGCCCATGAAGGCAGCCTTGGTCATCTCGCGCACGAGGCCGAGGATCCGGGACAGCATGGTGAGGAGGGAGAGCTTTCCGCCTTCCCGCATCATGCGGCCGGCGGCTAGATTCGCGGGGAGGGGCGCATCGTCGGACATTGCAGGGAGGATACGGGAAAAAGCGGAGAGAGACAATGACCGGCCTTGGAAGAACGGATATAAAGCGGCCGCGGTCCAGGACCGCGGCCACTCGGTTACCCGAGGAAGATCTTTCTTCTCCGCGGCTAGATCAATGCTGGGGCTTAACCATCTCGCCCGCGCTAGGCGCTGCGGATGCGCTGTTATTGAGATTTATCTCGAGGGTTATAGTATTGTCGTCATCGGTGAATTCCTTGACGATCTTATCCGCGGTCGCGCTCAGCACCTTCGAGGTCATAGCCACGAGGCTCTTCGAGGTGACCGACCAACTCGCCGGATCCCAGGTGAGGTATATCGCATAATGCTTGTCCGTCCCATTGGCGCCGGCGGAGAGGAACCCCTGTTTTCCGGGATTTGCCTTGAGGGTGTACGTGAAGGTCGTATAACGGGTGCTCTTGCTTGCCCACGTTGCGGCATCGCCGTTGAGCCAATACTGCGTACCGTTGTATTTATAGGTGCTATAGCTATTATACGAATCCCAGGCATAAAGCAGGGCGGTCCCTGTATAAGATCCTGGCGTGATGTCGTAATCCTGGCCGAGGGTAATCGTGTCTGGGAAGCCCCCTGGCAAATCCAAGTAGGCCTTATAGACCGTCATGGAATAATAGTAGTAGTCATTGTAGTCATATAAATAAATGGATTTATCTCTATCATAGGAAACAAAGGTCTTGCCTGCCTTGCCGGAAGGCATCAGGACATCGCAGCTAGAGAGCACGAGAGCTATAACTACCAGAGCCAACAGCAGTCTTTTCATTTTGCATCCTCCTCTTCGACATTCTAACTAATCATACCCTCTACCAAGCCGGTTTTCAATGAATTATACAATATCGAGAAAAATCCTTCTATTTTCGTCTCTTTTATACCTAGAGAATCTTGAGATAACAGCTTTATTGCGCAATATAGGTACTAAACGCCACTCCTTCCGGCACCGTGACGCTGAAGCTCTTCTTGCCGGTATCGGCCGAGGCTGCGCGGTAATAGAGGCTGGATGCCTTGTTGAAACTCCCCGATTTTGGCAGGCTCCCCGTCGAGGTTACTATCGTGGGCGTGGTACTGTAATTGAAGAAATCGATGGAGCCGAGGTTATAGCTCTCGCCTCCGGCGACGGCGGTCGAGACGAACCAGGTCCCCGAGTTGTAGCGATAGCCGGGCGGCATAGTCGTGCTGGCCGACGCGAGCACAGAAACCGACCATTTCTGGAGGAGCTCGCTCATCGTCACCCGCCGCCCCGCGAAGGCTGACACCGCGTCCGTGATGCAGGCGGAGTCGACTGCGCTGGCCTGGACGATGGCGCGGACCAGGGAGGCGCCTCCGTAGTTGCGGATCAGGAAGGCGCCGAAGGAATAGGCGGTGGAGTAGTTATTTATCAGATTGTAGAAGGTTCCGTCGGCGATCGTAAGGCCTAGGCTCATCATCGAATTGAAATCGGGGATGCGCCCATTGCCGTTGTTGGGGCTCCCCGCGCCAGCGCTCGTGACGCCGCGCGGCCCGAGAACGCCGAGCTTGTCCGCTACCAGGTCCTCGACGAGCTGGGCACACATCTCGTCTATCCAGGTATCGGCGCTCCTGGCAGTAAGGCCGGATTCGGCCCGCGCCACTATGCCCTTCTGGTAAAACTGAATCATGTGTTGGAACTCGTGGGCCAGGGTTGAGAACACCTCCCCCGCCCAATAGGAAGTCGTCGGTGTCCAGGCTCCTCCGGTATAAAGCGTGTCGGTGCTGGAATACCCGTTTACATCGGGGTTGGCGTACATTACCGCGTCTATGACGAACATGATTCTCTGGTTCGAGTCGGAATAGAAGGAAGTGACGAAGTTGTTCGTCTGGTCGAAGTAGCCGACGATGCCGCCGTTGTCGGAATTGTCGCCCTTGATGTCCGACAGCAGGATGGTTATCTCGCTAGTGAAGGGAATGAGCTCGCTGAAGCTCGTCGTCCCCCACTCGGGGCCGAGGATTCCCGTGTCCCAGTCGTAGATGTCGTTGGAAGCCCCTGCCTTCAGATACTTGTCCGCGAGGGCGTCAACCATGGTCTGGTTCACTGATTGTTTTTTAGAGCTCGCGCCCCAACAATCGTCGGCCACCCAAATATTAAGGGTGCGGGGGCCTTGGTCGGTGCTTATCGGCCCCACGACCGCGCGGCAGGTCGCCGGCACGGGCAAAGCGACATAGGCGACGTTGAAGTTTCCGGTCGAGGTTCCCACAACGTCCGCCCTCGGCGGCTGAGCCGGGCCGAATATCGAGGGGTTCGCAGAGCTTTTCGTCAGGCTCTTCGGCGTCTTCGCGAAAGCGCGGATCTTGTCCATCGTCGTGAGCGGGATGTCGGAGGAGTCGGCCAGGGGCTGGGGCGCGGGACCGGGTAGGGCGACCCCGTCGACGATGACGTTGCCCACGCTCGGCTTGGTGGCGCTCTGCTGCAGGTCGGTGTTGGTGAACACGAAGTAGAGATCGCGGGGGCTACTGCCCAGATCGACGCTGTAATTGTACGTGCCCGAGACTGCCATATGCTGAACGACGGGGACCGTCGAGGCCGTCGAGCCGGGCAGGGAGCAGGCGGCCAGGAGGGATGCGGCGAAGAAAGCGGGCAGGGCGAATGCTATCCCGGCCGATTTCATTTTTTACCTCCCGCGAAATAATAGACGTAGCCCAGGTCGAGGCCGGCCCGCCAGGGCCAAAGGATGGAGGCGCCGAGGCTGCCTGCGGCGGAGGCGAGGGACTGTCCGACGGCTACCGAAAGGCCGAGCCGGAGGTCGCCGGGCCCGAGGCGCAGGGCATAGGCGGCCGAGGCGCGCAGTCCCAGGACAAGGGCGTCGGCGGCCAAGGGGGACGGATCGACGCTCGAGCCGACTCCGGAGATTCTCTCCTCAATCTTATATTTGGGAAAGATGGCTCCGACGAAGGCGCCGAGGCCGGGCTCGATCGAGCCCGGGCCGACTCGGAACGCATACCTGGCCTCCGCGCTGAGGTCGAGGACGGGCGCGTACCAGAGGGTGCTCGCGAAGCCTTTCCCGCTCGAGTCCTTGCCGACGAGCCCCGCGCCCCAGAGGCCGTAACCCGCCCCGATGGCTAGACTGAAGCGCGGAGCGAACAGGCCGCCGAGATCGAATTCGAGTCCGCCTCCGTAGGCGAAGGCGGGAAGGATCGACGAGGAGCCAAGGGCGCTGAAGGACGAGGCCCCGAGCTCGGCGTAGCGCTCGGCGGTTGCGGCGGCATAGGTCCCGCCGAAGGCGCCGGCCGCGTCGCCGTAGGCGCGGGCGCCCAGGCCGAGCGAGAGGGCGAAGCTCGCCGCGGGCAGGGCGAGCATTAACGAGAAGGCTGCGAAGGTTTCCCTCATGGCATCTCCAGATCTCGCTGCATTATTCCATAAGCATAGCGCGAATAATAGCCTGATTGGGGGGACCCCCTTGCCGTAATCGACATCGGCCGTCATTCTGGCCCGATGCAGATCGAAGCCTACGCCGTCCTCGATTCGATACGGAAGGAATTCCGCGGCCTCGTGGACGCTTGGACCGCGGCCAACCCCTACCTCCTCGAGGCGCAGGAGCGGGTTCGCGTCCAACGGGGCTACGTGGACTACCTCGTGGAGACGCCCGTCGTCTACAACCGCGCCCTCGACGAGCTGGGGCCGGACAGCGAGATCAAGATAATCCTCGTCGCGGACAACCCCGGCAAAAAAGAGCAGTTAGCCGCCAACAACCGCTATCTAGTGGGCCAATCGGGGAAGCTGGCCGAGGGTTGGCTCGAGCTGGAGCTCGGCCTCGACTTCCGCAAGGAGGTCCTGATACTGAATAAGACCCCCGTCCACACGCCCAAGACCGCCGAGCTCGCCCTCCTCGCTAAGGCCTCGGGCATCCACGCCCAGCGCCTGTCGGCCCTGCTCGCCGGGAGCCAGGCGGCGATGGCCGATCTGGCGTGGCGTCTCTATTGCGCGTTGCGCGAAACCGGGACGGGATCGAGAGCCGACCTGCCCGCGCTCTGGATATCGGGCGTCGGGGAGCTGCGCAGGGGCGGCCTCTTCGAGATCTACCGCGACGAGCTCGTCCGCCGCATGGCCAAGGCCAAACCGGGCCTGCTTTCCGGCGTCTGGGCCTTCAACCACTTTTCGATGAACCAGTTCGCGATCGAGATGAAGAAGAAGGCCCGGCCGGGCGCCGCGATGGACGGCGAATTGGCGAGGATAGGGCGGGAGAACAGGATCCGAGTCTTCGGGCTATAGCTCGAGGACCATCTCCCGGCCTGACGCGCGGAAGCCCGCCCTCTCGTAGATCCGCCGCGAAGCCTCCGTGGGCCGTAGAGCCAGGCGCTTGAGGCCGAGCGAGCGGGCCTCGTCCACGGCCAGCCCGACGAGGGCGGTGGCGATCCCGCGGCCTCGGTGCGTCCCTTCGCAGTAGACGTTCAGCAGCTCGCCGCCCCTACCCTGACGGGTACCCTGGCCTGCGGCCGCCCCATCGCCCAGGCGCAGGCCCGCCTGGGCGACGGGGAGGGCGCCGTCCTCGGCGAGCCAGGCCAGGAGCCGCCCCGACCCGAGGTCACGGCCGAGGAGCTCCGCCAGCTCGGCCCTCCGGGCTCCCTCGTCGAGTGAGCCGGAGTCGCGCGTCAGGCGCTCGAACTCGATCCGCAGGGCGACGATCGCGCCGAGGTCGGGCGGACCCGCGCGCCGGAGGCGGATCGGCTCGCTCAACGCCCCTTGGCCCTGGTCTTGATGTAGATCTGCTTGCCCTGGTCGGTCGGGCTCGCCCTCTCGTCGATGTCGAATAGGCCCGAGGCCTTGATGAGGTCGCCGAGCTTGCGGTAGCCGTAGTTGCGGGGATCGAACTCGGGCTGCCTGTTCATGATGTAGGTGCCGACCGCGCCTAGGTAGGCGTAGCCGAACTCGTCCGCCGCGTCCTCGACGGCGGAGCGCATGAGGTTGGCCGCCTTGCGGTCGATCTTGAGGTCGACCGCAGCCTGGCGGGGCGGGGCGTCGCGGTCGCCGCGGGACTCGCGCTCCTCCTCGCCCTCGCGCAGGATCTCGGTGTAGATGAACTTGTCGCAGGCCGCCACGAAGGGCTTGGGGGTCTTGCGCTGGCCGAAGCCGAGGACCATCTTGCCGTCCTCGCGCAGGCGCATCGCGATCCTGGTGAAGTCCGAGTCGCTCGACACTATGCAGAAGCCGTCGAGGTTCTCGGTGTAAAGCAGGTCCATCGCGTCGATGATCATAGCGCTGTCGGTCGAGTTCTTGCCCGTGGTGTACGAGAACTGCTGGATGGGCTGGATGGCGTACTCGAGGAGCTTGTCCTTCCAGCTGCGGAGGTTCGTGCTGGTCCAGTCGCCGTAGATGCGCTTGACGCTCGCGACACCGTACTTGGCGATCTCGGCGAGGAGGCCCTCCATGATGGAGGCCTGGGTGTTGTCCGCGTCGACGAGGACGGCGAGCTTGAGCTGGCCCTGGTAGCCCTGGTGTTCTGGTTGGTTCTGGTTCTTCATTAGTCTTCTCCGAATAAGGATGCGCGCACCCTGCGCACCGTGCTTACGGCGCCCAGGGGTACGCGGGCGGGGCCGCCCGTCGCGAGGTCTTCGGCCTCGAGGACTAGCCCCTTCTCGTTCTTGTCGAGCCTGACGGGCCGCAGCAGCGCCCTGACGGGCTCTTCGCCGGGCAGCCTGTAGAGCACTTCGAGCCTGTCGCCCGAGGAGCGGAGGGCGCGCTCGACGACGCGCACCTTCCCCAGGTAATCGAGCCCGCCGGCCTCGAGGCGCTCGGACCTCGGGTCGGATTGGGTTATCTGCCTCTCGGTGAGCACGAGCCGGCGCTCGATGCGATCCGAGAGCTCTCGCCGCTCGTCCTCGGTCCGATGCGAGGTCGCGAGGGCGGCGCGCAGGACGGCCAGCCTCGCCTCTGGGTCGGGCCCGGGCGCCCCGGCGGCGAGCGCGGCCGCGCCGATGAGATCGCGCAACGCGTCGATCGACCGTCGCGCCCCGTCCCCGGCCTTCGGCGGGGCGAAGAGCTCGGCGGCCGCTGAGTCGCGGGCGCGGCCGGCGCGGGGCGCCGCCTGTATCAGTGGGGGCGCCTCCAGGCCGGCCGCGGCCAGGGCGGCGACGGCGTCGTCCGGCGACGCCACCGAGAGGAAGTAGACGCCGGGAGCCAGGCGCTCGACGACGATCTTCCCGAGGGCGGCGGAGCGCTCGATGACCAGCCTCTGCCGCTCGTCCGCCGCGAGGACGAAACCCCGATACAGCCTGAGCGAGCGGTACTCCTCCTCCCAGGCGGAGAGTGAGAAGGCGAAGCTCTGCGGCAGGGGCGCGCCGCCCAAGGATTCGAAGCGCGCCTTGACGGCGGCCGCTGAGAATCCCGCCGAGAAGGCGCGGCGGACGGTGTCGCGCTCCACGTCGAAGCTCCACACCGTCCCTATCGAGACCGGCCTAGCGACGCAACCCACGAAGAGCCTGTCCTCGAGGCCCGCCTCGGGCATGAGATGGAGGGCGTGCGAGCCCTCCGCGACGAGGACGGGATGGCCCGCCCCGGCCGACGCGTCCATCGCGTCCTTCGCAGCCTTCGCCGCGCGGCCGGGAAGGACGGGCACGAGGCAACCGTCCCGCGGCGCCAGGATCCCGAAAGACTCGAGCGCGGCGAGCGCCGCGGCGGGATCCGCGGCGGGGTTGCCGTCCGTCGCCGAGCGTAACTCGGCGGCCGAGCCTCGCTCGGCGAGGTTCACGCGCCTCGCCGCGATCCTGAGCCATCGCGCGAGGGCCGGACGGGGTATGGCGACGCCGGCAGGCAGGGACTCCAGCGCGCTCGCCAAGACGAGGGCGAGGGGCCCCTCGGCGCCCTCGCCTTCCCCAGCCAGGCAGGCCGCGAGGAAATAGGGCAGGTCCTCACCCCACTCCCCCAGTATCTTCGCGAAGCCCTTGTAGTCGGGGCTCCGCTCGTCGCCGTCCCCCGCGACCAGGGCGCCCGACGCCGCCAAGGCGCGGGCGAGAGTGCCGAGGCGATCCTCCGAGGCCCCGGCGAGCTCCGGGAGCATCAGCGCCGCGCGCTCCGCCGCCCTCTTCGTCAGCCCCCCGCCCTTCCGGGTCGAGAGCGGGGAATGGAAGAGGAAGGAGAAGAGCGCGATGGCCGAGCGGGCGTCGACGGCACATCCGCCGGCCTCCGGGGGAGGGGGAATAGGACCGCTCGCGGAGAAGAATATCTCCGGGTCGAGGGCCCTGGTCCTCAACTCGTCCTCGAGCAGGGGATTGACCGCTACGAAGCGCCGCCCGCCCGACTGGTATCGGAACAGCAGGAGGCGATCGAGGAGGTTGGCGAGCCGGACGCCCAGATCGAATAGCGGCAGCTCGCCGACGAACAGGTCCTTGAGGGCCTGCTCGGGGACGGGGCCCAGGAGCAGCGAGGAGCCCAGGATCCGGATGTCGAGGGAGTCGAGGAGGGAGAGGAGAGATTCCTTCGTCTCCGCCCGGCGCAAGAAGGCCTCGAGGTAGCCGACGAGGTCCCGCTTGTCATAGGGCGTCTTGATGGGTCCGATATAATTCCGCACGGCCCCGAGCAGGGCCTCGGTCCCGGAGGTGAGCAGGGCATCCGACCAATCGGCGGCGGTCGGCTTGGGGACTGCGGTCATTCCCAGGCCTCGATGTGGTAGCGGTAACCCTGCTCGGTCAGGAATTTGCGCCTATTGGCCGCGAATTCCTCCTCGACCGTATAGCGGGAAACGAGGGAATAGAAATAGGAATTGCGGGCCTTGGGCCTGAGGATTCGCCCCAGGCGCTGGGCCTCCTCCTGGCGGGAGCCGAAGGAGCCCGAGACCTGGATGGCGACGGATGCGTCGGGCAGGTCTATGGCGAAATTCGCAACCTTGGATACGACGATCACCCGCACCCGGCCCGCCTTGAAGTCGGAGTAGATCCGCTCGCGCTCGGGATTGGGCGTGCGGCCGGTGATGAGGGGAGCGGCGAGCTCTTTCGCGAGCCTGCCGAGCTGGTCGAGGAACTGCCCTATGACGAGCACCGGCTCGTCGGGGTGGTTCTCAACGAGCTCGCGAACCGCCTCGTACTTCGCGGTGTTCTCCGCGGCGAGCCGATGCTTGTCGCGGGGCTCCGACACGGAGTAGCGAAGGTGCTCGTCCTCGGGCAGGGGCACGCGGATCTCGCGGCAATAGGCCTCGGCGATGAAGCCCCGGCGCTCGAGATCCTTCCAGGGGACATCGTAGCGCTTGGGCCCGATCAGGCTGAAGACGTCCTCCTCCCGGCCGTCCTCGCGGACGAGGGTCGCGGTGAGGCCGAGGCGGCGCACGGCCTGGATCTCGGCGACCACGCGGAAGACCGGCGCCGGGAGGAGATGGACCTCGTCGTAGATGATGAGGCCCCACTTCTCCCTTCGGAAGAGGTCGAAGTGGGGGAAATCCGACTCCTTGTCCGGCCTCCACGTGAGGATTTGGTAGGTCGCGATCGTGACGGGCCTCACGGTCTTCTCGGCGCCTGTATATTCGCCGATGGACTCGGGCGGGAGGTCGGTCTTGTCGGCGAGCTCGTCCATCCATTGGTGCACGGCGGCGATATTGGTCGTGATGATGAGGGTCTTCCTGCCTATGGCCTCCATCGCGGCCATGCCGACTATCGTCTTGCCGGCGCCGCAGGGCATCACGACGACGCCGTAGCCCGAGCCGGGAAGCCCGCCGCCCACGAAGGCGCCGAGGGCGTCCACCTGGTAGGGCCGCAGGCCGAAACTCCCGCCCGAGGCGCGCGAGGGGCGCATGTGGATCTCGAGCGGATCGCCCGGGGCGAGGGGAGCCTCGTCCTTGACCGGCCATCCGAGCTTGAGCAGCTCGCGCTTGACGGTGCCTCGCTCCGTGAGGCGGATTTCGAAGCCGCCGGGGACGGGCTCGAGCCACTTCTGGAGCTTCTTCGACGAGCCCAGCTCGCGTTCGGCGTCGCGGTCCGCGCAGGAGAGGAGGAGCCTGTCGGAGAGGACGAAGGCCTCGTCTCCCGGCGCCGCCCGTCCCGGGATCTCCTTGAGCACGAGGCGGCCGAAGCGCGCCATCGTGTCGCGGACTATGAAGGAGACGTCGCGGGGGACTTCGTAGCGGCTGTATCGAAGGAGGGCGGCGGCGACGCCGTCGGGAGTCAGGCCCGCGCTGGCAGCGTTCCACAGCGACAGCGCGGACATCCGATAGGTATGAAGGTGCTCCGGGCTCTTCTCCAGGGCGGCGAAGACGCCGATCGCCGCCCTGCCCGCCTCGAACGCCGGGTCGTGGACGTCGAGGAGGAGGGAGAGATCGCTCTGGACGATGAGAGGTTTACCTTCGGCCATATCCGATAGAGCATACTGCGAACGGGCGGCGGAAGCCAAGGCGCGAATGCGTTGCCGCTTCGATGCATCGGCGCTACTATTCACGGCGATGGAATCCAGCGATGAGCCCGCGCCGCCGTCCCGCAACCGCGGCCTCTCCTTGAGACCCGAGGACAGGGAACGCCTCGGCAGCGCCCTCGAGGCGGCGCGGAGGCTCGGGGCCTCGGAGGCGCCCATTCCGTTGGAGGAGGCGGCCGACGCGATCATCCTCGGCGACGCCTTCGCGGCGCTCACCCGCCTCCCGCCCGCCTCGGCGGACCTCCTGGTCGCCGACCCGCCCTACAACATGGACAAGGACTTCGGGGCCGCGCGAGGGAGGCGAATGGCCGAGGGCGAGTACGAGGAGTACACGCGCTCCTGGCTCGACGCGGCCCTCCCCCTCCTCAAGGCCGACGCAAGCGTCTACGTGTGCTGCGACTGGCGCTGCTCCTCGGCCGTGCAACGCGTCCTCTCCGGCTCGCTCGTCGTTCGGAATCGCATAACCTGGGAAAGGGAGAAGGGCCGCGCCTCCGCCCGGAATTGGAAGAACTCCCACGAGGACATCTGGTTCGCGACCGTATCCGAGGACTACCGCTTCGACGGGGACGCCGTTCGGCAGAGGCGAAGGGTCCGCGCTCCCTACCGCGACGGCGATGGCCGGCCCAAGGATTGGGGAGAGGGCCCCGACGGGCGCTACCGGGACACCGCCGCCTCCAACCTGTGGACCGACCTCACCGTGCCCTTCTGGTCCATGAGCGAGAACACGAGCCACCCGACGCAGAAGCCGGAGAAGCTGGCGGCCAAGCTGATCCTCGCCTCGTCCCGGCCCGGGGACCTCGTCCTCGATCCCTTCCTCGGCTCGGGCACGACCGCGGTGGCCGCGAGGAAGCTCGGGAGGCGCTTCGTCGGCATCGAGATCGACGCCGAGCACTGCCTGGCGGCGCTGCGCAGGCTCGAGCTCGCGGAGGAAGAGCCCCGGATTCAGGGCTACGAGGAAGGCCTCTTCTGGGAGCGCAACTCGGGCCCGCGCCGCCGCTAAGGCTCGGCATCGAGGACGAGGAGGATGGGCAGGTGGTCCGAGTAGCCCGTCGACCCGGAACCCGGCCACGCGATGGGGTCGCCGGCCGCGTCCTTGAGGGAAGGCGCGCTCGCCGCCGCGAAGCTCGCGTAGGAGAGGCCCTCCGCGTCGAGGAGGCCAGGGCTTAGGAGGAAGCCGTCGAGCCGTTCCCGGCTGCCGCGGTAGCTGTAGCTGTAGCCGCCCGCCTCGGCCCAGGGGCTGAAGAGGACCGGCTCGTCGCCCAGACTCTTCGCGAGCTCGGGCGAGGAGGTCACGAGGAGCCTGGCCGAAGCCGAGCCCCGCGCCGTCGACTCCTCGACGGGCATCAGGCCCGTCGCGTACTGCCGCGCGACCCGCAGGTACTCGTCCGGGCTCTCGTTGAAGTCGCCGCAGACCAGGAGCTCCGCCCCGGGGTCGGAGGCGAGTCGCGCCCTTACCCGGCCGCGCACGAGGGCCGCGTCCTCTCGGCGCGCCTCCTCGGTCGCCTCGGCCCCTCCGGACTTGGACTTCCAGTGGCAGGAGATGAGGATGAGGCGCCTCCCCCCCGCGTCGATTTCGAGCTCGAGGATATCGCGCCCGGCGGGCCCGGCGGGAGTCGAGGCCGAGTGGCAGGCCGCGGAGAGGATGGGCAGGCGCGACAGCACGCAGTCGGAGAAGGGGCCTCCCTCCGCCGGGGCGATCGCCGCGTAGCCGTAGCGGGCTGCGGAAAGGGGGCCCGTCCGGAGGGCTTCCAGTACCCTGCCGTTCTCGATTTCCTCGAGGCAGAGGATGTCCGGGCCCGGGATTTTCCCCGAAGGCCCGGCCGCGAGGACGGCCGCCGCGACGTTCGCGAGCCGGATCCTGTATCGCGCGTCGTCCCACTTGCCCCTCGCCACCGAGAATTCCGGGAACTCGGGCCCGTCGTCAGTCGCGTCGAAGAGGCTCTTCACGTTGTAGGCGACTATCGACACCGAGCGGCCGGCCGCGGGGGACGAGGGCGATGAGCAACGCGAGGCCGAGAGGCAGAGGAGGCAGGCGACGGCGAGGACCGCCGCCGAGGATAGGCGCATGTGACCCCCCGAGCGCCCCTGGCTAGAGGCGCTCGGCTACGATACGCCCGACGAGGGCCTCTTCCGATTGAGGGTCGGCGCCGATACTCTCGAAATTCTCGCCGGTGATCGCCTCGAAAGCCTGCACATATCGCCACGCGGTATCCGCGCGGACGGAGTCGGGAACGGAGGGCGGACTCCCCTCGCCGACGAAGCCCTTCTCCGAAAGCCAGCGCCGGAAGGGCTCCTTGTCGAGCTCCCGCTGCTCATCGGCCCCGAAGAAGAGGCGCTCATAGCTCCCGGACCACCAATAGCGGCTTGAATCGGGGCTGTGAAGCTCGTCGGCGATGACGAGCCGGCCATCGACTGTCCCGAATTCGTATTTTGTGTCCGCGAGGATGAGCCCGGCTACCGCGGCCAGCTCCTGGCCCCTGCGGAAGAGGGCGAGGGCCGCCGCCTTGACTTCGCGCCACAGGTCCGCCCCGACCAGGCCGGAGGCCACTATCTCCGTCCCCGATATCGGCTTGTCGTGGCCGTTCGCTTCCTTCGTCGTCGGGGTGACGAGGGGGACCGGGAAACGCTCGTTGCGCGCGAGGCCGCTGGGGAGGGCTATGCCCGAGATGCCCTTGCCGGAGCTGTAGTCGCGCCAAGCCGAGCCTGAGAGGTAGCCGCGGACGACTACCTCGACCGGGAGCATCTCGGCCTTGCGGACCAGGGTGGCCCTTCCCAGTCCGAGGGAGACCGGATCGCCGCCGGGCAGCAGGTGGTTGGGAAGGATGTCCGAGCAGCGCTCGAACCACCAGGCGGAGACGCGGGAGAGAACCTCGCCCTTGAATGGTACCGTCGAGAGTACGCGGTCGAAGGCCGAGATCCTGTCGCTTGCGACGAGGAGGAGTGCCCTCTCGCCGCCTACGACGTCGCGGACCTTGCCCCGGTAAACGGGACGCCCGCGCGCGGCCGCCTCGCCCAGGGAGGCGAAGGCGTCGCCCAAGGCGGCCTCGACCCGGTCCCTCGTCATGCGCCCAGGTCCGCCCGCGCCGCGGCGACCCGGGAGATTAGGCCGTAGGCTATCGCCTCCTCGGCGTTCATCCAGAAGTCGCGATCGGTGTCCTTGCGCACCCGCTCGATCGATTGGCCCGTCTCGTCCGCGATGACCTTGTTGACCCGTTCCCGCGTCTTCTCGAGCTCGCGGGCGTGGATCTCGATCTCCGTAGCGACCCCCCGGATCCCCGAGAGGGGCTGGTGGATCAGGTAATGCGAGTTGGGGAGGCCTTGCCTCCTGTCCTTGGGCACCGCGAGGAGGATCAAGGCGGCCGCGCTCGCGACGAGGCCCATGCCTACGATGCGCACCGGCGCGGCGACGAAGCGAATCATGTCGAAGATGGCGTAGCCGGCGTCCACGTCGCCGCCCGGCGAGTCGATGAGCACGGTGATAGGCTCGCCGCCGAGGCTTTCGAGGAGGAGGAGCTGGCGTATGAAGCGCTCGCTGGACTCCTTGTCTATCTCGCCCGAGAGAAGGATCGTCCTGGTTTTGAGGAAGCGCTCGGCGAGGGCGTCCTCCGGGCGGGGGGGCGGGGCCTTGGCTTCATCGTCGTCCTCGTCGAAACGGGGGCGCTGGCGCTCTATGCTCATGGATTCTCCTTCGCGGCGCCCGTCTCGAGGATCCGAGCTCGGCCCGCCGGAGTAAGAATATACAACGGCCGCAGGGATCGCGGCCAGCGGGAACCGCTATGGGACTATGCGGTACCGACGCGGAAAGAGCGGCGGAAGAAGCGGCGCCGCGCCCGTTCGACCCAGACCGAGACGAGGGCGAGGGCGAGCCGCGGGACGGTGACCCAGAACAGCGGGACGCCGAAGGCGCAGAACAAGACCGTTCCCTCGAGAAGGGAGTGGCAGAGGGCCGCGTGATGATTGACGAGATCGCCGTCCTGGGGCTTCATTCTCCCGGCGCTCATCCGCTCCGCGACCATGAGGGCTCCGTAGGGATAGCCGACGACGTTGATCCCGATCCAGAGCTGGCTAGCCTCCCTCGGCAAGCCGAAAAGCCTCATCACCGGCGCGAAGAGCCTCGCGAGCAGCTCCATAGCCTTGAATTCTTCCAGGAGGCGCTGGGCGACGTTCACGGCCACGACG
The DNA here is from genome assembly GCA_025355995.1 of Spirochaetaceae bacterium. GTDB lineage: Bacteria > Spirochaetota > Spirochaetia > Treponematales > Rectinemataceae > UBA1306. The sequence continues at coordinate 52,880 of JANXYQ010000096.1, read as the reverse complement.
ACGAGGGCGATCTTCAGCGCGACGGCCGCGGTCGATAGCCCCCAGCCTCCCAGCATGGCGAGGAGGTCGGCATCCCGCCCCGAAGCCGCGGACGAGAAGGCGACCGAGGACAGATAGCCCGGGAGGAGGAACCTGAAGGCGAAGCCGGAGGCGAGGGCGGCGCAGATCCTCAGGAGGACCATCTTGGCGACCGGGGATCCCGTCTTCTTCATGGCCGCCGTCTCTACGATCAGGTTATGCGCCGTCATGCACATTACGGCCAGGATGGTCATCGCCCGCAGGTCGAGGGACAGGGAGCAAGCTACCGCGATCGCGCCATAGACATTCAGGAAAATCGAGGCCAAGAAAACGAGGGCCGCCTCGCCGGGAAGGCCGACGAGGGCCGTCGCGGGCGCCATGAGCCTGGCAATCCAGGGCATTACGCCCAGCCGATCGAGGAAGGCGATTGCCAGGGTTAGCGGGATTATGATTCGCAGGAGGAACCATATAGCGCGGAGGGCCCTCGAAAAGCCCGAGCCGGAAGCGGCCATGACCCGCGATATCCGCGACTTTTCCTGGTTTTCCTCCATGTGGTAGCGACTCTAGCCGGGAGGGCGACAGCTGTCAAGGAAGCTCGGGACGGAGAAGGCCTAGACTTCGAGTCCGATAACCTCTACCGGCCGCCCCCCCCGGGCCTTGGTCCGGCCCGCCAGAAGGCGCGCGATCGCTCGGGCCCCGCCTTCCGAGAAGCCGTAGGCGGCTCCGAGGCCGATCGCTCGCGGGAAAAAGGCGGCGTCGTAGGGATCGCGCATCGCTATCACCCGATAATCGGGGATGAACTCCTCTACGAGCCTCGCCAAGCCCTCCTGCGCCGGGCGAAAGTGCGCGTCGTAGGTGAGGATGGCCGCTTCCGGAAAACGGCCGCGCGCGGAAACGAGGCGCGCGAGCTCATCCGTCGCCTCGTTTCCGGGGTCCGCGCTCAAGCCTAGGATCTCGGCGCCGGGGAGCTCGGAGCGGAGGGCCGCGAGGACGGCATCGGACTCGGGGGCATCGGGCGCGCCGGCAGGAGGGAGGAATACGAGGATGAAGGCGCCCTCGAAGCTGCCCGACTCTCCGCCCCGTAGGGTCAGGGAGCCTCGCAGCAGGCTCACGCTCTCCTCTATATCGCGCCTCGCCCTCGCGAGGCGGCGCGCCGCCGGGAAAAAGCGGCGGCCCACGGGGCTGGGCGCGGGGGCGGGACGACTGGAGAGCAGCGAATCCAGGCGCCTGCGGACCATCTCGACGCGGACCGCCGGGAGCTCCCCCATCGCGGCCGCCTTTTCCAGCGCCGCCGCTGACGCCAGCGCCGCTTCGGGCCGGGTATAGAGGCAGAGGTCGCAGCCGGCCAGCGCGCCGAGCACCGCGGCCTTGCCGCTATCCTCCTCGGGACCGACATCGTCGCCGATCACGATGCCCCGGAAGCCCAGCGATTCCCGGAGCCGCCCCTCTATCACCCGGGCGCTCGCGGAGGCGGGTATGCGCTCGCTCTCGAGGGCGGGAACGAGGACTCTCCCCACGAGGACGGCGGCCGCGCCCGCGGCCACGGCCCGCGAGAAGGGGCGCATCTCGCAGCGCTCCAGGCGCTCGACCGGGAGGGAAATGAAGGGCATGCCTTCGTAGCAATCGCTGCAGGTCGCCCCGAGCCCCGGGAATCGGCCTATGCAGGCCTCGACGCCCGCGCGCTTGAGGGCCCGAGCGTAGGCCGAGCCGAGCAGTCCCGCCAGGCGGCTGTCCTCTCCGAAGCCCCCGAGGGCGCCTGCCGGGTCCTTGGGGTCGCTCGCGAGGTCGAGCCGGGGAGCCATGACCAAGTCTACGCCGCAGGAGGATAGGAGGGAGCCGAGGAGGAGGCCCGCCCTCATCGCCGCCCTCGGGGATTTCAGGGAGGCTAGCCCGAGGGGCGTAGGGGCGTCAGGAAAGGGAGGGAGGCCGAAGGCCGGAAGGCCGTCGCCGCCGATCGCAACGAGGGCCTTTCCCAGTCCCGCCGACGCCGAGGCCCGGCGGGCGATCGCGACGAGGCCGCCGAGCCGCTCGGGCTCCTGCGCGAGGAATCCGGGGAGGAGATACGCGAATATCCCCGCGGAGGCGTAGGAATCGAGGAGTTCCACCGCGCCGTCATCGGATCCGAGGGGGGACAGGCCCCTCACGCCCCCCAACACCAGCCCAGCGGCGCGCGTGCTGCGTGACATACCCCGCCTCACTTCCTCGCGCCGGATTTATTCGGGACCGGGGCTTTAGGCACCGGAGCTTTAGGTACGGTCCTGATCTTCGCCAAGGCGCGGGCCTTGGCCGCCAGCTTCTTCTCCTCCAGGATCGCGTCGATTGTCGCGGGAGCCCGATAGGACCAATTGCCGATCCCCACCGTGCCGGGCACGTTGATCCTCTCGCCTTTCGGATCGGCGGGACGCAGCTTCGCGCTCATCGCGAGGAGGTCCTGAAGGGGATAGACCGCGAAGCGCGAGGCGGACCGGGCGATGAGCTCTAGCAGCGGTTCGACCTGCTCCGGGGAGAGGCGATCGGGACAGGCCCCGAGGTCCCTCTCGAGCGCGGCGGAGGCGAAGCGCCAGGTCCCCTCCCGGTCGGCCTCGCCCTCCCACCACTCCCGGATCGACGACGAATCGTGGACCGAGGGGCTGGCCACGGAGAGCCTCGGGTAGTCGCCGATAGGGATGTAGGGCTGTCCGCCCTCGTTCCAGCGCCTGGTCCAGCGCAGGACCCGGAGGCCAAGTATGCCGAGCTCCTCGAGGACCCTGGGGACACAGTCGGGGACGGAGCCCAAGTCCTCCGCGCAGGGAAGCATGGGAACCGCCTTGGAGAGCGTGCCTAGGAGTTTCCTGCCCGTCTTCGCCCAGAGCTCCTCCGCCTGAGCCCTCTTCCGCCCGATGAGGCCCTCGAGCTCGACCCTCTCCCCGTCGGAGAGGCTGGGCCAGCAGGAGGAAGAGCGGTAGCTCCAGGTCGGGATGAAGGACCCGGGCTCGTACTCGATGAAGGCTCGGTCCCTCCACGCGGCGAGGAGGAAGTCCCTGGCGGCGGGCGAAAGCGAGGGCAGGGCCTCGATATCCTTTTCCCCCTTGATTCCTTCTTTGAAAAGAAAGAGATCCTCTTCGCCGATCCGGTCGAGGGCGGCGGCGACGGCGCCCTTGGCAGCCGACTCGCCCGCCGCCTGGACGAGCTTCCACGACGGGACGTGCGGCCTCGACAGCCAACGCCTCCTCTCGGGACCGAAGCCGAGGGCCTCGAACTCCTCCCGCTTGAGCGGGATATCGGGGATGAAGCGCCCCAACGCTCCCGTCCTATCGCGCTCCGAGAGCGACCAGATGCGGAAGAAGCCGAGGACGTGGTCTATGCGGTAGCAGGAGTAATATTTGTCCGCCTCCGCGAGGCGCTCGACCCAGAAGGCGTAGCCCTGGCGCTCTAGGACCTCCCAGTCGTAGATCGGGAAGCCCCAATTCTGGCCCGAGCTCGAGTACATGTCGGGAGGCGCGCCGGCGGACAGCTCGAGGGAGAAGCAGCCGCGCCTCGCCCATACGTCGGCGGAATCCGCGTTCATCAATATCGGTATGTCGCCCATCAGGGCGATGCCCTTCTCCGCGAGGCAGTTCGCCGCGGCCGCGAACTGCGCGGCGGCCCTCAGCTGCAACCAGGCCCAAAAGCGCAGCTCCGTCGCGAGATTCTTGTCCTTCCAGAGCGAGGCTATGTCGTCGCTGCCGGGATCGCGGAGGCGCGGCCATTCCCACCAGGGCTTCTCGCCGTTCTGCGACTTGAGGGCGACGAAGGCGGCGTAGTCCCTGGACCAGGGATTCGCGGCGATCCAGAGCTCGAGCTCCTCGAGGAGGGCGCGACCGCGCGCGCCCGTGCTCGCGGAGAGCCATATCGTGCGGAGCAGGGCCAGCTTGTCCTTGAGCAGGGCCTCGTAGGGAACCCTCTCCGAGCCCGAGTAGCGGTCGACGAGGGCTTCTGCCTCCGCCTTTAGGCTCGAGGCCCCGGCCGAGAGCTCGGGCAGATCGCCTATCCTTATATAGATGGGGTTGAGCGCGAAGGCGGAGAGAGCGAAATAGGGCGAGCTTTGGAAGCCCGAATCGTTGACAGGCAGGAGCTGGACGAGATCGAAGCCCCAGGCGGAGGCCAGATCGGCCGCTCGCGCCAAGTCGGGGAATTCGCCGCAACCCGGCGACGACTCGCTGCGGATGGCGGATAGCGGAATAGCGATACCGCTGAGACGACGCTCGCCCTGGGTGAATTTCATGCCAGTTGACCCCTTCCCGCAAGTATAGTGCGAGGAAATGAGTATTGGAAGTTAACGGGGGCCTGCGGAACCGCGAATCCCGGCTATTTACCGAACAACGCTTTCAAGGCGGACTTGATATCCGAAGCCTCGGCCCAGGCGGCCGCCTCGCGGAACTCGCTCCCCCCGGCCTTCGCCTTTGCCTTGCCGCCCTCTCCTGCGACCTCGGGAGGACCCAGGAGGCGAGAGAAGCCCAGCGCGGCCGCGGCCTTGGCTCTCCGCCTCATCTGGCGGACCGGCCGCAATTCCCCGGCCAGCGAGAGCTCCCCGGCGAGGGCGGTATTCGCGGGTAGCGCGACGTCCGAGCGGGCGGAAAAGAGGGCGCAGGCGAGGGCGAGGTCGATCCCCGGCTCGGTGAGGCGCATGCCGCCCGCAACGTTGACGTAGATATCCTGGTCCGAGAACCTCAGCCCCGTGTGCTTCTCCAGGATCGCCGCGATTCGGCTAACGCGTCCCGTCTCGATCCTCTCGGAGTAGACCCGGGTGATCCCCGCCTTGGCGGAGACGGTGAGGGCCTGGATCTCGACCAGGAGCACGCGCGAGCCCTCGTGGACGGGGGCGACCGCCGCGCCCACGGGCAGAGAGCCCCCCTCCCGCCTCACGAGGAAGAGCCCCGAGGGATCGGCCACCTCCTCGAGCCCCGCCTCGCCCATCCGGAAAATGCCCACTTCCTCCGCGCTGCCGAAGCGGTTCTTGCTCGCCCGCAGCACGCGCATGTCACCCTCGCCCTGCTCGAAGCTCAGGACGGCGTCGACGAGGTGCTCGGCGGCCTTGGGGCCGGCGATCGCGCCCTCCTTGGTGACGTGCGCCACCAGGATCAGGGCCGAGTCGTGGGCCTTCGCCCAGGCCGAGAGCTCCTGGGCGCAGTACTTGATCTGGTTGGCCGTGCCCGGGACCGACCCCGCCTCCTCGGCCCTGAGCGTCTGGATCGAGTCGATCACCGCGATCGAGGGCTTGAGCGCGTCCAGGGTCGAGCGGACGAGATCGAGGTCGCAGGAGCAGAAGACCTCTATGGTGTCGCGCAACGCGCCCAGGCGGTCGGCCCTCATCCGGATCTGCGCCGGCGATTCCTCGCCCGACACGTAGAGGATCCGCCCCGCGGTCCCGGCTCGGGCGCAGAGCTGGAGCAGGAGGGTGCTCTTGCCTATTCCGGGCTCCCCGCCGATCAGGGTCACCGAGCCGCGCATGAGCCCCCCGCCCAGCACTCGATCCATCTCCGCCAAGCCAGAAGGAAGGCGCGTTCCCTGCCCCGGATCGATGGACGCTATGGGCAGGGGAAAGGTCTCCCCCGCCCTATCGGGCCTTCCCTGCGCCTGGGCGGACTCGCGGAGCGTATTCCATTGGCCGCACTCGGGGCAGCGCCCGAGCCATTTAGGCTCAATATGGGCGCAGTTCGAGCAGCGGTATACGGGTCCCTTCGGTTTCGTCGCCATGGGCTAGTATCCTATGGGATGGAGGAGGCCGGGGCAAGGATAATCGAAGCCCCGAGTCAGCGGCCCCGGAGCCTCTTCCCGTTATGGAAATAGACCGGCGGCGGCTTGTTCTTCGGGTCGACTTCCTTGACGAATTGGTCGATTTCGTTGGAAAGCCGTGCCTTCAGCTTTTCGGCCGTCTCGTACACGGCGTCGGGTCCCATGGCGTCGGTCACGTCCTCGGGTCCCATCAGGAGGCGGAAGGCCCGCACGCCGAGGGCTTTCGCGATGCCCTCGAGCTTTTCCGGCGAGGGGAATTTCCTTCCCATCTCGACCTCTCCGACGAAGCCCACCGAGATGCCCGCCTTTTCGGCGAGCTCGGCCTGCGTAATGCCAAGGAATTTCCTATAGCGCTTCATGTTACGGAATAGAAGGCGATGCAACTCGGTCACGAGGACATGGTAGAAGTCCATGCGGGAAAAGCAATTCGCCATAAGAGAGCGCCACTCTCTCAAAGAGAGCGTATCAGAAGCAAAAAGGGCCGCACGGCGAAAAACGCCGGACGGCCCCCTGATTCAGAATAAATCCTCAGCCTAGATCTGAACGCCGACCAGCAGCCCAAAGTCGAGCTTGGTTTCTTTGACGGAGACCGAGTCCCAGCCCAAGCCGGTGAAGTGGTCTTCAATCGCGGTATCCTGCGACGTTTTGACCTTCCAGCCAAAAACGAACTCGGGGCTGACGACCACCTTCCCGAAATTGAACGCGGCGCCGGCGCCGACCTGAAGGAAGAGGTGGTTAAGCCCGGCTTCCCAGGTTGTATCGGATCCCGTCTTAAGGTCATTGCCGTTCGAATCCTTATAGCTCAGATTCAGGTCATACTCGATCCCCCCGAGCGGGAAAAGCGAAACCGACCCAAGACTCACGGGGTACTTGAGGAGGGCGCTGATCACGAGGAAGGATTCCTTATCTTCGAGCGGCTGCGAATCGCTGGTATTCAAAGAGGTATTGTCGAATTTCGTCGTGGCCGAAAGGGAGGAAAGATACCCGATCCCGAATTGCGTATATTTCCCGGCGTAGGTCACCGTGAAATCGCCCAGGTTCCAGGCATCCGAGCCCGTGTAGGTCCCAGTGGAATGCGTAGCGTCGATCGCCAGCGTATCGAGAGAGTAGGCGAACCCCGCGCCTACGAAGCGCGACGATGCGGTCGAGCTCGGTGCCCGGACCTTCGCCTTCGTCTCTGGAGCCTTTCCCGTCCCTTCGTCCGGCTTGGAGATGTCCTTCTGCCCCCCGGCCGCCGACTGAGCCAGCACTGCCCCTCCGGACAGGACCTCGCCCACCTGCTCTGCCAGCGCTATCAAGGCGGACAGCTTTCCCTCGCCCTGCGCAGAGGTCTGGTTGGCTATTACTCCGGTCTTTATCGCGATCATCTTGGCGCTGATGAAGTAGGTGTCGCTGACCTTGGTGACCTTCGCCACGACGACGAAATCCGCGCCGAGGTACTTCCCGGCGGTCACCACGTCCTGGTCGCTCACCATGCCCGATACCTGGAACTCGCGTTCCTTGAGAACGCTCTCGATGTTCGCGCGGTCCAGCACCGTGAAGCGGCCCGAGACGACCAGGCGCTCGGCTATCTTCTCGGTGACCGGGATGATGACCGAGGGGTCCATATTCTGGGGTATTATCGCGTCCAGGACGGCGACCTTGGGCTGGGACCAAGCAGCGAAGACCGCGATGGACACGAACAACAGGGCAAGAATCGCTCGTTTCATACTCGTTCCTTCCTTAATGATCTACTTTCAAAGATTATCGCACACGGGGCAGTCGCGCAAGCCAAGGACCGCTTTAGCAAGACCTCAACTCAATATATACTCCCGTCATGCGAAGTGCGCGGTTCATGCTTCGGAATGTGGGCTTTTTAATGGTTTTCGCCGCTCTAGCCCCGGCTTGCGCGCAAGTTAAGGCATCGGGGCCCGACGCCGAGCGCATACGAGCCGCCATCTCCGCGATGCGCATAGCTCCCGAGGCGAAGGCAGCCATCCAAGCGCGAATAGACGGGGCGCCGAAGCCCTTCCGGCTCTACGTGGCCCAGGCCCTGGCCGATCGGGCGGCCGACCCGATGCTGCTGTTCCGCGTCGACAAGTCGAAGGCCCTTCCCGTCGGCTTCGCGCCGGCCGATCTCCGGGCCCTCGACGGGACCGGGCTGTCGGTTTCCCGCCCGGGTCATCGGCTCCGTGCGGCCGCCCTCGCTGCCCTCGAAGACATGAACGCCGCCGCGCTGAAGGAGGGTCTGACCCTCCTCGTCTCGTCGAGCTATCGCTCCTACGACTACCAGGTTGAAGTCTGGGACAGGGGCGTAAAGGCCGACGGCGCCGTTGAAACCGCCGCGAGCGTGGCCAAGCCGGGCCACTCGCAGCACCAGCTGGGCACGGCCATCGATTTCGGCTCGATCACCGACGCCTTCGCGGACACGAAGGCCTCGCGATGGCTAGCGGCCAACGCGCGCCGCTTCGGCTTCACGCTCTCCTACCCCAAGGGCTTGGCGGAAATCACGGGCTACAAGTGGGAAAGCTGGCACTACCGATACGTCGGCAAGGCGGCGGCGGCGATGGAGGCCGGGTACTTCGGCGGAGTCCAGGAATACCTGCTGCTCTTCCTCGAGGCCCTAGAATAGGGCCAGCGGCCGCTACTTCCTCGCGATGGAGTCCCGCGCCGTGCGATTCGACTCCATTCTGAAGCCCTCCGACATCTTTTCCACGACCGTCTTGAAGTGCTTCTCGCTCGTGAGGCCGTAGTCCTGGAGGACCGAGGGCTCAATCTGCTCGTAGGAGACGTTGCCCGCCTCGTACTCGCAGAATACGTTCGCCAGGTAGACGACGTGGACCACGTCGCGGTGATCGCCGGGCTCGAGGCTGGGCTCGTGGTGGTAGCGGATGGCGGCGACGAGGGATTCGGGAAAATTCCATTTCTCGGATATCTTCGCGCCGATCTCGGCGTGGTTCATGCCGCCGACTATGCCCTCGAAGGTATCCGCGGGAATGTCCTTGTCCTTGCAGAAGCCGCGGATCTTCTCGAGGAGGTCGGGGTGGACGGAGGAGAAGATGATCTTGCCCATGTCGTGGAGCATGCCGCCGACGTAGGCGTCGTCGAGCAGGCCCTTGACGTTCGCCTTGAAATTCTTCGCCAGGTTATAGGCGTAATAGGCGGTCCTGTAGGAGTGGTCCCAGAGCTTCTTCTTGTCGGCGGCGCCGTCGTCGAGGATCTTGAAGGTTCCGTAAGAGTACAGGAGGTTCTTGATGCCGCGGAGGCCCACGAGCTTGACCGCGTCGACGATGTTGTCCACCTTCTTCGACATCATGTAGGCGGCGGAGTTCACGAGCTTGAGGAGGTCGGCCGTCATGGCGGGGTCGGTCGAGATGTACCGGGCGATGTCCACGATCTGGCTGTCGGGGTTGGCGATCAGGCGCTGGATCTGCACAATGTTTTCCGGGAACTGGGGCAGGCTCGTGATCGACTTGACGATCTCGTCGGTGAGGGTGGATACCGACTCGATCCTGGCCGTAGCGACGGGCACGGTGATGCGGGCGACGGTCTCGCCCGACTCCGCCCAGATGTCGAAGCAATCCTCGTCGAGGCCGATCTTCTTGAGCATGAGGACCAGGATCACGAGACCGAGGCCAGCGCCCTCCGAGGGGTCGAGCACCTGCTGGAGCGCCTCCTCGAGGCTAGTGTACTTGCGGGAGCGCGCGAGCTTGTCGTGGATGCGGACGTACTCCTTCTTGTTGATCTCGACGTTGTTCCGCACCTCGAGGATGATGTTAGGGCCCTTGGCCTGGAAGATGATCTTTATGTAGTAGCCCTTTTCCTTCTGCTTCTGCAGGTACCAGGCGATGTTGTCCATCGTATCCTGCTTGAAGGCGGTCATGCCTTCCTCGTACTGGTCGGAATCGTTGATATCGAGGCCCCGCGAGTCGAAGTACACGCGCTTGGTATTGGCCTTCTTCGCGTTGACGGCCAATTCCCTAAGGCAATATACGACGTAATCCTTCAGCTTCTTCTGGCCGAGCTCGCCCAAGAATACGTCGAGGACCTCTTCCATGTAGACTTCGATATCGTGGGGGAGGGTATACGTGAGTATATTCAACGCTATCGCGTTGTGCGCCGCCCTTTTTATCTTCGCGACGTCAACTACGAGCTCGCTTGCGCTCATGCGTCCCACCTTTCTTTCACTTTATTAATGCAAACGGGGCAAAAGAATAATAATCCCGATCGGGCGGCTTTTCAACCCGCCTCGGAGGGCACCGTACCCTCCGCCTCAGCTCATATAGCTCTTGACCGTCCTCGCCATCCTTAGGAGCTCGCGCCTGACCCTCCCGTTGAAGGAGTCGGGCGGGAAGTCCCCGCGGGGGTCGGGGACCCCCGCGGACATGCCGGTCAGAACCGCGATCCCCTCGTCGATCGTGGAAACTGCCCAGACGTGGAAGCGCCCCGCCGAGATCGCCTCCTGGACCTCCGGCGAGAGGGTCAGGTTGACCACGTTCCTGCGCGGGATCATGACCCCCTGCGTTCCCGAGAGCCCCGCGTGCAGGCACACCCGGTAGAAACCCTCGATCTTCTCGTTCACGCCCCCGACCGGCTGGACCTGCCCTACCTGGTTGAGCGAGCCGGTGACGGCGATGTCCTGGCGAAGCGGTATGTCCGCTATGGCCGATAGCAGGGCATAGACGGCGGTCGAGGAGGCGGAATCGCCCTCGACGGCCGTATAGGATTGCTCGAAGCAGATGCTCGCGGTGACGGCGAGGGGGAAATCCCGGGCGTATCGGCTGCGCAGGAAGCCCTCGACTATGAGCACGGCCTTGTCGTAGATCTCGCCCGAAAGGCCGGACTCTCCCTCTATATTGATGACGCCGCCCTCGCCGGGGCTCACCTGGGCCGAGATGACCGCGGGCATGCCGAAGGCGTAATAGCCGCGGTCGTGCACCGCGAGGCCGTTGACCCTGCCCACCGCCCCGCCGGAGGCCTGAAGGATGATCTCGCCCGTGGCGATCATGTCCTCTATCTTCTCCTCGGGGAGATTGGCGAGCCGGCTGCGCGCGGCGACGGCGCCCCGGACCTGCGCCGCGCCGATCGTCGAGGCGCCGGCTAGCCGGGCGCGATAATCCGACTCCCGAAGGAGGTCGGCGACCGCCCCGAATCTCGTCGTGAGGCGGTTCCGATATTCCGCCAGGCGGGATCCCTGCTCGATGACGGCCGCGAGGCCGCCGGGATCGAGGGGCAGGAGTCCCTCGTCGAGGGAGACCCGCCGCGCGAAGGCCGCATAATCGCGAAGCGAGTCCGCGTCCATCGGCATGGAGGAATCGAACTCGGCATGGATCTTGAAGAGCTTCTGGAAATCGGGATCGGCCTGGTAGAGGATGTCGTAGCTCGACTCGCCGCCGATCATTATCACCTTGACGTCGGCCCTGGGCGGCTCGGGCTTGAGCCAGCCGCCGGGGCCGAGGGGGCCGTCGCGGCCCTGTATCTCCGCGCAGCCGTCCTGCAAGGCCCGCTTGAGCCTTAGCCACGCTTCCTCGTCCGCGATCACGTCCTCGGCCTTGAGGACGAGGAAGCCGCCCGAGGCGCGCAGGAAGGAGCCAGCCCTGATCCGCAGGTAGGCGGAGCGAGTGTCGCCCTCCTCATCCGGCTTGGCCTCGACGGTGCCGAAGAGGTTCGCGCCACTCGGGTGGCTCTCCATGACGACGGGAGCCCCGGACTGCCCCTCGCGGTCGACGAGGAGGTTCGCGCCGTAGCGCGCGAGCGCCGGACTCCGGCGACGCCTCGAGACGGGCGCTACTCCCTCAGCCGCGAACAGGAAGAGGTGGGACATGATGTCCTTTTCGAGGCCGGCGGCCCAGGAGCGGACCTTGGGGTCCGGCCATTTCCCCGCAATGAGGGCGGCCTCCGCCGCGACCTGCGGTGCGAGGATCGCCGCGCGCTGCTCCTCCGCGCGGGCCTCCGCCTCGAGGCGACCCTTCCTGATCTCGGCGAAGAGCTTCTTCATCCTGTCCATATGGCCGTACCAGCGGCGTCGGAGCTCGTCGTAGGCCTCTTGCGTCATTTCCCCGGCGATGACCTTGGCCTGGAAAGCCTCGAAGCCGGAGCTCGAGTCGGCGCAGGCCTCGACCTCCGCGCCGAGGACTGGCACTATGTCCATGGCTATCCCGTCCGCGGCGTCGACCTGGACGGGCCTGAAGCCGTCGGCCAGGAGATCCACCTCGAGGGAAGCCAGCATGGCGTTCTCTTTCTGCTCGAAGTCGCGCGCGGGGTCGGCGGCAGAGCTCTCGGCCTGGAGGCGGATTATGCGCTTGAGCGCCTCGACCATGCGGTGGAGGTCCCGCTTCAGGGCCCTCCCGCCGCCGGCCGGCAGGGTCAACGCGGTCGGCTCGAGGGGAGAGGCGAAGTTGTACACGTAGACGATATCGTTGAGCTGAGCGGCGGAGGCTGGCGCCTCGTCGCGAAGGACCCGCAAGACTGCGGTGCGCCTTCCGGTGCCCGGCGCCCCCGAGACGTGGATATTGTAGCCCCTCGCCCTGACGCGCACCCCCATGCGGATCGCCTCGAGGGCACGGGGCTGGCCGATCACAACCTTACCCCACTCCTCGCCGCCGGATTCGGGGGCGGCGGCGCGGATGGCCGCCTCAGCCCTCTCCGGCTCGACGGAGAAGGAGAGGTCCGCGATGGAGAGCTCGAGGCTTCCCTGGTCGCCCGCCGGCGCCGCGGTCATCAGTTCGCGTGCTCGACGAGGGTCGAGATGGGGACGATCTGATACCCCATCCCCATCAGGTCGTCTATCAGGAGGGCGAGCTCCCGGAACAGGTAGTCGTCGCGCCCGCCGTCGGTGATCCCGAGGCGTATCGGGATGATCGATCCCGGCTTCGCTTCCGCCACTACTTTTTCCACTATGCGGTGGGCGTCCAGGTAGGAGCCCGGGAGCTTGGGGATATCGGCGCGGGTGACCCAGTCGAGGGGATCGACATCGCGGCCGACGTAGCCGTAGTTCATCGAAGCGCCGGCCGCGAGGATGTCGGTGTTCACCGTGTAATAGGGCGTATGCCAGAGCAGGGACAGCTCCTTGCCGGTGGCGGCGAACCACTCGTCCTCGGCCCGCGCGAGTCCCCGCCTGACGTAATCGGCGTCGATCTTGAAGCGCGCGTCGGTCGGGTCGACCGCCGTGAAGAACATCGAGCCTATCTCGTTGCCCGACCCGGCGAGGAGCCGCGCCGCGCCGGGGCTCTGGCGGACGAATTCGCCGTTGACGAAGAAGGTCGCCGTCACGCCGTAGTCCTTGAGGACGTTGAGCACGCCGACCAGGCCCTCCGCGGAGCCGAGGGCGTCGAAGGCTATGGCCAGCTCCCGGCGCCTGATGCGCGAGCCGTGGTCAAAGGAGGCGCCGTTGCGCGGCTCGTCCCGATCGGGGAAGGGCGCGTAGCTGGTCGCGGGCGGCGGGAACAGGGGCCTGGTGCCCAGGGCCTTCACGGAGCGGATCAGGAGATTGTTGCGATAGGAGCCTGCCGCCAGGGCGTCGAGGTAGACGCGATAGGCCGGCGAGCTCGAGGAGGGCGGCGCGGACGCGAAGGTCGCGGCCGGTATCCATCCCCCCGTCGCCCCGCCCGAGGCGGCCGCCTTGCCGATGGCCTCTCCGGCCAGGGCGGGGCGCCTGTACGGGACCCCGCCGGCCTGGGCGTAGAAGGTGCCGTCGTCCGAGCGACCGTACTTCTCGACCTGGGAAAGGGCCACCAGGTTCCGCTGCCCCGTGGAGATTATCACCGTCTCGATGAGCGAGGAGCCGGCCACCACCAGTCTGTCCTCGGACAGCCAGAGGGCGTGCAGGGCTCCCGCCCCCTTCACCTGCGCCTTGATCGACCAGTCGACGTAGGAGCGCACGGTGATTCCGGCGTTAGTCACCACGGCTACCTTGGACTCGTCGGGGGAGAGGACGAGCTCGAGGGCGCCCTTGGCGTCGAGGGACTGCACCGCGGGCGCCAGGCCGAGCAGGGCGGGGTCGGGCGGCGCGGTCAGGCGGAAGGCGCCCGAGGTCCTCGCGCCCTCGCGGAGCGAGCCGGTGAAGACGGTCACCATGCCGCCCGCGGGCCAGAGCACGTCGCGCACCATAGTGTCGCCCTGGAGGAAAAGGTAGGGTAGGGCGGTCACCCGAGGGTCCGAGCCGAAGTCGTCGGGATCGAGGTAGATGAGGAAGAGGTTGCGTCCGCCCTTGGAGAGGATGATCCTCGAGGCGTCGCGGGAAACCCAGAAATCGTCGAAATTCGGGTCGAAGGGGAAGGGCGTCTTGCCCGCGAGCACGCCCATCCCGGCTACGCCTCGATAGAGGGCCTGGGTGAAGAACTCGGCGGGGAGTATCCTGAAGAGGGCGTTGTCCTTCAGGTAGAAGAGGGAGCCGTCCGAAGCCCAGCGGGCGCACTGGATCCTGCCGGGGCCTATCCGCCTGTACTCCTCGTCGAGGACGCGGGAGCCGGAGAGCTGGTCGACGCTGTAGTAATAGATCGACCCTTCCTTGGAGTACACGAAATTGCGCGAGTCCGGCGACCAGCGCGCGGGGAGGTTTTCGATGGAGTAGCCGACCTTGGAGGCGACTACGGTCTCGGAGCCCTTCGCCACGTCGAAGAGCACGAGGCGCGCGTAGGCCGGGGATGTGGGCATGGCGGAGAGGACGTAGGCGCCGTCCGGGCTCGCCGCCCCGGGAAGGAGCCGCCCCTGCCGGACCGCCGAGCCGCGGGCGAAGGCGGGATAGCCCGCGACGGGGGCGAGCCCCGAGAGGGAGCGATCGCTGCGGAAGAGCCCGAAACGGTTCTGCACCTGCAACCGGGCCCCGCCCTCGACCAGAGTAACCTGCTCGGGGAATACGGTGAGCTGCGCCGTCCCGCCGCCGGCCAGGTCCGAGGCGAAGAGCGTGTCGTAGGCCCCGTCGCCGGGAAGCTCCGTCTGGGTCGAGAAGAGGAGATTGTCGTCCTTGCCTAGGTCGAGTCCCTTGTATTCGAGCTCCGCCCAGGCGGCCGCGGAGAGGGTGAGGCCGAGGGCGAGAACCGCTATGCTTTTCTTCATGGTTACCATCCCTTCATATTGTCGGCCATCGCGGTCCGGATGTAAACCGGGCGGTCGCAAACCGGGGGCTTGACGATAACGATACGCATCGACTAACGTACCTCATCGATCGAATCGTACGTCCATCGAAGGAGGGGCCTAGCTATGAAACGCATCAATACGGTTTTCGCGGCTCGGGCCTCCCGGTACAAGGCCGCATGCTGAAGCCGGCAGGGAAACGCTAGAGCCTTCGGGCTCTTCCGCCCTGCCCGCAGCTGCCCTTCCGGTTCCCGGAAGGGTCGGCGCGCCGCGATTCATTTCCCAGGATCACTAGTCAACGAGCCGGTCGTTGCTGCCAACCGGCGCCTAATGGGTAGCGTCCTAGCGATTTCGGCGCCTCGCGCCGAGCGCTACTGCGCCGTCGCCATGCTTGAAAAGGCGGTTCTATCATGCCCTCGCGTCCGCTCACGGTATTGTGGCGGGCGATGTCCGGCGTAAGGTCGGTCTTCGCCCTCGCATTCGCCTGCGTCATACTCGCGGCCCTCGCCTCCCTCGTCGACCCGCTGGTCATCCGCTTCACGCTCGACTCGGTCCTCGCCGGGAAGGCTCCCGAGCTCCCGGCCCCCTTCGATTCGATGCTCGCGAGCCTCGGCGGGACCTCGTACCTCGCCCGCAACCTCTGGCTTTGCGGCCTCGCCCTGCTGGGGGCGAGCCTGGTCAACGCGCTCTTCTCGTTCCTGCGCGGCAATCTGTCGGCCGTCGCCGCCGAGCGCACCGCCAAGAACCTCCGCGACCGCCTCGCCGCCCACCTCGACGCCCTCCCCGCCTCCTATTTCGGCCAGGCGAGCGCGGGCGACCTCGTCCAGCGCGCGACGAGCGACATGGACACGGTCAGGCGCTTCCTGGCTACCCAAGTCGAGGAGGTCGGGCGCGCCGTCGCCCTCCTCTCCCTCACGGTCGTCATGATGGCGGGCATCGACGGCCCGATGACCCTGGTCTCAGTGCCCGTCATCCCCGCGGTCTTCGCCTTCTCCTACCTCTTCTTCCGGAAGATACAGAAGGCTTTCACGATATCGGACGAGGCCGAGGCGGCCCTAACCCAGGTGCTCGAGGAGAACCTCCACGGCATCCGGGTCGTCCGCGCCTTCGCCCGCGAGGACTTCGAGATCGACCGCTTCGACGCGCGCAACCGGCGCTTCACCGGCGAGACGCGAAAGCTCATAGTCCTCTTCGGCTGGTATTGGGGGATATCCGTCCTCCTCTGCGCCGCGCAGGAGGCCGCGACGATCGGCTTCGGCGCCTCCCGCGTAGCCGCGGGGCTCCTATCCGCCGGCACCTACCTGGCCTTCATCGCCTACGTAGGGCGCGTGCTCTGGCCGGTGCGCCAGCTCGGCCGGACCCTCACCGAGGTCGGCAAGGCGATGGTGTCGCTCGGCCGCATAACGCAGGTCCTGAACGCCCCCGACGAGTTCTCGAGGGATCGCGTCCGCCTGATCAATACCGGCGCGCGCGCCGGCCGCGAGCCTAGGGGCCGGATCGAGATAGACCGCCTCTGCGTGGAATACGAGCCCGGCAAGCGCGTCCTCGCGGACGTGAGCTTCACGGTCGAGCCCGGCGAGACCGTCGCCATACTAGGGCGGACGGGCTCGGGAAAATCGACCCTGGCCGCGACCCTGGTCCGCCTCGTCGAGCCGAGCTCGGGCTCCATACGGCTCGACGGCGTCGACATAGCCCTCATCGACAGGAGGGAGCTGCGCGAGCTGGTCGGCATCGTCCTGCAGGAGCCCTACCTGTTCTCGCGCTCGCTCAGGGAGAACGTCGAGCTCGGTACTGGCCCACTCGGCGAGGGCGAGCTCGAGCGGGCGTCGCAGCTGTCCGGGCTGAGCCCCGTCGTCGCCTCCTTCGAGGCGGGCTGGGCCACGGCTGTGGGCGAGGAGGGCGTAACGCTATCCGGCGGGCAGCGCCAGCGGCTCGCCCTCGCGCGGACCCTCGCCAAGCGGCCCCGCGTCCTCGTCCTCGACGACACGCTCTCCGCGCTCGATACCGAGACGGACGCCGCCGTCAGGCGCGCCTTGGGCGGGGAGACCACGGCCGCGGCCCGGGCGGCGGGCACGGCTCCGACGACCATCATCGTCGCCCATCGCATAACCACCCTGATGGGGGCTGACAGGATAATCGTTCTGGAGGAGGGCCGCGTCGCCGATATCGGCACCCACGCGGAGCTCCTATCCAGGCCCGGGCTCTACTCCCGGGTCTGGGAGATCCAAGGCGCGGGCGGCTTCGCCCCGGCCCCGGCATGAAAAGGAAGACGCAATGGAAGAGATAGATACGAGGCAGTCGCTCAAGCTCGCGCTCTGGCGCTCCCTATTCGAATTCGCCGTTCCCTACAAGAGGGACCTCATTTTCCTCGGCGTCATGATGGTATTCGTCGCCGCCATCGACGCGGTACAGCCCTTCCTCACGGGCTGGGCGGTCGACAATATCGCCATAGCCCGCAGGCTCGATCGCCTGACCCCCTTCGTGCTCGTCTACGGCGCGCTGATGGCCTGCCAGGCGATCGCGATCCGCCTCTTCATCGGCGCCGGGGGCCGCATCGAGATGGGCATGAACTACAGCATCCGCGCGGCGGCCTTCAAGAAGCTCCAGGCCCTCACCTTCTCGTACTTCGACAAGACGAGCGCCGGCTGGATCACCGCGCGCCTGACGAGCGACGTCGGGAGGCTCGCCGACATAATCACCTGGGGCCTCATCGATATGATCTGGGGCGCCTCCATGATGCTCATCTCGGCCATCCTCATGCTGGCGACGGACTGGCGTCTCGCCCTCTTCGCGCTCTCGGCCTTCCCCCTCCTCGTCCTGGCTTCGGTCTTCTTCGAGCGGGGCATACTCGAGCGGTCGCGGGAGGTGCGCAAACACAACTCCAAGCTGACGGCCGCCTTTTCCGAGAACATCCGCGGGGTGAAGGCGGTAAAGGCCCTCGTAGCCGAGGAGAGGCAGGGCGTGGCGTTCAGGCGGCTCTCCGAGACCATGCGCCGCGCCTCGACGAGGCAGGCGCGGCTCTCGGCGCTCTACCTTCCCCTCGTCGTCTTCCTCGGCTACATCGGCATGAGCCTCTCGCTATGGCAGGGAGGCGTGCGCGTGCTCGGGGGCACGGCGACTATCGGGCTCCTCACGGCCTTCATATTCAGCGCGGCCAGGTTCTTCGACCCGGCGACCGACCTCGCGCGCGTCATAGCCGACGTTCAATACGCCCAAGCCTCGGCCGAGCGGGTAGTAGGCCTGATCGAGACCGAACCCGCCATCGTCGACGGTCCCGCTGCCCGCGCCTTGGGGGAGAGCCTGGCCGCGTCGGGGGAGAGGCGGAGGCTCCGGGGGGGGATCGCATTCGAGGGCGTGGGCTTCTCCTACGACGGCAGGCGCGAGGTGCTATCGGACTTCAGCCTGGTAGTGGAACCGGGCCGAACGGTCGCGCTCGTGGGCGAGACCGGGTCCGGCAAGAGCACGATCGTCAACCTGGCCTGCCGCTTCTACGAGCCCACGCGCGGCCGCATCCTCGTCGACGGCGTCGACTACCGCGAGCTGCCCCTCTCGCTCCTGCACGGCAACCTGGGCTACGTGCTGCAGCAGCCCTACCTCTTCTCGGGAACGGTGCGTGACAATATCCGCTACGGGAGGCTGGACGCGGGCCAGGAGGAGATCGAGGCCGCGGCGAAGGCCGCGCGTGCCCACGAATTCATCGTCGGGAGCGGGGGATCGCGCGGCCTCGAGGGCGGCTACGACGCCCAGGTCGGAGAGGGAGGACTGCTCCTTTCCACCGGGCAGAAGCAGCTCATCTCCCTATCCAGGGCGATACTGGCCGACCCAGCCATACTCGTCCTCGACGAGGCTACGAGCTCGGTGGATACGGAGACCGAAAGGCTGGTCCAGGAGGCGATCGCCACCCTGCTCGCGGGCAGGACCAGCTTCGTCGTCGCCCATCGCCTCTCCACGATCGTAGAGGCGGATCTGATCCTGGTGCTGAAGGACGGCCGCGTCGTCGAGCGGGGCGTCCACGAGGAGCTAATAGCGGAGGGGGGATACTACCGGAGGCTATACTCGGCGCAATTCGTCAGGGACGAGGAGCGCTCGCTCTTCGGCGACGCCCCGAACGGGGAGGAGGAGGAGGAGAGCGCCTAACCTATTTGAGCGGGAAGAAAAGTTCGCAGTAATGCGAGCCCTTGACGTCCACGTGCTTGACGCGGCATCGGCCTTCCGAGGCCGCATCGACCCTGACCGACTTCTTGACCTGGTCGAAGGTCCGATGCCCGTCCCACTGGATGCAGATATAGCAGTGCCGACCCGTGAGCTGATAGATGTCCTGGGGCATGGCCGTCCTCCAAACGTTCTCTATTTTCGCGTCGCCGAGCGCCGACTCGATTATATCTCACTATCGGAAAGAGCAGCTAAAAGAGGAAGCGAAAATCGCTCATGCCGAATAAATCCCGAGTGCCACGCGGTCCACGAGGTCGGCCACCGCGTCCTCCTCGTTGGTCAGCGCAGAAATATAGCGCGCCGCCGCCCTGACTTCAGGAATGGCGTTGGCGGGCGCGCAGCCGAAGCCGGCGGCGCGAACCATGCCGAGATCGTTCATCGCGTCCCCCACGGCCATCGCGGTGCCCAGCGTCAGGCCCAGCATCGCGGCGAGGCGCTCCAGCGCGGAGCCCTTGTCCGCCCCGGGCGGCAGGACCTCGAGGAAATAGGGCTTGGACGTGAGGACTATCGCCCGCTCCCCGAAGGCGGCCGAGAGCTCCGCGACCAGCCTCGACAGGCGCGCAGGCTCCCCGGGAACGACGAATTTTATCAGGCCGAGCGCGAAAAAGGCCTCCCGATCCTCGACGAGGATGCTCGGCTGGCCGGTGAGCCGGGAGTCCTCGAGCGCCCAGGGGTTCGGCTCGCTCACGTGGATCAGGCCCTCCTCGTAGATCTGCCAGGGAAAGCCGCGGGCCTCGATCTCCCGGGAGATCTCGCGGCAGAACGAGGGATCGAGGCGCCGCTCGTCGAGGACGCGGCCGGACGCTGACTGGATGATCTCCGCGCCGTTGGAGCAGATCATGTAATCCCCTGGCCCGACCAGGCCGAGCTCCTCGGCGTAGGCGCGCATCGAATGGAGGTTGCGACCGGAGGCTAGCACGACGCGGATCCCCGCAGCCGCCGCCCGGGCGAGGGCGCCCTTGTTCCTCGCGGAAATCGTGAGGTCGGCCCTAAGGAGGGTATCGTCGAGGTCGATGGCAATAAGGTCGACTTTCATGGCGGAAAGGTTAGCCCGAAGGAGGGCCCGGGGTCGAGGCCTCGACTAGCGCGACGGACCCGCGAGCGATATGCTTAAGGAACACTGATTACCACAAGGAGATCGCATGACAAAGAAAGTAGGATCCCTGACCCTCCCTGTCTTCTTCCTCCAGCTCAGCCTCGGCGTGTTCTTCCTCATGCTCGGCATCATGGGCCTCGGCGGCTACGATTCCGGCCTCAGCAGGGTCGCCCGCTTCCTCGGTAGGGACGATACCCTCAGGGTCGTGATGGCCGTCGTCGAGCTGGTGATGGGAGTCATCTTCGTGCTCGGTCTATTCGTCTCCGTATCCGCGGACCTCAGCAAGATCTTCGTCATCGCCCTCTTCGTGCTTTGGGCCCTCTACATGGTGCTCAACCTCTTCCTCAACGATTCCTTCTTCAAGCCGAACGCCGTGACCTGGTTTTACAACCTCGCGTCGAACTCGGTGATACTCGTCTCTATTTGGATAGTCGGCAGCAGATCCCTCTAAGGCTTTCTGCCAGGTCCCCGCTTCTGGCGGCGAGCGGACGACGCGGAGCCGAGGTCGAGGAAAGCCGCCAATGTGCGTTAGGGTTCGCTAAGTCCAGCACCTTCCCCGTTCGTTTTTTAGCGTTCCTTCGCGTACCTTGGCGGTTTTTCCTACGTGCGATGGTTGCGAGGACTATGCGATGGTCTTGTATTATTAGTTGACATAATCAACTATACATATGATTATATCAACTATGAGCGAACAACAGGCAGTAAGGCGCGTCGCTGCCTATCGAAGGTTTAATCGCTTCTATACCAAGAAAATAGGGGCCCTCGATGAAGGCCTCCTCGGAAGCGGCTATTCCCTCGCCGAGGCACGGGTGCTGTTCGAGATTGCCATGGGAACCGACGGCGCGGCCGAGCTCTGCGCCACTCTGGGCCTGGACCCGGGGTATCTCAGCCGCATGCTCAGGAAGTTCGAGAAGGAAGGACTCCTTTCCAGGCAAAGGTCCGATGGCGATGGCCGGAGGAAAACCCTGGTCCTCGAACCCAAGGGCAGAAAGCGCTTCGCCGAACTCGACCAGCGATCGCGGCTCGATGCCGCGAGGACTCTCGGCGGGCTCGACGAGTCCGGCCAGCGAAGCCTCATCGAGGCCATGGCCCGCGTCGAGTCGCTGCTTGAAGGCAGGCTCCCCGGCGAATCGGCCCCTGCATTCGTCATACGCGAGCCGCGCCCGGGCGATTATGGCTGGGTGCTGCGGGCCCATGGCGAGATCTACGCGCGCGAATACGGTTACGGTCCCGACTTCGAGGCCCTCGTCGCGCGCATCGTCGCGGACTTCGCCTCGAGCAGAAACCCCGCGAAGGAGCGCTGCTGGATCGCGGATCTCGACGGCGTCCCCGTCGGCTCGATCTTCCTCGTCAAGGTCGACGAGTCGACGGCCAAGCTCAGGCTCCTCATCCTCGAGCCGAGCGCGCGCGGCTTCGGCCTCGGCAGGCGCCTCGTCGACGAGTGCGTCCGCTTCGCTCGAGGCGCCGGCTATCGAAGGCTGGCGCTGTGGACGAACAGCGCGCTCGAAGCCGCGCGGGGCATATACGCGGCCGCCGGCTTCGCCCTCGTCTCGAGCGCTCCCGACCCGATGTTCTCGGACGGCAGCGCGGCCGAGACCTGGGAGCTCTCGCTGTAGCGTTCCCGCCTACAGGCCCAGATTCAGGTCGAGCCGCGCCTTAGTGGCCGCCAGCACCTCGGCCGTCTCGACGCGCACCAGCTTCAGGAAGAGCTCATAGCGCTCCGACCCGCGGAACACCGTGCCGGTCACCAGGAAGTCCGCGCCGAGCAGCTTGCCCGCCTTCGCGGCGGCGCCCTCGTCGGCGAGGCCGGAGAGCTGGAGCTCGAGCTCGCCCAGGATGGCCTGCAGGTTGCCCCGCTCGACTATCGTGAAGAGCTTCGCCTTGGCGGCCGCCAAGCCGAGCTGGGAGCCGAAGTACTCCGCCTGGGCGGCCGTGCCCTCGGCTGAGGCCTCCGCGGCGACCAGGGGCATGACCGCGAGCCGCGCGTCCGGCGGGAGCCTCAGGCTCGAGTAGTCCGAGAGGTCTTGCAGGGCCTGGGAGAAGAGCTTCGACAGGGTCTCCTCGCGGGTCTCGTCGGCGATCTTGCGGGCGTCGCTGTAGGCCTGGTCGGCCTCGAGCGGCTTATCGGACTGCCTCGCGATCTCCTCCCGCACGAATTTGATGATGATGGCCTCGAGCTTGTCGGTCGCGAAGTTCGAGCCCGTATGGTGGGAGACCGAGCCCTCCTTCCCCCCCTCCGCCTCGCCCTTCTCGCCGTAGGTGAGGAAGATGTACTTGCCCTGCGTATACTGGGCTACCTGCCTCAAGGGGTATTCGCCCTCGAGGGGGAGGCCCCCGGCGCCGATCGAGAAGAGCTTGATAGCCTTTGCCTTGGCCTCCCTCGCCGCCTTCGCGTAGGTGTATTCCTGGCCGTAGTCCAGGTGGGGCTGGGCGTCGGTGACGATGAATCCCATCCTGATGCCGTCCGCATTCCACTTCATGCCCGTAATGGCGTCGCGCAACGCGGACTGGAGATCCTCGGGATCGTCGCCGCCGCCGTCGGCGCTCGCCTCGTCCAGGGCCTTCTGGAACTTCGCGAGGTCCGCGGTGAAGGGCACGATCTGCGTGTCGTACTCGTCGTCCTTGTCCTTATAGAGGACCATCCCGAAGCGCAGCGCCGGCTTGGGCTTGAGGGCGGTGATGTTCGCGCTGATGATCTCGATCGTGGACCTCAGCCGCTCGATCTCCTCGCCCATCGACCCCGTCGTATCCAGTACGAATAGCACGTCGACCGGCAGGGGCGCGGGCACGGCGCGGGCCGCGCCGATGACCATCGTCACCGCCCGCGGGCCCGAGCGCGGCACGTCGGCGGAGGCCGAGCCGCCCCTCGACTTCGCCTCGACGAGATAGTCCGAGGCGTCGGGCCTTCCCAGCTCGAGGGGATAGAGGTAGAAGCTGCCGTCGGCGTAAGTCTTGCCCGACACGACTGCCTTCCCGGCCAGCTTGACCTCCACGTCGGCGTTGGCGACGCCGCGCCCGGCCGAGTCGAGGACCTTGACCACTATGCGCTCCCCGATGGCGAGCTCGTAGTGGGGGACCTCCTTGTACTGATCGAGGAACTTGACGAAGTAATTAAACTGATCGTTGTCGTCGGAATATCCCGCCTTGAGGCCGGACTGGGAAGGGGCTCGCGGGGCGGAGGCCGAGGACTCGGCTGGCTCGAACCCGGGTTTGGCCATCTCGACGGCATCCGCGCGGACGCCCGAGGCCTTATCCTTGGGCGAATCCGCCGCCTCCTCCCTCGCCTTCGCCTCGGTCGACGGAGAGACGGGAGCCGGGGCGGCAGCGGTAAGGGGCTTGGAAAGCGGCGCGGAAGCCTTCGCGCCTCCGGAGCTCGGGGCGGAAGAGGCGCCCGGAGTGGCGGCGCGGTCCTTCGGGGCGCCGGCGCAGGCCGCGAGGATCGCGACACTAGCGGCTAGGCAGAGAGCCCACGCCAGGAATCGTCCAGCCCTGCCTCGATAACCGTCGCGCGAACCACGCATAGTCCCTCCTTCTCTATCTCCACGTAGGATAGTGGCCATCATTAATAAAGCGACACGACCAACGGGAGCGTCGCGATGAAGGCCACTCACCGAGCCTTCCTTCGAAGCGGCGACTTTCGAAGCATGTCGCCCTACCATCGAAGACCTCGGTATATCGCCCTTCGAGGATAGTACGCGGTACCGCGGGAAAAGTAACGTCCCGAAAGCCGATTCGGCCTCCGGGACGCGTCCTCGCCGGCGAGGTCCCTCAGTCGCCCGCCTTGCTCACCCTTCCGGACCCGTTCACCCGCCGGGTCAGCGCGGGGCTTCCCCAGTACCTCACGGAGCCCGATCCGCTCAGGACCGCGTCGAGGCTCCTGGCCGCCCTGAGCTCCGCCTCGCCCGAGCCGCTGATGACGATCCGAGCCTCCTGGGCAGCGAAGGCACGGGCGCCGAGGGTGCCCGAGCCCGAGATGGTGGCGTCCAGCCTATCGGCCGAGCCCTTGAGATAGGCGCCGCCCGAGCCCGTGCAGCGCAGGGCGAGGCTGCCCGCCTTCACGGTCGCGTCGAAGCCGCCCGAGCCCGAACAGCTGAGGGACACGCTCCCGTACTCCAGCTCGGCCTTGATCCCGCCCGAGCCCGAGACGCTGCCCTCGAAGGCGGAGCCCTTGAAGGCGTCCACGTAGGCGTCCCCCGATCCCGCCACGCGAACGGCCGCGAGCTCCGGCAGGGTGACGTCGAATTGCAGCTTCGTCGCGATCATGATGCTCGTGAAGGGCTTGAAGCCTATCTTGAGTTCGTTCCCGGACACGGTAGTCGTAATATACGGAAGGATATTGGAATCGGCCGTGATCTCGACCCTCTGCCCGCCGCGGTGTACGCGTAGCGTTCCCGAGCCTCCGACGCTGATCGACGAGAAGGCGGGCAGGGAGCGCCGGTCGGATTCGATCTTGCCGTTTCCAGAGACGATATCCGCGGAAGCTCCGAGGGCGGCGAGGGCCAGCATGGCGGTTGCGATGAGAGCGCGCATTTTATTTCCTCCTGAAACCGGCCCGGGCGGTTCCGGGCACCGGCATGACGCCGCGAGTCCCGGATACCGAAGCCGATCGGCCGTTTCGCGTATAATATATGGTGTAACACTTCGCGAGGCAACAAGTGTCCCTTGCCCCCACTATCCCATCGCGTGTAGTCTCGATGCATGGAAAGAGCCAGATTGATACTTAGGCCGAGGGAAGAGACGCGGATCCGCGCCGGACATCCCTGGGTATACGATAACGAGATAGCCGGATCCGAGGGCGACCCCGCGCCGGGCGCGGAGGTCGAGATCCTCGACTCGCGTCGCCGATCCCTCGGCTCGGCATTCTTCAACCCCAAATCCAAGATCCGCGCCCGCATCTACTCGCGGATCCCGCGGGCCGCGGACGAGGACTTCTTCGCCGAGGCCATCGGCCGATCCCTGGAGTGGCGCAAGCGCTTCTTCGACCCCGAACGCATGAGCCTACGCCTGGTCTTCGGCGAGGCCGACGGCCTGCCCGGGCTGATCGTGGACTCCTTCGTCGGCCGTTCCGAGGACTCTCCCGCCGCTGCGGATCGCGGCAGGTGGCTATCCGCGCAATTCCTGAGCCTCGGGATGGACGCCCGCAAGGGCGCGATATTGAAAGCGCTCGAGCGGGTATTCCCCGCCGACGGAGTCGCGGAGCGCAGCGACGCGCCAGTGCGAGCGCTCGAGGGCCTCGAGTCCTCGGTGGGCGTGCTCTCGGGGAGCGTGCCCCGGAGCGTCCTCATCGAGGAGAACGCCCTCACCTTCGGCGTCGACATGCTCGGCGGGCAGAAGACGGGCTGGTTCCTGGATCAGCGCTCCAACCGCGCCGCAGCGGCCAAATTCGCAAAGGGCAGGAGCGTCATCGACGCATTCTGCAACGCGGGCGGCTTCGGCCTCGCCTGCGCGGCGGCGGGCGCCGCGAGCGTCCTCGCGGTAGACTCCTCGGCCGACGCCATCGCCTCGCTGACGGCGAACGCGGCGCGCAACGGACTCTCCCCGCTCGTGGAGGCGCGCGAGGCCAACGCCTTCGACCTGCTGCACGCGCTCGAGCGCGATCGAAGGAAATTCGGCCTCGTCATACTCGATCCTCCGGCCTTCGCGAAGAACCGCGCGTCGGTGGACGGCGCCAAGCGCGGCTACAAGGAGCTGAACCTCCGCGCGCTCAAGCTGCTCGAGAGCGGCGGGGTCCTCGTCACCTGCTCCTGCTCGCATTGGTTCGGGAGCGAGCTCTTCGCGGGGATGCTCGAGGAGGCGGCCGAGGACTCCGGCCGGCGGATAAGGATAATAGAGGAGAGGACGCAGGACCTCGACCACCCCATAGTCTCGGGCTACGGGGAGTCGAGATACCTGAAATGCACGATCGCGGAAGCCATGTAGGATAAAGAGCTCAAATGCTCGCTGCGCTCGCTATGCCTGCGGCTAGCGAAGCGCTAGAGGACGATGGCCCTGGACACTTCCTCGAGGTTGACGCCGAATAGCCGCTGGAGCTCCTCGGCCTTCGTATAGGAAGTCCCCGCCTTGGAGTTGAAGAATCGGATGAATTCCTTCATCGGGCCCTCGTCCTTCTTCATCTCGTAAAAGGCCGAGGCGAAAGCCGACCTGTAGAGCCCCTCTTCGGCGAGCTCCATGGTCGAGAGCTTCCCGTACTGCTTCTTGGCCCTGCCGTCGACGATCGCCGAGGCCCCGTCGTAGCCGATGGTAAAAACGAAATCTTCGCGGGATAGCATCATTACGCTCCGTTGGGTCGAGTGGGGAGGGCCGTCCACCAGGCGATGGGCGGCCCATTAGGGCTACGCAGGAGAGAAGCTTTCCTTTGAGGCGCCGCAGAGCGGGCAAACCCAATCGTCGGGGATGCTCTCGAAGGCCGTCCCCGCGGCGACGTTCCCGTCGGGATCCCCGATCGCCGGATCGTAAACGTAGCCGCACACATCGCACACGTACTTCTTCATGCTGTCTCCTTATTGCTGAGCCTTCCAGAGGCCGTGCTTGTTGCAGTGCTCGCGCGCCCAAGCCTTTGCCGCCTTGACGGGAAAGAAGGCCTCCGGCTTGTCCCCGGGCTTGAGGAAGGTGCGATACGAGGCGGCGACCTCGCCGTCCGCCCCGGGCACGAGGAGCTCGATCCATTCGATGAAGTGGTCCGCCTCCATCGGGTGCGCCACGGAGCCGACGTGCACGAGGAGCCCGTCGCCCTTGGCCTCGATCACGGGAACGTGCTTCTCTTTGGCGGCGTCGGTGGAGTTCTCGGCGAGGGCGGCCATCGTCTTGCCGCAGCAGGATGGGTCGCAATCAGAGCCGCGGAGGACTTCGACTACGCTGCCGCAGGAATCGCACTTGAACACTTGCGTCTTCTTAGCCATTTCCTCCTCCCTCACCAATTCTCGCCGAGGCGCTCGAAGTAGGCCTGAGGATGCGCGCAGGCCGGGCAGGCCTTGGGCGCCTCGGCCCCCTCGTAGAGGTAGCCACAGTTCATGCAGCGCCAAACGGCGGTCCCCTCGGCCTTGAAGACTCTGCCCGCGTCGATATTGGCGGCGAGCTTCTCGTATCGCTTGGCGTGCTGCTTCTCGGCGACGACGATGGCGTCGAAGACGGCGCCGATCGCGTCGAAGCCCTCCTCGCGCGCGGTCTTGGCGATGTCCGGGTACATCGTCTTCCACTCGTAGTTCTCGCCGGCGGCGGCCGCGAGGAGGTTGTCCATCGTCGATCCGACGACCCCGAAGGGGAAGGACCCGGTTATCTGGGTCTCTCCGCCCTCCATGAACTTGAACATGCGCTTGGCATGCTCCTTTTCCTGGTTCGCCGTCTCCTCGAAAATGACGGATATTTGGAAGTAGCCTTCTTCCTTGGCTTTCGAAGCGAAATAGGTATAACGATTCCTCGCCTGCGACTCCCCGGCGAACGCCGCCATGAGGTTTTTCTCGGTCTTCGTACCCTTTAGGCTTTTCATTGCCCTCTCCTTCGACATAGGATTATCCGGGCCGGCTCGAATCCGGGCGGTGCGCAGCCTTCCTGCTGGCGACTGTTAATATAGTCAATAGAGGATTGTGGCGCAACGAATATCAGGCCCCCCGACGATTTTTCCGCCCCGGGCCTTAGGTGAGGACTTCGACCTCCGCCGCCTCGAGATGGCGCCTGAATCGGCTTCACCCTATCCTGAATTATCTTAGGATCGACGCCTGCGCGGACGCAGAAACATGGCTTTCTCAAAGAGTTCCGCCTCACCCCTTAAGTACAAGGCGAGCTTTTTCCGGACGCCGACTGTCGTGAACCCAAGAGTCACCACGAAAAAGGCCAATATCACTATATCGAAGGGAAAGCCGAAGAGCCACGCCGTAAGGAGATAAATGAAGGGGAGCGCGAAGGAAGCGACCGCCGCCGTGCCAAAGCCCTTGCCGCCCTTGAAGCCCGCGAATATCGGCTAGATATGAACGAAAACGGCCGCGAGGCTCGCGACGATAAACGCGACGGATGCCGGTGGAGCCGAAACGGGGAAGAGGGAAATATGCGAAATTAGGCCGACCGCCAGGTATCCTTTCGCGATATCTACCAAGGCCACCAGGAATCCGAGCCTCCACCCGAGGACGCGAAAGGAATTGGTCGCTCCCGTGTTGCCCGAGCCGTGCTTTCGTATGTCCATCCCCCTCGCTAGCCTTCCTACGATGAAGCCAGTCGGTATTGAGCCCACAAGGTAGCTCGCAGCCGCGATTATTATCAGGTCAAGCATACTGCACTTCCTTGTGCGCCGGCATCGTCGTGAGTATCTCCCATCCCCGTGCACGCGCGTCGCGGCGGAGCCGGGCGTCCGGATTGACGGCCACCGCCTCGCCTACCTCGCGAAGCAGGGGAAGGTCGCGGTGACTGTCGCAATAAAAAGAGCACTCGCCGGGCTCGACGCCGATCGTTCGCAGATAGGCAAGGGCCCTTGAGCGCTTGCCTTCGCCGAAGGCAGGCTCGCCGGTCACTCGCCCCGTCGATGCTCCGTCCCGAAACTCGAGCTCGCTCGCCACGATATCGGAGATCCCGAGATGCCGGGCGATGGGCTCGAGTATGGTCGTGAAGGACGAGGAGGCTAGGGCTTGCAGCTCGGCTTGAGGAACGCCCTGCATGAAGGGGTAAGCCCGTTGATCCCAGCTGCCCGAGTATCCCTTGAGGCCGTAGCGCAGGGAAAGAAGGGGTAGGTAAAAACCGATGGAAGGGCCTACCAGCCCTTCGCGCAGGCCTCTGAGTATGAATGCCCTCACGGTCGAGCATCGGACTATCGTGAAGTCCACGTCGAAGATGTGGACCTTCACCGGCCATCCTTGCGGGGCGGCATTAGGATGAAAACGCTGGTGCGGTGTTTATAAGCCTGGTACTCGGGGTTATTCCCGTGTTTCTCCTCGGCGCTCTTCTCGAGCAGCGGAACGCCCGAGACGAAGAGGAGGAGGAGGGTGATGAAGACCGGGCCCACGAGAGCGAAGAGCATCGAAGCCGAGAGGCCGGGCAAGGCGAGGATAAAGAGCCCCCACCACAGTACTACCTCGCCGAAGTAATTGGGGTGCCTGGAGTACTTCCAGAGCCCCGACTGGATCCAGCGTCCATCGTTCACGGGATTGTTTCGAAAGGCGTATTTCTGGGCGTCGCTCGCGATCTCTATGGCGAAGCCGATGGCCCATAGGGCGGCGCCAGCCAAAGAGACCGCGCCGAGGGATGGAGCCGAGCTCAGACTGAGCAGGACGGTCACGGGGAGCATGATTGCCCAGACCGCGATCGCTTGGACGACCCAAAAGCGAAGGAATACGAGAAAGTTCCCCCGCTTGTCGTCGAAGCGCGCGTCCTTGCCGATTCTTAGGATTCTCGATAGCAGGTAGGCGCCGAGTCGGGCTGCCCAGACGATGACGAGGGCGGAGGCGAGGAGCTGGATGGGCGCGAACGCGCGGCTCAAGGCTACCAGCACGATCGACAGGATGGCGAAGGAGAGGCTGTAGGACAGGTCGGTAACCTTGTCGGTCCTAAACGAAGCCGCGAAGATGAAGAAAAGGGCCTGGATCGCGAAGCTGATTATCAAGGTAGTCAGGATATTATAGGGATCGAAACTGAATAGCATCGCGCCCCTCCATGATTTCTAGTCTGGGTAAAATAGTATTATCAAGTTTGAATATACAATCAACGATACGACGAGTTTGCGATTCACCGGCCATTTAGATATATTTTTTGATATATTGAACTTGAATCAGTGGAGTATGCCGATCATGCAACGCTTCGAGCTCGATTCAGTCTCCCTCTATAACACCTTCGTCTCCGGCGGCAAGGAGATCATGCGCAAGCGCGAGGAGATCAACAAGATCAACGTCTTCCCCGTCGCCGACGGCGATACGGGGACCAACCTCGCGATGACGATGGGTTCGCTCATCGCGGGCAGCGCACCGATGACGACCGCGGGCGAAACCATGCGGTCCATGGCCGATGCGGCCCTCTCGGGGGCGCGAGGCAACTCGGGGATCATCTTCGCCCAGTTTTTCATGGGCCTTAGCGAGTCCATCGGCGAGATCGATAGCGTCTCCAGCGACGACTTCGCCCAGGCCGCAAAGAATGCCGAGAGGCGCGCCCGCGAAGCGGTCGTCGCGCCGATCGAGGGCACGATACTGACGGTGATCAAGGACTGGGTGAGGGAATTCGAGGAGCACAAGCACCTGCGCGATTTCGGCCTGATCTTTCAGAATACCCTAAAGGCCGCGAAGCGGTCGCTGGACAATACCCCGAACCTGCTGCCCGCGCTCAAGAAGGAGCATGTAGTAGATGCCGGGGCGGAGGGTTTTTTCCGTTTCCTGAGCGGCGCCACCAAGTATCTCGTCTCGGAATCGAAAGACCTGGCGCCCAGCGTGGCGGATGGCCTCGTCAACCTGCCTCCGTTCGTGCATGGCGGCGAGTACCCGGCGTTCAGGTATTGCACCGAGGTATTTATCCGCGGCCAGGGCATCGACCTGGGGAGCCTCAGGAACGAGCTGAGCTCCTTCGGCGACTGCGCCATTGCGGCGGGAAGCGGCGATAAGGCCCGCATCCACGTGCATACCGACAATCCGGCCCTGGTCGTACGACGGCTCTCGGCTTACGGGACAGTCCATGAGCAGAAAGTGGACGACATACTCCGCGAGTACGAAGTCAGCCACTCGCGGAAGTTCCCGATAGCCCTCGTGACCGACTCGGTCTGCGACCTGCCGAAGAGCCTGCTCGATAGATACCAGATTCACGTCGTGCCGCTGAATATAATCCTCGGCGGCGCGCAATACCTGGACGGGCTCACCATCTCGAACGACGGGATCTACCAGGGCATGGAGGCTCGAGGTCCCTACCCGACCACTTCCCAGCCGAGCCCGGCCGCATTCAAGCTCCTCTACTCCTTCCTCTCCACCTACTACGAATCGGTCATCGCGATCCATGTTTCCGGCAAGTTGTCGGGTACCTGCGGCCTCTCCGCGAGAGAGGCGGCCCTCATCCCCGACAAGCGCATCTCCGTCATAGACTCGCGGAACAACTCCGGGTCCCAGGCCCTCATCGTCCTTCGCGCGGCCGAGCTGATCGCGGAGGGGAAGACCCACGACGAAGTGGTGGCAGCCGTCGAGGCCTTCATCCCCAAGGCGCGGATCCTGGTGAGCGTCCCCACCCTCAAGTACATGGTGAAGGGAGGCCGGGTGAGCCCGCTCAAGGGAGCCCTGGCCGGCCTGCTCAACCTCAAGCCCATAGTCTCGCTCGACGAGGAGGGCGGCTCCAAAATTTGCGGCAAGGCCTTCTCGAGGCGCAAGAACCTGCAGGGGATCATCGAGCTAGCACGGGGATTCGTCGGGAGCGACGAGCTTCGTTGCTACGGCGTAGTCCATGCGGGCGACGTCGCGGACGCCGAGTCCTTCGCCTTGCAGATCGAGGGAGCGCTGGGGAAGAAACCCCTCTTCATCCAGGAGATTTCGCCGATAATCGCGCTCAACGCGGGCATGAACACGCTAGCCCTCGTTATGATGAAGGAGTAGGCGCCTACCAAACCCGCTGCATTCGCTGAATCGCGGCCGTCTTGTATCCGCGCTCCGCGAGCCGGGAAAGGATTCCAGCGTAATCGGAGTCCGCGATGGTCGGCGTTCTCGACATGATCCAGACATACTTGTAGTTGTTCGTCCCGATCACGGCGTAGCGGTAATCCTCGGCGAGGTCGATGATCAGGTAGGGCAGCTTGAGGGGCCAGAGCGGCCGCACCTTCCACTCGGTGTTCCTCTCCTTGTCCACGACCCAGCCCTTCTGATGCATGACCGTCTTCTTGCCAGCGGGACTGCCCTCGTAAAAGACGCATTCGACCCTGAGGTCGCCTTTCTCGTCGAGGGAGTAGGTCTCGATGCCGTTGGCGGCGCCCTTCTCGAAGAGGGTCGGCAGTACGCCGATGACGTACCAGGAGCCGAGGAATTTCTGCAGGTCCATCCTGTCCGCGACTTTCTGGAAGGGCTGACGACTGCCCTCGGCGAACGCGATCGTAGATGCCGAGAGCAGGGCGAGCGAGGCAATAAGGAGACCTTCGCATGAGACATACCGAGAACCCCGCGATCCCTAACGAGACGAGCGCAGGGAACGCCGACGTAACTGCCAGGCTCGTGAGCTTCGAGGTAGTGAGGGAAAGGAAAGAATCGAAATAGCCTTTCTTGAAGCTTTCCCAGGGGATCGATATCTCCTGCCACCCGTCCGCGACGGGGAGTCGCGCCATGAAGAAAGACCAGGGCATCATGTTGCCCGACGTTCGAAGGAAGATGTAGTAATCGTCGATAAGCATTTCCGGCACCTTGGCCTCCGTCCTGGTTAGGAATCCTGCGGAGAACAGGAAGGCCGCGATACAAAGCGGCGACCATCTCGGCACTACCCGCCCAACACGGCCATAGTGGGAAAATAGATGCCGGAGGGCATCAAAGTCAAACCAGGCTCGCGCTATTCCTTCAATCGTCTCGCCCCGGCCAGCCAGCCGACGGTCCCCGCGCTGCCCGAGGCGGCGATGCGCGCCTTTCGCGCGAGACAGATGCCCACGGCGACGGACCATGCGAGCAGAAG
This sequence comes from Spirochaetaceae bacterium, assembly GCA_025355995.1. GTDB lineage: Bacteria > Spirochaetota > Spirochaetia > Treponematales > Rectinemataceae > UBA1306. The sequence goes on along the minus strand of JANXYQ010000096.1, from coordinate 20,146 downwards.
CAACCCATAAATGCTGTAGACTGCGCCGACGTAGGGCCTGAAGGCTTCGAGGAAAAGGCCCGAAGCCCCGGTGATAATGCCTATGACGCCGGCGACGCGGCCGAGGGCCCCCTTTGCGAAGATCAATGAGATAATCAGTATCCCCATGGCGGTGAGAACGCCCACCAACGAAACTGCGTTCACGTTAGCCGCGAGCGCTTCCGCTCCCGCTGCGAAAGCGTCGCGCGCAGGTCCGACGCCCTTGGCATAACGCGTCGCGAGCTCGACGAGCCCCCAACTCAGCGAGGGCGGGCTCGAGCCGATGGCGAAGGCGGCGACCTCGGAGGAGATGCCCAGCGCCGAACCGAGGAGGGCGAGGCTCGGGCTCGCGGAACGAAGGGCGACTCCCAGCGCTAGGAACATGGCGATCGCAGGTATGCAAAGCCCGACGAAGCAAACCAACTCGGCGACGTAAATGCCTCGATGCGCGTTCACGTAGTCGAGGATGGCCGCGCCGCCATCCATCGGAGGAAGGGGCGCGACGATCATGAGCGCGAGAGGCGCGAGCATCATGGCCACGTAGATGAATGAGGCGACGGCTCCGGCTCTATACAGCGCGGCCCACTCGCGCTCCGGTCGAAGAGGCGACGTCCCGGCGCTTGATTGATCCATGGATGCATACTCCATTTTGCCGCTACTTTTTCGCTAGGAACCAAAGAACGGTCCCTATGCCGCCCAAAACGGCGATGGCGATCAGATTGATCAACACGGCCGGGCCGTTCCTGAACAGAGCGATGGCCAGAAAGCGAGTCCAAAGGCTTGAACCACTCGAGGAACCGATCCCGCGCAGGACCGCCTGCAGGAAGGAGATCACAAACCACCCGATAGCCAGGTTGATGGCTATTCCAAAGGGATTAATGCCAAGTCTCGTCATTTCATGCTCCTTTTCGAACGCGAGAACGCAGTGAGGGAGGCCAGGGCGAATAACCGGATGGAGGCGAGGATCAGCCAAGCCATCGTCGCCAGGCCGCCGAACATGACGATGAACATCGCCGCATGTTCCATACCGGGTATGAAGGTGACCGCGACCAGGTAGAGGATCATTATCGAGCTTCCCGCGATGCCAAGCGCGGCGACTGGCTTGGGGAATACCCCGCCGCCGAGCATGAGGAACGCGAAAAGCAGGCTCGAGAGCGAGGAAAGGATAAAGCCGGGGAAGGCCCCGGGGCTGCCGTGCGCTCCTCGGGACAACAATGCCTCGCCGGCCGCCGCGATGGCCTGCCGCCCCGACTCGTCGGCGGCGGAGTAATACTTACCGGCGAGTCCTAGCATCGGCAAGGCGGCATTGCCCGCGACGAATACCGCCGTCCCGATGGCCGCCGCCGATATCGCGAAGAAGGAGAAAGCGGGCCGTCGCTCGCGATGAGCCATTCCAAGGGCCAGGAAAAACGGTAGGCTCGCCAGCGATACGCAGACGTTCAGGAGATCCAGCTGGTAGAGCCCTACGAGGGGACTCGCGCGAAACGAGGCGAATCGCCCAAGTGCGCCCCTAGGCAGGGTGCTGATATCGGCCCCCCCGAGGACGGCGCTCAGGCCGATGTCGGATATGCCGCCGAGGACGGACACTAAGCCCGCGATCGCTCCGAAGGCCAAGAATGGGCCGAAATCCTTCTTTCCCGAGATTTCCATATCTACTCCTTATCGCGCGGAAATACGCATATAGTATTCGGCGATGGCCGGCGCGCTCGCGGCATAGCGCTCCTCATAGGCTCGGGCTATCGCGCCAAAGCGGTATCCTTCGGGCAGGAGCCGCGCGGGCAGGGGCGGCTCCGTAGTCTTGAATCGCTCCCAGAAAACCAGTCCTGCGTAGATGATCCGCCGCGCAGCCGCGTCCCGATCCGAGTCCTCGGCCCGGGAGGGGCCGAGGAAGGCGAGCATCGCCGCCTCGAAGCCGGCGAGCTCTGCGGAGCGCTCGCCGAGCTCGAACAGGTCTATGACACGGCGAATAAGGGCCTCATCCTCGAGCTCCGGGCACTGGAAGAGGTACAGGTGGGAGTCCAGACCCAACTCGCGCATCGCGGCCCTCAGGGGTTCGGCGTCGATCCGGCCGTTAAGATAGACATTCTGGGCGATCTTCTTGAAGCCGAAGTTCTTGAGCGTCTCGCGGACGATGCTCCGCTCGCTGACGGCGTCTGCGGTGAAACTAAAGACGGCGACGATGAAGCCTTCGGGAAGCCCGCTCTGACGGCTGTTGACCATGCTGAGGACGAGCGAAGGTTCCGCGAGCCGATAGCGCATTATGCCCTCGGCGTCCTTTCCCTTCGCGATATATCCTGCCTTCCCCTCCCGAGAGAGCAGCGTCCTGATCGCCGAATCGGAAGTACCGGCGTAGTGGGCGAAGTCGCGGATCGTCGAAAGCGAAGGATAGGGCAATCCGGCTAAAAACGGGGCACCATCGCGGAGGATCAGGAAATTGTAGACGGAGCCCTTCGCCGAAAGTGGGTAGGCTTTTCGGAAGTCCGCCATAACATCAGTGGCACTATCATCACACATATCGTGTATTTGTAACAATTACTATTCGCTATGTCAAGCATCTATTCCGGGAAGTTCATTTTATGGTGGCGAGATTTCCGTGGAAACGCTGCGCGCGCGATTCGATCGATACAAAAGGCGCAGGCGAGGGCGCAGAAGAGCATGGCGAAGAAGGGCAGGTCGAGCCGCATGCCGACTCCTGCGATGGCGATCGTCGTACCCAGACCGACGGCGGCAAGCGCGTAGGGTAGGCGTGAGCGCATATAGCCCCCCCCGCCGAGCGCCTGCGAAATCCCAGAGGACGAGGACGGCCGCCGTTCCCGCGATCATAAATGCGGGCGGAGCGGAGAGGAGTATGCCCAGCGCGGCGAGGAGGACGCAGGCGACCAGCCAAAGGCTCGCGCCTTCGCGCGCATGCCTGCTCATGATCCTCTCCCCGCGGCCGCTCGGCCCGCCAACCGGAGCCGCGCCTCGATGAGGCCCGAGAGGTCCTCCCCGACTCGCCAATCGAGGACCGGGAATGAGAGCTCGGCGATCCGGTCGAGCTCGATCTTGCGCTCGATTCGGCAGGCCTTGCGTGCCAAGGCAGTCGACGCGTCGCCCGCCGTCGAGCCGCGGGCGAAGTCCAGGGCGTCCGGGCTGACCAAGATTCCCTGATAGCCCAAGGCCCGCAGCCGCTGGAAGACCGAATCGTCGTCCTTGGCGAAGGGGCTTACTATTATCATGAAGGTGCTCCTCGAGTAGCGCAGGGCAGGCAAGTAGTGAAGTGCGTTGCGCGATCCCTCGCGCTCGGGCTGGACTTCGGCCAGGCAATTGAGGATCCTTCGGAGCTGTATCCTGCCGTAATCGGGCATGACGCTCCGGCCCACGGTCCCGATGATGAACAGTCCGACGCGCTGGCCCTGCCGGATGAGCATCGCGGCCAGGGAGGCTACCGCCTCGACCTCCCGCCCGAAGATGCTCTCGTCGCCGACGGCCAGCTCCATCCGCTCGCGGCCGTCGAGGATGAGGATGATTTCGGCCGTTCTCTCCTGAATGAATTCCTTGGTGTAGCGACGCAATGGATCGCGCGCATTGAGCCGCCAATACAGACGCCGCAGGGGATCGCCCTGCCGATACTCGCGAATGCCCCAGAAGTCCGTCCCGCTACCGCCGAGCCGGATGGGAATCGATCCCGGCGACGAGAGAGTCTTCGCGAGGCGCAATGGAATGGAGGGCATCCTTCGATAATGCGGCTGGACGAGGATCTCGCAGCCGGCCTCGACGAGGGTCTCGACCTCGAAGAGGCCGAAGGGGTCCCCGGCCAGCGCGCGCAGGGATTCCCAGCGGAAGCGGCCTCGCCTAGCTTCGAAGGTGTAACGCAGCTCGGTTCCCGCCCCGGCTTCCAGATCCACGCGAAGGAACAGCGCGTCCTCGGCGACCTTCATGCCCGGCAGGCGGGGCTCGATGACGAGAAGGCGAATTCTCCTTCGGCCTTCGTTCTCGAGACGGAGGATGACTTCTATCGAGGAGCTTCCCGCCCCCCTGCTTTCCTCGCAGCGGCGGCTTGCGCGAAGGCGCAGGTCCTCGCGGACGGGCGCCAGGAGCAGGCCGAGCCCGAGATAGGACATCAGGGGCAAGCACATCCAGGCGAGGGCGCCGTTGCGGAACGCCAGGGCGGCGAGGAGGAGGACGATTACCAGGAGCCCGAGGGCCTTCGCTCGGCTACCGCGCATCGTTCGCGAGCATCGGTACCGGAACGGCGCGGAGTATGCCGTCGACTATCCCGTTCTCGGACCGGCGGACGTCCCAGAGGCTCGAGTCCAGGACCAGGCGGTGGGCTAGGGCCGCCTGGGCGAAGCGCTTGACGTCGTCGGGAATTATGTAGCTCCTGCCCTGGATAGCCGCCCAGGCCCTGGCCAGCTTAAGCAGGGCGAGGGAGCCCCGCGGGCTCGAGCCCACGACGACCTTGGGAAAGGAGCGCGAGCGTACGCCGAGCTCGACGATATAGCGGCTCAAGTCCGGATCGACGTGCACGGACTCGATGGCCTCGCGCATGGCGAGGAAGGACTCCGGATCCAACGCGGCCTCGATCTCGGCTCGGTCCCGCCGATTCGCCATGCGACGCCTGAGGATCTCGGTCTCATCCTCGGGAGAGGGATAGCCGATGGAGAGCCTGACCATGAAGCGGTCCAGCTGGGCTTCGGGGAGAGGGAAGGTTCCCTCGTACTCGATCGGGTTCTGCGTCGCCACCACGACGAACGGCCGGGGCAGGGCCAGGGTCTCGCCCTCGAGGGTCACCTGATTTTCCTGCATGGCCTCCAGGAGCGCCGACTGAGTCTTCGGCGAAGCCCTATTGATCTCGTCGGCGAGGAGGACGTTCGTGAAGATCGGGCCTTTCCGGAGCGAAAATTTATTCTGGCCACCGTCGAAGACGTAGCCACCGGTAATGTCCCCGGGAAGGAGGTCGGGCGTGAACTGGATCCGCTTGAAGCTCATCCCGAAGGCCTCGGCGAAGCAGTTGGCGATCAGCGTCTTGGCGAGCCCCGGGTAGTCCTCGAGGAGGATGTGCCCGCCCGGCGAGAGGAAGGCCGCCATCATCTGCTGGAGGAGCTCGCGCTTACCGACTACGACCTTCTCGACCTCGGCGATCACGCGCGCCGCGGCTCCCGCGACGCCCTCGATAGTCATGCGCTCTCGTTCATCGTTCGTCATCGACCATCTCCATTTGGAAGGCTACGAAATCGAGGTACTCCCCGATGGCTTTTCGATAGTCGGCCCCTTCTCGGCCCGAAGCGCGGCGCAGCCAGACCCCGAGTCTCCGCGCGCCCCTCGGGGTCCGCGCATCCCCCGCCCCTCCGAAGAGGAGCTCGTGAACGGTCTCGGGCAAGGCGATCCGTCCCGACCTGAAGGATTCGAGCAACTCGAAGTTCGCCTCGACGCGATTGCTCGTCGAGTAGGCCGAGACGAGGAGCCGCGCGAGCTCGCGCCGGCATAGTACCCTCTCTCGCTCGTCGCGCGGCGGCTTGGCGAACATGTAGCGCCAATACTCCAGCTCGCCGAGCGCGGTATTCGCATCCCGGCCTCCCCGCTCCGGCGCGAGCTCCGGGGAGGCCGCCGCGAGGGCTCGGAGCAGGCGGTAGCAAAGGAACACGAAGAGGGCCAGGACGACGTAGGACCAGAGCTCTTCCTGGTTCAAGCAAAGGATGAAAATCCGCAGGAAGCCCCAAAGCTGCCCTGCGAGGGGCGCGAGGACGACCACCGAGAGGAAGGGGCCGAACAGGATGGCGGCGAGCGCCAGGAGGGCGCCGATGAGCAACAGGGCCAGGACGCGATTGGCAGCTCTCATGGCTCCCCGCCGGTTTCTCGCGAATGGGCTTCGATCGCATCCAGGCAAGCCACGGCCTCAGCTTCGTCCGCGGAGGTGGGCTCGAAGTCGCCGTATCGCACTTTCTCGAAGAGCAACGTTAGGCGATGGACGCTTTCGATCGGAATCCCCCCGCGGGCGAGCAGTTCCTCGAACTCGCGGGCTGTCATCGACGCCATCCGCTCGATGCCGCGGTCTATCTCCATCTCGCGGCTCATCCTCCGGTAGCAGCGCGTGATGGTATCCTTGAAATCCCTCCCCTCGAGGAGGGCCTGCCGGGCCTCCCCTGCCGCCATCCCTATCGGGCTCAGAGCGTCGCCCGGCTCGCCCTTCCTGGCCAGGAGCCGCCAGGCTAGGGCCAGCGCGAGCGACGCGACGGCGATCGCCGCCAGCCAGACGAGTATCCCCGGCGGCGCCCCGAGGGGGGAAGTCTTGGCGAATCGCGGCGGGGGCGGCGGGATGAGGAACGAGTCCTTGCTTCGCGGAGAGCCTCGGGGAAAGGAACGGAAGACGAGGAAGACGAGGGCCACGATGCCCGCAACGGCCAAAATGGCCTTGGTCAGGTAGCGCCTCAAGCCCTTCCAGTCCATCCCCATGACCATTCGTATCGCCGCGTACAGGATGGTCGCAGCGATGGGAACCAGGAAAGCGAGACCGATTACTCGGTTGATCGGTAGATCGAGGCGGCTGTCCTTCTGCTGGACCACCAGCGTCGAACCCTGGACCTCGGCCTCGGGGAACGGCATCCCCAGGGAGAAACCGAGGGAGTCCAGGCCGGCGGCGATAGCGCTCGTCAGTAACAGGGCGATCGAGAAGAAGATGAGCGACCATCGCTTCGCCGATTTGGTCATCGTGAGCGCAATTATACAGCAGTCTCCGTTTTTCGCACATCGGATTTTCTAGCGGCGATTCCATTTTCATCACGGCCCGATACTAGCGCGTATATTTCGGGAAGTTCACATACCCCAAAAATCATTTTATGATTCGGCGCGACGCGCGGGCTCGGGCGCATGCGCAGCCCTCGAGCTAGGCCGGAGGCACTATGGCGTCAGGGACAAGAAAATATCCCCTACATCCGAAGTTTGGCCCATCGTCTCCCACTGGGCCGCCCGCAAGCAAGAACGCTTCATCTGCTGCAGCCACAATGGGGCGCACAAACTCATAGCAACCCCCGTTGTCTCGGCGGCCCTCGCGAACCGCACTATCGTTCATCCTTTATTTGACAAGGCCCGTTTTTGGCCTATTTCTCCAATCGATACCGTGATATATTAATAACCTTGAAGAAACCGCCATGGAAAGAAGATTCGACGCGATCTTTGCAGCCGCGCTCATCGGAGCGATCTGCCCTCAGACTACAGTCGGCTCTCAGGAATTCTCGAAACTCGTCTCGGAAGGTAAGGGTCTGGAGCTCAAGGGACTAGTGTCGGTCAAGGACGGCGGCTCCCTTCTCCTCGGTAGCGCCAGGTTCCCGGATCGGATGCGCGACGCATGCGTCGTCAAGCTCGATTCGTCCGGAAATTGCCTATGGGCGACATCGGTCGGCTCGCCGGCCGACGACGTTCCCTACGCCTTCATCGAGACGGCCGACGGGGAGGGTGGCTGGCTGTATCGCTCGCTTGGGATACAGCCAGGTAACGGGAGTGGCGGGAGAAGACGTCCAAGGGAGTCTCGAGACGTATCGCCTGGACTCGAAGGGCAAGATCCTCTGGTCCAGGGCTCTCGGATGGCCGCCGTTCGAAGGCTCCGCGCGGATGGCGGAGTTCGCAAACGGTACGCTAGCGCCGCTCCTGGTCAATCCGGGAACGCTCATATACCTGGATCGCGACGGCTTCCCCTTCTCCGGCTCGCAGATTAAGCCCGCCATTCTCGGCGCCAATGCATCGGGGCTGCAATAGGATTCTAACAGTTTCGAATACGAGGGCCTGATATCAACCCGGGACGGTGGCCTGCTCATATACGCGAATCCAAGCTCGGTCCCCGTCTTGATTAAGGTCGATGCTAGCCGTAGCGTGGAATGGTCCCATGCCTACCTAGGTTTCAAGGGCAGGACTATCTTCGCGGCGGATACCGAGGACGGCTATACGGCTGCCATAACGGCAATCGACGACCGCTCGTCCAACGTGCCGGATCGGGAGGGAGCCTATCTCCTGCGCGTGGATAAGTCCGGAGAGTACCTCTGGGGCAGGGGCTACGAGCCCAAGACGAATGGCGACGCACCGAGGGCCTTGGTTGCCGCGACCCGCTTCCCTGACGGCCATCTCGCGATGGTCTTGGGGCTCGGCGACGCGGTTGTTACGGATCCCAATGGCAAGATCGTGGAGCAGAGGAGCGCAGCGGATTACCTGCGCGCCGACTTCATGCAAAGGCTCTACGAAGCCGGTAGCAACCGCCTCTCCATCGCGGCTGCCGGCGATTCCTGCCTCGTCATGGCGGGCATCTTCGACGGACCGATCCCGACGTGGGCTTGCCGGCCCGAAGCGCCTCCCATCGTTAACATGAAGGCCAGCTTCGGTCCGCGAGAGCCGAAGGGCGATAGCGGGCCTATAGGAACTTACATCGAAAGCCCCAAGGGAACTGAGGGCCTTCCCCGTTTCCGCGAGCACCGAGGATGCCTGGCTGCTGAACACGAACGGTAAAACCCGCGAGGATGGCAAGGACTATTCCTCGATCAAGGCCCTCGCGGTTGAAGCGAAGGTCATGCCGCCCATCGCCGGGGCGGACTTGGCCGCGTGGTATTCGGTCTCGGGCGGCGCGCGAAATTTGCCCTACTATCTCCCTGCCTCCGCAGCGGAGTTGGGCAAGGATAGCCTGATAACGATGGAGGCTGTGGCTGACAATTCCGCCGGCATTCTACTCCTCAAGCTCGGGCTGGATGGGGGCGTTTTAGGGAAGTCGTTCCTGGACATGGGCTCTGACACGACCGGCGTTCAATTGCTCGGAGCGGAGGACGGCAGCGTACTAGCGCTGGGGAGCGCGAGGCAAGGCGATCAAGGCTTGGCTGTCTTCATCGCAAAACTCGACTCTAGCCTTGGCATTAAAAAGGCCGCCATGATCGGCGGCGGGACTATGGATCGACCGGCGAAGCTCGTCCCTGTCGCGGGGAACGGTTACTTCCACCTCGCAGCGACGCAATCCTGGGACCTCGCGCGCCCCGGCATCCTGGTCGCGAGGATCGACGGCGATCTCAGGCCTCAGTGGATCAAGACCCTCGCGGGCTCCGGCCTCGAGGAACCGGTGGACATCGTCGCGGCGCAGGACGGCGGAGCCTACCTCGTGGCCAACGAGCGCGCGAAAGCCTCGGCGAGCCGGGACATCCTCGTCGCGAGGCTCGACGCCGCGGGGAAGCTCTCGTGGCAGAGGCGGATCGGCGCCTCCGGGGATGACGAAGCGCTCTGCGCATCCCCGACCCAAGGCAGCCTGCGGGTGCTATTCAGGAGCGGCTCGCTGCGCAAGGACGGCGCGGCGGAACTCGGAATGCTCGCCCTGGATGGGAAGGGCACGCTTTCGGGACAGTGGTATTTCCAGAATAGCCGCGCCGAACTCATGAGGAGCGCGATGGCTAGCCCGGACGGCGGTTTCCTGATTTGCTGGAACGACAAGCCCGGCAGGGACGACGCCACGCTTACGAACCTCAAATCGATCGACGTAGACGGCGCAGAGCGGTGGGGAGTCTCGCTTCAGGATACCGTGGACCTCAAGCCTCTTTTCATCGCCTCGGGAGAGCTTCTCTATACGGCGGGGCATGCCGATCCCGCTGGCTGCCAGAAGGGAAACCTCGATATGACAAACCCTTCCTTGCTAGGCTCCGTCCCGCCTCCGCACCGTCGCTTCAGGAGGGAGGATCGCCCATGCAGAGGATGCCGACCTCCCTTTCCTCAACGATTCCAGCTGACCTAATGGTTGTCGACAGGCCATTGACCGCCTTCTCCGCCAGTGCCATCGCGAGCTATTCGTCGATCGACTACTCGGGAATCGGCGGAGCCCTCAAACTCGCCGAGTGTACCAATGCGAGGGTGCGTGTCAGGGTCAAACCGGATCTCGAGGCCGGAACCGCCGGCTACCTCGCCAATGGCGATAAGCTCGAAGTGTTGGACAAAAGCGCCTAGACAATGACCGTCGAGGGCTGGAGCGATTACTGGTATCTCGTGCGGCGACTCTCGGACGGTCTCGAGGGCTGGAGCTACGGTCGCTACCTGAGGTATGAGAAATAACAGGGCGATTCCGCCGTGCGCGAGCGCCTCGCCGGGGGAGGTCTGGCCTATCGTCGCCCACTGGGCCGACCGCAAGCAGGAGCGCTTCATCTAGTGCAGCCTCAACGGCGCGCACGAGCTCATCGCCGCGCGGGTCGTATCGGTCGGACTCGTGAGTCGAACGGTCGTGCATTCTTTTTTTGATAAGGCCTATTTTATGTCTATTATCACCTAAGGTGTTTATTCCCCAGCAGTACCTAATCTGCTCGCCCGATACGCAGGGCGAACAAGTCAGAACGCGTAGTTCAAAGACACCCGTCCGAGCGAATTCCCCGACCAGTCGCCGTAGGTCGTATCCGATTCCCCATAGAAGAAGAACAGCTCTCCCTTCAGCTTAAGTCCGTCAGCCAGGGTATAGGAGAGCTGAGGCGCGACCATGCCGCTGCTGCCCTTGAACTCATGGACACCAGCCGCCCTGAGGCTGAGCCTGCTACCGATGTCCACCGAGGCGATGCCGACGACAGTGTGCGTTAAGCTGTCGCCGACGGCCGCGGCGCCCTTGGCCAAATTGAGGACGTACTCGCCGATGAGCTGCACTCCGGCTAGGTTGTACTCGAAGCCCGAGACCCCCTGCAGGGATGCGGCGCCAGCTTCCGGCTCGAGGAGGCTCGAGTCGCGGAGGGTCCTGTAGCCCCACTCGGTCTTAAGCAGCACTCCGGCTCCGGGCGCCAGGACGATGTCGACGCCGACGTAGGTGAGTCGGTCGTAGGCGAGGGTGACCGAAGTCTGCATCATCCCCGTGAAGTTGAGGGTCGAAGTTGGGGTGTAGGTGCGGCCACGATACGCTGTTAAGCCGAGATCCAAGCCCTGGAGCAGCCCGAAACTCGCCTTAACGTGCCCACCAAAGGCTGTGTTCTCCCAGGTCGAGCCGATAGCCTCGAAGCTCGTTGGCAGGGGAGAAGACGCTGCCCAAGGTTCGGCGGGGAGCTTCGGGGCGACCCAGTAGGGCTGGGTTACGAGGTCGACTGTTAGGCCATTCCCGTTGTAGACGATCCGCCCCATCGGCACGGGCATCTTGATCGGATCGACGGGGAGGCTGAGGTCGACGGGATTCACGATATCGGAAGGGTTGAAGGCGTCGGAAACGCTCCAGGCAACGACCTGGTTGCCGAAGGAGAGGTCGAAGGGGCCGGCGAGAAGCTTGATCCACGCCTCCTCTAGAGCGACCGAAGTCGTAGCGGTCGCGGGATCATAGGCGACCTCGAGCTTCCCCGAGTACTGGGCCACGGGCTGGTCCTGATCTCCGACCTTGCCATCCAGAGAGCCTGCGAAAATCTGCGTCTGGGGGAGGAGATTGGCCTTTCCCCAATACCAACCCAACCGGCTTTCCAGGCTGCCGGATAAATCTTGGGCGCCGAGGGCGGGACCTACTGCGATGAGAGCCGAAAGAATAAGGAACGTTGCAGCTCTTTTCATATCCAGCCCCTACTTACTGCTTCAGGAATCGCTCGGTGAAATACTGGTCGCCCAGATCCTGGTCCAGCTTGTAGTCGGTGAATCGCAGTTCCGTCGAGGAGCCGATGGCCGAGCTCATGACGATCTTTGTGGGCATGTCATAACCCTGGACCTTGTCGTAGGCATCGGTTTGCCATTTCACGAGTTTGCCGCCGCGCCAGTAATCGATCTTCAGGTACTTCCAGGTACCCGAGTCGACCTGATAGACGAGCTTCTCGTAGCCGAGAGCCTTCTTCGGAGTAGCCGTTATCGTATAAATGCCATTCACGAAAGAGTCGACCACGTAGCTGAAGTCCGCGTGGACAAAGCCGTTGATGTCGCGGTTCGTGAAATCCGAGCCGAAGAAAGCCTGGTCCTGGTCGGAGGCGCCCGAGCCGAGGCGTCTCACCTTGCCGAGGGCGGGGAGCCAGAGGAGGCTCTCGGTCGCGCCGTCAGGCTTCTTCAGGTTGAGGAAGCCCGCGCCTTTCACGTCCGCCGGGGCGAGGAACTTCATAAGGGTCTTCTCGGTCTCGCCCTTGACGGCATCCCCGGTCGTCCAGGTCGTGAGCGTGCGAGTAAGGCTCTTCTTGTTCTTCGTGATGATCATCGACATCGTGAGCACCGAGCCCTTGGGCTTTGGGCTGTTGTAGACCTTGTCCATGACCTCCTGGCCCGAGAGCGCGGCCTGGGCAGGGAGGGCCGAGACGGACCAGCAAACGAGGGTCGCCGCGACCATTGTGGCCGCGAGGGACCTCCTGAGACAACCGTTGCTATTCATGGAAAACCTCCATTCTGCTCTTGATGGGATTGCGAAGAAAAACGAGGCAGGCCGACGGCAGGATGGTCAGGGACGCGATACCAACGGCGAAGACGGTGAATACCATGAGCTTGCCCAGAGTCGCCACCGGCACAAAGGGCGAGAAGGTGAGCGCGGCGAATCCGCCCCCCAGGGTGAGGGATGTATAGAAAATCGACCTGCCCGTGGTAGCGATGGCTTCTTCTATGGACTTCTCGGGGCTGAGACCTTTCTGACAGTCCTCCATGTACCTGACCGTCAGGTGTATCGCGTAATCCCCGACGCCGATCGCCAAGGCGCCCATGAGGGCGGAAGCCATGTTGAAGGTCAGTCCGAAAAGGCCCTGGACGCCGTACTGCAGCACGATGGTGAAGAATAGGACAATGATGGTGATGAGGGCCGCCCGAAAGCTTCTGATCATGGTGTCGATCATAAGTACCAGGAGAATCGCGAGGCTCAGCGAGATGACGAAGTCCCTAAGGACGAGCCGTTCGTTCAACAACGAGATGACTGCATCGCCCGTGAACCGAATCGTGGCCTTGTCGCCGAGCGTCTCCTTAGCGAGCGCTCCGAGTTTCGAAATAATGGCCCTCGTTTGGCCGGTGGATGTCCGCTGTATTAATATGGTGACGAGGCCCTGAGAGTAATCGAGGTTGACCTGGGAGCTGATGTCGTTCACCGAGCCCGAGGCCTGGTAGACGAGGAGCTCCTGAGCTACGAGCTCGCGCGTCGCCGGCAAGCCCGCCTCTCCCGAAAGCGTTTCGTGGAGGCTGCGCAGAATAGTGGCCAGGGATTGAATCGAACCGACCGCTTGTATCGAACGCCCCTTCTCCTGGAACAGGAGAAGGCCTTTTATCAGCTCCGGATCAAGAAAATCTCCATCGACGACCATATTCACCGTAGTTGAGCCGCCTAGAACTTTCTCGATAGCGTACATGCTGCGTATGGCTGCGGAGTCCTTGGGGAAATACGCGACGAGCGAGGAGTCGGGGACGATCCTGAATATGCCCACAAGGGAGAGGAGCGTGAGGAGGGCTCCGATCGCGAGGATGGGCTTGGGATACCTGCCGATGAAGGTGCCGAGGCGGCGCAGGCGGAGGCTCACGCCGGCGTCCTTCTCGCCGCGCATCCTGACCTTGGGCGCGGGCAGGAGATTGAGGAGGGCAGGGAGGAGGACGAGGGAGGCAAACATGCAGGTTAGTATGCCTACGGCGGTCATGAGTCCCATTCCGCGGATCATCTCGCTTTCCGAAAGGAGGAAGGTAAGCATGGAGGCCGAAATGGCTAGACCCGAGACCAAGACTCCAAGTCCGGTTTTACCGATTATTGTTCGAATCGCGTCCGCCTTCGCACGCCCTTGGGAAATTTCCAGGAAATAACGACCCAGGAGATGGAGGGAGAAAGAGGAGCCGACGGCGAGGATGGCGATGGGAGCGACGGCCATGAGAGCAAGAAAGTTGATTCTGCACCAGCCGAGGAAGCCTATGCTCCATAATATGCTGACGAGAAGCTGTACGAGGGGGATGAGGATTCCGAGGGGGGAACGGAAGTTGACGAGGAAAAAGGCTAGGATGACGAAGAGGGCTACTAGGGCCATTGCCGGTACGCCCTGCATGATCCTCACTATCGCCGCCGAGAGCACCGGCTCTCCGGTCGCCTCGTAGCGTTCCTTCCAGTTGGCCCGTATTGCCTCATCGATCTTCAGGCTCATGGCCTCCAGCTTGAAGGCTGGATCGATCTTTATCATAAGGGTGCTCGAGCTCTTGTCCTTTGCCGCGAGGAGGCCGTCCTTCATGGCATAGTTGGAAGCCAGGTAGTCCTTGATCCCCGCGATTTGGCTAGAGCTAAGCGAGTCGGTGGGCACCATATCTTCTGTAAGGAGGATGCCACCCTCCTCTCGCATCCTCGGCGCATTGGTCAGCGATGTGACCTTAATAACGCCATCGATGCTTTGAAGGGCCGCGGTCAGGGCTCGGACCTTGTCGAGCCGAGCCGGCTCGAAGATATCGGAGGCAAAAAGGACGACTATCTCGTTCTTTCCTGTGCCGTACATTTCCTGAACCTGGCGACTCTCTTTTATAATTGGGTTATTTTTGGGGAAAAACGAGTCCGTCGAGTGGTCGACATGGAGGCGCATCGCACCGACGGCCGCAAAGACGCTCGCGAGAACGAAGAACGCCACCACCCACCAGCTGCGCCTGAAAAGCGCTTCCATCAATCGATGCAATTATCCACCTCCAAGTTAATCGAGTTGTCGAAAACCGAGTCGGCGGTCTATGGGAATGTCGATCCATTCAGCATCCGTCGCGCCAAGTCTTTCGCGAGTCGCACGTGGCTGGCTTTGAGCTTTTCGAGGATTGAAGAATCAACGTCGAGGAGACGTTTGCTGAGCGGCGCCGATAGTGCAGGAAAGAAAAGAAGCGAGTATACAGTCCCGACGAGTTGAACTCGGACGGGCATGTCCGACATCGGTTCGGACTCAATGTCCCTTGGCCCTAAGATCTGCGGGGGCATTCGGAAATCTGTAAAGAGCTTATTGATTAGGTCGGGATTTCGGGTCATCTCGGTAATAAGGAAGAGGGGAAGCTGCGGATTGCGGGCAACGAAGGCGGCCAGGGAATCGATCCAGTTGTCGAGCTGCTCAAGGAGCGTGCAATCGTCCATCTGCCAGACCGTTGCCAGAAAATCAGTGAGTTCCGATAATTCCTCGTCGAAGATCAGGAGAAAAAGGTTGTCTTTGTTTTGGAAATAATAGTGCAAAAGCATTTTATTGACCTTTGCTGCGTCTGCGATGGCTTGCATGGTCGTTCCATCGTAGCCCTTGTCGAGGAAGAGCTGTTTTGCAGCTTCTTTGATCCGACTGGCGCTGGCTGCGTTCCTGTCTATGCTCATTTTATCAACCATATGGATAAATCATATGGTTTATTTCCAACAATGTCAACTAACCATGCTGTGGATTTCTCGCGAAATCGCGGAGAAACATCGTTCGGATGAATCCAATACGTTTGCTCGAGTTTATCGGTCTTCCTTCAATCGAGAGGCTCTACCTCGGTCGTAAGTCATCGGAGGCCCTCATGCCCCAAAATACCCTGTACGACTCAGGCAGGCGCGCCGCAGCCGCCCAACCTCAGGTCCGCGAGCGCCTCGCCCTTGAGGGAGCAGCCTCCCTTTCCGACGCCGAGCTCCTCGCCGCCCTCCTCGGCACGGGCATGCGAGGCAAGGGCGTCCGCGATCTGGCGGAGGAAGTCCTCTGCCTGCTGGATTCTCCGAAGGGAGCGCCAGATGCGGAAATGCTCGCTCGCCTCGCGGGCATCGGTGGCGCCAAGGCCTGCGCCGTCTGCGCCGCCCTCGAGCTGGGCCGCAGGCTCTACGGCACCCGCGACCGCAAGATCTCCTCGCCCGCCGACCTCTGGCCCATCGTCTCCCACTGGGCCGACCGCAAGCAGGAGCGCTTCATTTGCTGCAGCCTCAACGGCGCGCATGAGCTCATCGCAGCCCGAGTGGTTTCAGTCGGTCTTGTGAATAGGACTGTCGTACATCCCTTTTTTGATAAGCCCTAATCCGGTCCTAAAAAGCTTGAGTGTATCGTCTATAGCCTCTATGACAGCATATATATGACTAAGTATATAATCTATATGTCGTAGTGGTATCGTCCATCTGCTACTACATACGGTGGTTACACTTGACAAGTATTCTGCTTTTTGCTATATCATATTTCAGTAACAGCTTCTCTTTTTTGAGGAGCTAATCTTTTCTAGGAAGGTACATAGCATGGCAAAGACTACCGTCAAACCTGGCCAGCCTGTCCCTAAATCAGGGCAGTACACCAATCCGGGCGGGAAAGAGACAACCCTGGTGAAAGGTAAACCAGCTCCTCCGACCGCCCAGCCAGGACAGAAGCATGTTCTTGTTGATCCCACCAAGCACAAGAAATGAGCAAGAGGTAGGGCTGTCATTCTGATAGTCCTACCTAAATCCCACAACCTACTTTCCTTGCCCCTTCGCCTCGTCCCATAACCTAGCCCACTCGCTCGCGTAGACCTTCGCGATATCCGGGGCGTTTCGGATAACGAACGCATTCTCTGCGTTCGACTTCACGGCCGCCGCCGTATAGTTGAAGCTCCCCGTCTCGACCGTTGCACCGTCGATCACCATAAACTTGTTATGCATGATCGCGTATCGCGTTGCGAGGCGCACCGGGATTCCCGCCCCCGAGACGATCCGAACTTGAGAATACTTGTCCTTTGCCGCGCCGTCGTCGGCGACAATCCGGACCTTGACCCCACGATGTGCGGCGGCTTCTAGGGCCTCCGCGATATCGCGATTCGTGAAGCTGTAGCAGGCGACGAGGATCGAGGACTTCGCCGAACCTATGACGTCGAGGACTAGCTTGACGGCGGTCCCACCGGGGGAGAATCCGACTTCGCATATAACAGCCGAGGAAGGCGTCGCAGGTGGTTCAGCAGAGACAAAGAGAGAAAGGGCAACGGCGAGAAATGCTAGAACCGATCTTTTGCCCATTGGCGCCTCCAAAGCTGTCGTCGATCTTTTTTGATATGTCCTATTTTCACTTGCCCTGCTCCCCCCTATGACTTTCGTCTTGCTCTTGGTCTCGCTTCTGCTACCGCCGCCCCAGCGGTTAACGCCGACGTGTACTCCTCGTATAAACCAAATAGGTATTCGACCCGCTCTAGCTCACTCTTGAACGAAGTTGAGCGGTAGCACTTGTCAACCGCCACGTCGAGAGCTTTGTGGGCTTTCACGAGGATCGCGGGCATAGAGAGGGGGTCATAGAGGTCCGCAAGGGAGGAGTCCGGGAACTTCGAGCGAGCCTCAAGAACGGCCTTGCCAGCAGATTCGACGATGGATACTTTCTCCGCGGCAGGGGACGTTGGCCAAGGAAAGTTATTGTAAACAAGATTGTTTGAATAGCGATAGTCGCTTTTCAGTCGCCCGCATACTTGGCGCATCCAGCCCATATGCATAGCGCTCTCGAGAATGCCAAAATGGAAAAGCCCACCACCGGGGCACATGAAAAGTTCCGTTGAAGTGATAACATCCTCTTTGAGAAACCCGATCGGTATATATTGACGTCGCTCTGACGATGTCTTGGGTATAGCGATATAGGGTTCACTTGACTGTCTGATCTCTCCAAAGAGCGCCGGTGTTGCGGCAAGTTTCCTTGTTGCTTCTCGCTTGCTTCCGCTTCGCACTTTGCGGACCGCCTCGATTCGTTCAAGGACTGCCGGAAGCCGTTTCAGCTCACTAGGATCAGCATCGAGAAGCCAAAGACAGTATCGTTTTATCTTGTTGATAAACTCCTCACTGCCTACAAATAGTCGAAAATACTTCTCCGCTCCAGGCTCAAGGACAAGAAATTCTCTGCGTTCATCTTCAGAGAAGAGTAGGTAGCCTCCATCGTTGGGCATATTACCGAATGAGATAGAAGGTACTCTATCGCAAATTGGAGTAGTCCTCGAAGTCACGACAATATCACGCCCTGAAACGAGGTAAGGATTGATATTGTTAGCCTCAAGCGCGACGGGTTCGGCGTCAGGATCACTATAGTCGTGGATGATCGCGGGGCGGCGACCTGTACCCTTAAGTGAAAATCCGATGATGACAACGAAGACTGCTGCTGCCCCGGAAGCCTCATTCGTCCATCTGAATGTCCTATGGGCGAAATCGATTGAAACTCCACGCGAGAAGAGGAAAGGCCATAGCGTCCCGGCTTGTTCGCCCTGTGTTATCGAATTCGTAGAAACAAGGGCGCAACGTATTCTCGAACCTTGAATATACTCTGCGGCCTTGACATACCAGGTCGCAACGAAATCCAGAATTCCATAACTCTCAATTCTTCCCTCACAAACAAGGGCCATGCCCTCGTTCTGCTCATCGGTCCTGAATTGCTTCCCTCTGAACGGGGGGTTCCCTAGAAGATAGGTCAGCTCCTCAGGGCTTACGATTTCTCTCCAGTCGAGACGCAGAGCGTCGCCCCGGACGATAGTGGGACTCGTCGTGAGAGGGATAGAGGGGCGATACCCGCCGAGTGTTGCGGATAACTCGACGTTCATGAGGTGGTCCATGATCCAGAGGGCCACACGTGCTATCTGAGAAGGAAACTCGCAGTATTCGATACCGTAGATATGGTCTACAGTAATACCCCGTTTCTCTCCAACATCGAGGAGTAAGCCCCTGTCACCTGAGAGCTTTCGGAGTTCGAAATGAATACGAATCTCGAGACGCCGCAATTCACGATATGAGAGGATGAGGAAGTTGCCGCAGCCACACGCCGGGTCAAGGAGACGAATGCCGGCGATACGATCGAGAAGTGCATTGAGGTTCTTCTCGCTTCGACGTTTCGCGGAGGCCTGAAACTCGGCCTCAAGCTCGTCGAGGAAAAGACCATGCACAGTCTTGAGGATGTTTTTCTCGCTAGTGTAGTGAGCGCCAAGTGAGCGGCGCTCTTCCGAGTCCATGACGCTTTGAAAGAGGGAGCCGAAAATCGCGGGACTCACTGAACTCCAGTTGAAGCGGGCGCAGTGAAGAAGAATGGCCCTTGATCCTTTGTCGAAGTAGGGCGGGGCCTCCGCCTCCTCGAAAAGGCCCCCGTTCACGTAGGCAAAAGCGGCGAGGTCCTCGGGGATATTTTGGAGACGCTTCTCCGGGGTGGTCTCGAGGACGCGAAAAACTTCGGCTATGGTCTGCCCGAGGTCCGAGCCGTCTTCGCGACTCCTGGCTTCGATATAATCGCCGAACTGGTCTTTTTGGAAGATGCCTGTATCGTCGGCGAAGAAGCAAAACATGAGACGGACAAGGAAGAGCTCGAGCGGGTGTCCCTCGTATCCGACGCGGCGAAGTTCGTCGTGGAGTTTGCCCATGAGCTCGGCGGCCTCGATATTGACCGGGTCCTCGTCCTTGTACGTCCGCTGTTCATAGCCGAGGATAAAGTTGAAGCGGTGGAGGTTGGCGTGGAGCTCCTCGAGTGGGAACTCCGAGCGTTCCCCTGTTGCGAGCTCGACGATGATATATCTAGCGAAGTCACATACTACGATGAAACGCGGGAGCTCCGTATCCTTAAGGCCGCTGCTCGAGCAATAGTCGAGAGCTTGTTTGAGAGCCGCCTCGAGGTCCTTTCCTCGGCTCTTATGCTCCACGAGGAGGGTACCGGGCCAAAAGAAGTCGATGAAACCTATCGTGCCCTTGAGAGTCTTCGCCCGCGCCTCAAAAACGCCGATCCGCTGTGGAGTAAGACCAAAGATGGCGAAGAAGTCCCGCCAGTAAGTTTGTGCCTGGGACTTTTCGTCACTATCTGTCACATGTTCTCGGGAAAAGTCGAGCGCTCTTCTTTTTAGCTCACTTGGGGTATACATATCCCCTACAATACAATGAGAAACCGTCCACGGGGAGTAGCGAAAAGATACCTTACCAGGGAAGTGACAAGTTCTAGGAGAGTTGTCTCCCTATACAGTTTCCTCTGTCCTTGCTGGCTCTGAAACCGTATCCGGGACTTCTTCCTCAGTCTCCGACTGGCGTAGCTCAGTCCATCGAGTTGACCTAGGCATAAACGAGTCCCGTCGGGCCTGCTCAACGATTTCGTAGGAGGACGTTAGATTACTAGATCGAGAGTGTTGTATGACCATCAGACAGCCTCCTTTAGTTTCGAACTTACGAAGCCAACTGCAATGCTTGGTTTTGCTACTAGGAGATTGTACAACTCATCCACCTTCTCTTGAATAGCTTCCTTTTGGTCGAAGCTACAAACCAGCGGGTTCCCCTTACTATTGGTGAACCTAGCGACAATCTCAT